>CAIWZS010000447.1 GCA_903917235.1 uncultured Planctomycetaceae bacterium | reverse complement strand
CGAGCGACGCCCCGGTGAGCCGGCACCGCTCGAACGTGCTGTCGAGAAACACGCCTTCATCGAAGGCCGTGCCGGCGAGGTCGCAGTCGAGATATTCCTCCTCGCCGAACGAGCGGCCGCGGAAATCGTGGCCGGCGAGCACCGCCCCCTGCCAGGCGTTTTTGAGCCGCTTGGTGGCGGCGAACGGATCGCCCGTGAAGATCGCGCCGGCCAGGCTCGCTCCGGAGAGGTCGGCCGAGCCGAGGACAGCGTCGGTGAGGTCGGCCTCCCGGAAATCGGCCAGCCGCGCGTCGGCCCCGTCGAGCACCGCCCCGCGGAGCACGCACTCGGCGAGCACGGCACGCTCGAGCACGGCCCGCGTGAGATCGGCGCCGGCCGCCACGGCACGGGTGAGGTTCGCCCCCGCCAGGTCGGCCTTGGTGCCGCGGGCATCGGAGAGATCGGCATGGCTGAAGTCGGCGCCTGCGAAGCGGCGCTCGGCGAGATCGACGCCGGCGAGCGTGCTCCGCGAGAAGTCGGTCCCCGCGCAGGACGTCGGCAGGACCGCGGCCGGGGAGAACGTGCACTCCCGGAACGCCGCCTGCTCCAGGGTCGCGGCCGCCAGGGCGGCGTCGCCGAGGTCGCACGTCGTCCAGCCCGAGCCGCGGACGGTTCCTGCCACCGTGAGCTCCGGCGTCTTGCATCGCCGAAACTGGCATTCGGCGAGCGCGGCGGCCGAAGCGAATGCGAGCCCGGCACCCGTGCAGCCGCTGAAATCGCAGCGGGAAAGTGCCGTCGCCGTGAAGACCGTGGCGTCGAGCGCGACCTCGAGCAGCGCGGTGTCGGCCCACGAGCCGCCCGAGACCTTGACCCGCGGCCACTGCCCGCCGGCCACGAACCCGTTCATGACCGCGACATCGGCAAACTCGGCATCGTCGAGGGTGCAGTTGATGAACCGGGCGGCGTCGAGCGTGAGATTCCGCCAGGCCGAGCCGTCGAGGCCGGATTCCGCGAAGAGCACGTCGTGCAGCCGGCCGCCGGAAAACGCCGCCTGGCCGAGGTCACACTTCGTGATGCCCACGATGTGCCAATCGGCCGCCTCGAACACGACGCCCCCGAGCGGCACCTCGACGAGCATCACCTCCTCGAGGATGGTGCGGTCGAACCGCCGACCCGCCGGCGAGAGGATCGCGTCCTTCCCGCCCGACTCGCCCGCGGCCACGACCAGCGCCCGGCGGACCGGCTCGCCGGCCGCGAGCCTGCGAAAGAACTCCGCCACCGTGAGCCGCTCCCAGTTCTCCGCGCCGGCGGGCATCCCGGGAATGTTCAAGATCTCGTTCCCCCGCGAAGGAAAAGGAAAAGGTGACAGTCACCAAATCTGGTGAAGATCACAGTTTGCCCAGATTTGGTGACTGTCACCTTTTTTGGAGGATGCTCTCCCAGAAGCCGCAGCCGTAGGTGTTGGAATCCTCGAGGCTCGCTCCGGTGAGGTCGGCCCGGTCGAAGACGGCCTCGAAGAGGTTGCTCTTCGTGAGCCTCGCATCGGTCAGGCAGGCATCCTCGAATACCGTGTGCCGCAGGTCCGAACGATCGAAGCCGGCGGCGGCGAGCGAGGCCTCGGAGAATCGCGCCCGCGGAAGTTCACAGCGGACGAAGGTCGCACCATCGAGCCGCGCGGCCTCGAACACGGCCTCCGGTCCCCGACACTGTGTGAACGTCGCGCGCCGGAAATCACCTTGCCCCGCACGGACCTTCCCGAGATCGCACTCCGCGAACGTCGCCCCGCAGGCGATCGCGTCGCCAAACGCCGCCCACGCGAGCTCCGCCTTGGAAAACGTCGCCCGCTCGACGTTCGCCTTCGCGAACGACGCCATGGCGAGGCGGCAGTCGCAAAACGTCGCGTCGGCGAGGTTGGTTCGCGAGAAGTCGGCATGATCGGCGACGCAGCCGGAAAAGTCGGCCGCGTAGAGGTCGAGCCCGGCGAGTTTCGCAGCGGTGAGTCGGGAGCCCCGCCAGTCGACGGCCGACACCCGCGCCGCCGTCAGGTCGCCGTGGGAGAGATCCGCGCCGGAAAGATCCGCCCGCGAGAGATCGGCCCGCACGAGATTCACGCCGACGAGGTTCGCACCGGCGAGATTGGCCGCCGCGAGAGTGGCCTCGACGAGCCTCGCTCCCGCGAGATTCGCGGTCGTCAGCATGGCTCCCGCGAGGTTCGCGCCGCCGAGATCGACACCCGCGAGATCGGCCCCGGTCAGGTCGAGGCCCGAAAGGTCGGCTCCGGCGAGGTCCATCGTCCGCCAGCCGCGGCGCGACGCCTCGGCCACGTCCACGGCGCCATCCGGCAACCGGGGAAGCGTGCGGGCCGCTGCGGCGGCCTCACGAGCCTGCGTCCGCGCCGCCTGCTCCGCTTCACAGGCGGCCAGCACCTGCTCGGCGGCGGCCTGCACCGCAGCCACCTCATCGAGCAACTCGAGCTGCCGGGCCGCGGTTGATCCTGGTCCATGCGCAACGGCGAGTTCTTCGAGCTGCGCCCTTCGCTCGGCCGGCGACAGAGCCTTGGCGGCCGCCTGCTCGATTCGTGCGAACACGCCCGATGTCTCGAGCTTCTCGGTCACCGCGGCGACCTCGGCGACAGCCTCATCGATCACGGCGGCACAGGCCTGCGCCCGCGCGGCAGCGCCCGGATCGGGTGTCAGCGGCTCCGCAGCGGGCGTCGGGCCCTCCGCGGGCGCATCACCGGCGTCGCCCCTGACGATGAACGACTCGATCGCGGCGGCAGGCTCGTCGAGTCGCTCGGCCGCCAACGTCACCGACGCGATGTCGGGCATCTTGGGAGTGGCGATCGCGGCGAGACCGCGCCAGACGAGCACGAGCTTGTCGTGCTCCGCGTCGATCCACACGGTGTCGAGCACGAGCGGCACCTCCTCGGCCGGCAGCGGTCGGTCGCGGTCGAAGCCGCGTGCCGCGGCCGATGCTTCCGTCACAGGCGGCCGACGCACGACCGCCAGTCGCGGACGGATGCCCGGCAGGAGGCCCGCGAACGTCGCGCGTGTCGGGTGCAGGTGCACGAGCGACACCGCCTCGTCACCCCGAAAGAAGCCGTCGACCCACTGGTCGGGCGCGGTCGAGAGGAAGTGGTCGTAGTCGACGTCCTCCGGCAGCCAGGGCCAGCGGGTCGCGAGCCAGCGGTCGTCGTGGGTGCCGCGCAGGGCGGCCCGTTGGGGCCAGTCGGCCGGCACCGCGCCGAGCCCGGCCGGATCGCGGTCGTCGCGGTAGGTCTCCGTGCGCGCACCCGGTCGCTCGAACCGTGGCAGCGATCCGCCGCCGTACCCCGTGCCGATGGGGTTGGTGGGATGACCGGGACCGCCCCAGGCCAGCGCGTAGGACAGCGGCGTGGCGTCCTCGGCCGCCTGCGGCCGCGAGGCGAGATGCACGAGTCGCCCCATCCAGTGGCGCTCGCCGAAGACCTCCAGACGCTTCTCCGATCCGCCGACGGCCACGCGAATCATGAACCGGCGCGTGTCGCCTTCCCCCTGCCACGCGAACGGATCACCGGCCGCGTCGAGCGGGTAGTGCATCGGGGGCCTCGCCATGCCGACCACGACCCATTCGCCGCGCGGCTTCCACGGCACGAAGTCGCTCGGATACGCGAGGCCGAGATCGGGCTCATCGGGCCAGGGCGTGTCGCCCGCGAGCGGCTCGGGGCCGTCGGACCATGGCACGGCCTGACCGCCGGGCACGAGCCGGAACGTGCCCTTCACCACGAACGTGCCGGCGAGGCCCGTGACGGGCGGACCGTCAGTCAGAGCCGGATGCCGTTGCACGACCCAGCCGAGCGCGAGGCGATCGCGGGCGTGGTTCCTGACGAGCACGCACCGACCTCACTTGAGCAGGTAGGAAAGCATCTTGGACTTTCCGATCTTGTCCTGCAAATCCCGCAAGCGGCCCCGCAGATTATTGATCGCGGCCGTCGTCACATCGAGGGGAGCCGCCGTGGCCGCGACCGTGGCCGCGGTGGCCACTTGCGGGTTGTTCGGTGTCCCCGGCACACCAATTTCCACCTTGGCTCCGCTGAGCGTGGTGGCGTCCGCCGTCGCGGTGAGACCGGCTGTATTGCATTTCAGCGACACCTGGGTGTCGGAAAGATTCAATCCGCCCGCACCGGACGACATCGATGCCTTCGTGGTACCCGTGACGCTGACCTCACCCGCGCTCGACAGCTCGACCTTGTTTGAAGCGAGTGACAACGATCCGACATCTCCATCGCCGGCTTGCAGGGTGAT
>CAIWZS010000446.1 GCA_903917235.1 uncultured Planctomycetaceae bacterium | reverse complement strand
GTGCCCGATCGATCTCGGTGCCGTGGTTCGGCCAATCGGCGGTCGCGCGCGGCGACCGGGGTTCGCACATCGACCGTCCTCCCGTCCACTCGGACCGCCCGCCGACCGCCGATCAGTCGCCGCGGCGGGCAGCGGCGGCGAGGCACTCGAGCATCATCTCCTCGTACCGTCCCACCGAATGGCGCATCGCGAACCGGGCGGCGATCGCCAGACTGCGGTCGCCCATCCGGCGACGTAGGCGCGCGTCCCGGAGGAGGCGGGCGATCCGCCGGCCGATCCGCGCCGGACCCGCTCCGGGGAGGAGGAATCCGTTGCCGTCCATCGCCTCCGGAATCGAGCCCGCGCCGGTGGTCACGATGGGCAGGCCCATCGCCATCGCCTCGAGGATCACGTTGGGCAGGCCCTCCCCGAGGGACGTCATGGCGAAGACGTCCATCGCGGCGTACGCCGGGCGCACGTCGCTCGTGCCGGGCAGGAACGCCACCCGATCCGCCACGCCGAGCGCGGCCGCCCTGTCCCGCAGCATCCCGAGGCTGCCGTGATCGGGCCCGACGACGAGCAGCCGGCAGGGTCCAGGCAGCGCGTCGGCCGGAATCGTCGCGAACGCCTCGACGAGCAGGTCGATGTTCTTGCCCGGAACGAGCCTCCCCACCGTGCCCACGACGAGGTCGTCGGCGCCGAGGCCGAGGGCCTTCCTCGCCCCTTCCCGATCCGCGCCGCGGGCGTCGAAGCGATCGAGGTCGACACCCGTGAAGACCAGTTCCACGCGCCCCGCGTCGATCCCGAATTCCTCCGCGCGCGCGATCACCGCGTCGCGCAGCGTCGCCGACTGGGCCACCACCCGCTGGAAGTCGCGTTTGTCGGCGACCTTGCCGACCAACGTGGGCCCGTCGAGCCTCTCGATCATCACCGGCACGCCGGCCGACCGCCCCGCCGCGGCGGCGTCGCGCCAGCCGAAGACGAGCGCCGCCTCGATCCGGTCGCGCCGCAGCGCCGCCGCGAGTCCCTCGCGCCAGGCCCGCTTCTCGTCGCGGTCCTGCTCGGTCCAGCAGGCGGCGGCAGCCATGGGATCGCGTGACGACGCCACCTCCATGGGAATGCCGAGCGCCCGGAACGCGGGCTCCATCGTCCCGCCCCGGAAGGCGTAGAGGAACGGCTCGAAGTGCCGACGATCGAGGCCGCGGATCAGCTCGAGCGCCGCCCGCTCCTGGCCTCCGATCATCAGGTAGTCGCAGATGTACGCCACGCGCACCGGCGCCTCGGGTGCCGCCGGCGGCGCGGCCCACTCCCGCGGCAGCTCGCCGGAGGCGACGTGCCGGAGGGCGACGGCGAGGTCGTCGGCCGGCTGGCCGGCGCGCAGGCGCTCCGCGGCGACCGTCGCCAGCGTGAACGCCGCCCAGAACAGTTCGTAGAGCAGGAACTGCCGCGTGGGCCGATGGCGAGCGTAGGCACCCAGGAACCGCGCGCGGGATGCCGACGACATCGGCCACTGGCACCACGCCCTGGCCAGCTGCTGATCGAGAATCCCGAAGGCGAGGTGATGCAGGCCGACGAGCACCGGTCCCGCCGCCGTCACACGGACGTGTTCCGGGCGGCAGTCGAGATGGAGGAGCCCGGCCGGCAGGTTGCCGGGGAGATTCGAACGGGCCCGGGCCGCGACGCGCTCGGCGACCGCGCCGTCGAGCGATCCGGCCCCGATCAACGTGGCGAGCGCCGCGTCGAGGCCACCCAGGAGCGCGGCCGCCGGGAGGCGCTGGGGCCGCGCGGAAGGGTGGCCCGCCAGCGCCATTCGCCCGAGCATGTCCCCCACGCGCTGCGTGGTCGCGGCGTCGTCGCGCGTCGGCTCGCACGTTGGGGCGTCGATCCACTCCTCGAGGATCACGTCGTCGTGGCGGCCGAGGAGCCGTGCCAGCGGCAGCCCGGTGGCGAGCGGCGGGAACGCGGCGAGGGACGCCGACTCCGCCGGCCGGAGCCGGCGGGCGACCGCGGAGCGACCACCGCGCATGTCGACGCGCCACGCCGCGGGGCGGCCGTCGCCGCCGGGGCGGAGCAACGTGGTCCGCTCCGGCCTCCAGCCCAACTCGGTGACGAACTCCGCGATCCCGGCGTCCAGCGGCGATCGCTCGCCTTCCGCGTGCGATCCCGCCGCCGCGGGGCGCTGGAGGTGCCATTGAGGGTCGGCGATCGCGACATGGGTGGGCACGCCCAGCCACTGCGCTTTGCGGACGAGCACGCGCTCCGCGTCCTCCGGGGGGAGGCCGTGCTTGGCGAAGATCTTCCGCAGATCGGCGATCTGCGCGTCGTGGTCGCGGAGCGTCAGCCTTTCCTCGAGGTGATCCCGGTAGTGGTAGAGCTCCTCGCGCACCAACCGCACCGTGGCGCCCCGTTCGAGCATCGTCCAGACGAGGTCGTAGTCGTCGGCCCCGGTGACGCCGATGCCGGGATCGACGCCGCCCGCCTCCAGCATCGTCGTGCGGCGGAAGAGGAGGAAATGCTTCAGATACGACGCCTTCGGCTCGAGCCCTTCGAGCCGCTCGTACCGCGCCTCGTCGTTCGGCCCCCGCCACAGCACCCGGCGGCCGTCGGCCGCGTAGCCGATGCGACCGGTCGAGACGATGTCCGCATCGTGGGCCAGGCAGCGTTCCACCGCGTCCGGGGAGAGCCAGTCGTCGGTGAGCAGCAGCCCCACGCGCTCGCAGCGAGCGGAGCGGAAGCCGAGGTTGATGGCGTCGGCGAACCCGGCGCCGGCGGGACGCTCGACGACGACGAGGCCGGAGGCGTCGGCCGCCGCCGCGAGCACGGCGCGGTTCGAGGCGGGTGTGAACGGCGAGGTGACGACGATCACCTCCGTGGGGACCGTCTGTCCGATCGCCGAATCGAGGGCTTCCCGGAGCCACTCGTCACGCTGCGAGCGCAGCGGCATCACGATGGTGGCGACCGGTTGCTGGATCATCGTGGGGATTCCCTTCCATCGCCGTTCGGCGCGGCGCCATCGAATCGGCGGATAGACTACGTCACGCCGCGTCGGCGTTCGACACCCCGGGCGGGATCCACCAGGAGCAGCGCGATGACGGACACCGATCCGCCGCCGACCCACACCCGCGCGATCGGGATCCTCAGCGCCGCGTACTGCGGATCGACCCTGGTGTCGATCGTGCTCGGCCGGGCACGACGGGTGCTGTTCACCAGCGAGGTGTTCCAGATCGTCCGGAAGGGCCCGGGGGCGATCCGATGCCGCACATGCGCGGAGCGGTGCCCGTTCTGGACGCCCGAGTTCCTCGGCGAGTGCCGCGACGCTCCCGACCGCTACGATCGCATCACCGACCGCGCCCGCACGGCCCTCGGCTGCACGCACGTGGTGTTCAAGGAGGGGGATTGGCGCGTCTACGACACCGCCCGCCGGATCGGCAATCGCTTCGACGACTACGTGCTCCTGATGAAGCGCCCCGCCGCCTACGCCTACAGCTGCGCCGTCCACGAAGGGCTCTCCGTCGCCGAGTCGCTCGACCGCTACGTCCGAACCTACCGTGGCGCGCTCGGCTTCATCGAGCGCACGCAGGCGCCGACCTGCGTGGTCTTCTTCGACGCGTTCGCGGAGCAGCCGGCCATCGAGGCCGAGCGTCTGTGCCGCCACGTCGGGATCCCCTACGACGACGCCCTCGTCGAGCTCGGCTGGCAACCGTGGATGCATCCGCTGGCGACCGGCAACGCCGGGGTGTTCGCCCACCTCGGGTCTCTCCGCGACTTCGACGCCGAAGTGGAGCGAGATCCGTACTGGCGGAGGGTCTATCAGGACCGGCACATCGACTGGATCCGCCGGGAGCACGGACGCATCGCCCCCGACCGCAAATGGGAGGAAGGTCTCTCCGCGGCGCAGCACGACGAGGTCGCGCGTCATCACGACGCCAACGACGTCTTCACGTCGATGCTTCGTCTGGCAGGCAGCGCCGACACGTCGGCGGGCGCGCCGGCGCCACGATCGCCATGACCCGCGGGAACGACGAGGAGGTCTCCCGATGACCGACGCCGGATCGTGGCGGCTGCGTGCGCGGCACTGGGAGATCGGGGAGGATCGGGCGGAGGAATTCCGCCGCCTCGGCCTCCCACGCCGCAATTTCTTCCCCCATCAGGTGCGCTACCTTCCCGTCCAGGGAGTCGACGGCTATCGGATCGCGAAGCGGATGTACGGCCTCGACGATCCGGGCGCACATTTCGCGGTGGTGCTCCACGCCGTCGGGCCGGCGCTGCGCCGCATCCCGGCGGAATTGTTCGTCTGTCGCGACGTCACCTGGCATCAGCGGCACTACGGCCTGCCCGGCCATACGGCGGTGGCAGGCCTCGTGCTCCACGGCGAACGCCTCTACACCACCGTGCGGATCTCCGACATCGTGCAGCGGATTTCGCGCCGCCGCGAGCACAAGACGGCGGTCGAGCATCTCCTCCACGGCTGGGATGACATGCTGCTCAACGGCATCGTCCACTTCGCGGGGGAGCGGGGCTGCCGGGAGATCGTGTTGCCCAGCGCCGACTTGGCGCTCGTCCATACGGCGCGGAACCGGACGCCGCAGCGGCCGTTGTTCGATCGGATTTACGATCGGCACGTGCAGCGATTCGCCCCGCGCCGGGAGGGGGAGACGTGGATCATCGACGTGGCGACCGCGCAGGCCGGCCTCGTGCGGCCGACGGAGGCCGCCACGGAGCTCGACCTCACCGACACCATCTGCATCGAGCACGACATCGAGGGCGGCCTGGGGCACCTCGAGGTCGATCCGGCGTTCGCAGAGATCGCGTCGCGAAACGCCGCACCACACCTGGCGGCGATGCTCGAGGCCGAGTCCCGCGCCGGGGTGCGCACGACCTACCACGTGGTGGGCACCATGCTCGACGACGTCCGACGCGACATCGAGGGGGCGGGGCACGGTTTGGGCTTCCATTCCTACGACCACCGTGACGAGCCCGACCAGCTGGTCAGGTGCCGGCGATTGGATTACCGGCTGCGTGGCTACCGCGCACCTCGATCGAGGATCACCGACGAGCTGACCGATCCCCTCCTCGCCTGGCACAACTTCGAGTGGTTTTCCAGTTCGGTGAGATCGCTGGGGCTGAAGCGCCCGCTTCTCCGAAGCGGCATCGCCGTGCTCCCCATCGCCACCGACGACTTCCCTCTCTATCGCCGCTCGATGCCCTACGCGGAATGGCGCGACGACCTCTTCACCCGCATGGGCCGTCAGCCATGGTTCGCGTTCGGCCTGCACGACTGCTACGCGGGGTTTTGGCTCGCGGAATACGACGACCTGCTGCGGCGCTGCGCTGACCGGGGTACGCTCCGTACCTTCGGCGACGTCGTCGACGCCATGGTGCTGGCAGCGGCCGTGTGAGCCGGGATTTCGGGAAGCCCGCCCGCCATGAAGCCCGACGGGGCTCCGGGGGGCGGCGGCGGTGAAGGAGCGGCAGGAACGGCCATGAGAGTGGTGATCGCCAATTTCCGCCCGCCGCTGGCGAAGCCGGCCGACTTTCCCGAATGGTGGTCCTCGCAAACCCGCCCGAGGAAGAAGGACCGCTACGAACGGCTCCTCGACTACTCGTCCGGTTGGGGATTCCACATCTTCGCCATCGGCCTCCACATGATGGATCTGGGGCTGGCCGACGACGTGGAATTCTGGGACTACGGTCCCTCGCGACGGATGGCGTACCACTCCAGCGGCGTGCTGAAGATGGTGTTCCATCACGCCCAGGATGTGCACGACTACGTCGACCGCACGGGTCCGCCGGACCTGTTCGTGAACTACGGGGTCGTGGGGCACGAGATCCTGCGGTCGCTCGAGGGCAGGAGCTTCCGGGTCCACGTGCCCTGCTCGCGCTACGCGCTGGATCGCGACGACAACCACGATGCCGAATGCTTTCTCGTCGACGACCCCCGATTCCTCGACGACCGGTCCATGCTGTACGTGCCGGTGGTGAACACGCGGCTGGTCACCCCGGGACGATCGCCCAAGACCCGCGACTTCATCTATCTCGCCAACATCCGGCCCGGAAAGCGCCACGACATCCTCCTCGACGCGGTGCGCGGGACCGCGCTCACGGGCCATCTCCATCCGGTCAAGCCGGGCGTCTTGGATCTGTCCGGCACCTCCGTCACGACCAGCGACTGGGACGAGCGGTCGCCGCTCGACCTTCTGCAGTCGTCCCGGATCGCCGTCTATCCCGGCGACCGGACGTCCAACCCGGCGGCGCTGTGGGAGTGCGTGGCGGCCGGCCTGCCGATCGTGGTCAACGAGGAGATCGCCGGCGGCCGACACGTCGTGGTGCCCGGCGTGACCGGCGAGTTGGCGTCGCCGGCGGCGTTCGGGGAGGTGATGCGGTCGGTGCTGGCGGACCGCGACCGCTACACCCCCCGCGCGTACTTCGAGACGACGTGGGGCACCGTGCAGACGCTCGATTCCTATCTG
Source organism: uncultured Planctomycetaceae bacterium (assembly GCA_903917235.1). Taxonomy (GTDB): domain Bacteria; phylum Planctomycetota; class Planctomycetia; order Pirellulales; family UBA1268; genus QWPN01. Next base: position 345 of record CAIWZS010000446.1, on the reverse strand, counting down.
GCGTTCTTCAGGAGGATGGGCTGGACGGGGTGATCCAGGGCACGGGCTGCCGCCCGGCCGTCGTCTCGAGACACCGGATTTCGCACGATGTCGACCAACGATGCCGCCCGCCACGGATGCCTCGCCGTGTACGGCACCCTCTACGCCGTGGCGATCGTGTGCGCCCTGGTGTCCGGCGACGGCATGGCCTTCGTCCTCCCCGTGCTCCTGGGATTCCCGTGGACGATGATCCTGGGCCCGCTCCTGCTCGTCCCGCAGATACCGACGCCGATCTCGGCCCTGGCGCTGCTCGTCGTGCCACCGGCGATCAACGCGTGGCTCATCCTGCGGACGCGGGGAATCGTG
>CAIWZS010000445.1 GCA_903917235.1 uncultured Planctomycetaceae bacterium | reverse complement strand
GGCCGTCGAGAGGTTCCGCGGACCGGACCACACGGCGAGACGACGAGGCGACATGCCGCGGAGGATAGGATGCCACGCCGTCCCCGCCAACGGCCGCCGACGGGGCGCGGGGCCGCGCGGGTATGCTCGGTCCCGGGGTTTCACGCCAAGGCGCGTCGGCGGGAGGATCGTCCATGCACCGGAGCAGCCGACCGGCGGCGGATTGCACGTGGCCATGCCGCCGACGCGGCCATGCTCGGCCCGCGTGGTGGCGTTGGGTGGTCGTCGTCTTGGCCGTGATGACCGGCCGGCTGATCGGCGGACACGCTGGGGTCCGTGCGGCCGACACCTGCACCGACACCGTGCACCTGGCGGGCCGCGGTGAATTGCGCGGCGCGGTCCTCGACCGTCGGCCCGACGGCGGTCTCACCGTCGCCGTGCGTCGCTCGTGGCTGCGCGATCATGCGAGCGCCGAGGTCGACCGACTCGCGGCAGAGGACCGGCGGCTCGCGGCCGCCGCACGCGGCGACGTCTCGCGACGCATCGAGCGGCTGCTCGACGCGGATGGCGAAGAGGGAACGCGACGCGGCGACCTGCTCGAACGCGAGCGCGCACGGCTGCGTGCGGCCCGCGACGACGACTCCGAGTTCGCGATCCTGGACCTCGCGCCGCGTGCGGTGCGTCGGGTGATACCGGCCAATCCGGCCGACGCGCGGCTCGCCCGGTGGGGCTGGCACGAGGGCCTCGACGACGTGGAGGCGCTCTCGGCCCGGCGTCTGCGTGCGGCGCTCGTCGAGGCCGGTGTCGATCCCGATGGCGAGCCACCAGATCTCGCCGACCGACTGCCGCCGAGGCCGCAGGACGATCGGGAGTGGCATGCGCGGCTGGCGCTCGTGGATCAGGCGCTCGGCACTCCCGTGACGTTTCAGGGAGTGGGCAGCACGGTGGTGCGGGTCGGCGACGGCGACGCGGGCCTCGCCGACATCGTGCGGCTCCTGCCGCAGCTGCTCGCGGGGGGCGAGGCTGGCGGCGGCCTGCTCGGCGATCTCTTCGCCGATCTCGCTCCGGAGGCGGCGGGCGCGCGGGGGGACGATTGGCTGGCCGTGGCCCGTTCGCAGGCGCCCGAGGGGCGGTTTCGTGCGACGCGGGTGCGGCCCGACGTCGGTGCCGGCCGGGCGACCGTCGAGTCGGTGTTTCAGGTGCGGCTGCCCGACGGCACGTGGGCCACGGCGTGGCGCGACACCGCGACCGCCGGTGGTGACGACGCGCCGCCCGGTGCGGCCGACCGCATCCTCGCCGACCCACGGGTGAAGCCGCTCCTCGAAGGCCTCCGCGCCCTCGGCATCGCGGACGACGCCACGATCGAGAAGGCCGTCGCGGTGGGTGTGGCCACCCTCGCGGCCCAGCAGGCGAGCGACGCGCGGTTCGCCGCCCTCCAGAGCGACGTGCTGCGGCGGCTCGACATCCCACGGCTCGAGATGTCCGCCGAGTGACGATGTCGGTCGCGGCAGCGCGGGATCTGGGCACTCACCGTGCGGCGGTGTAGCCGGCCGCGGGCGTGCCGTCGTCGGCGAGCTTGCCGGCGGCCCAGAGCACGCCGCGGGTGACGAGATCGAGGTAGCGCGGATCGCCGACGGTCTCGTTGTTGTGGCCGAGCGTCGTGCTGAAGATCCGCGTCCGCTTCGGCCCGTACGCGTTCGTCCAGACGACGACCGCCTCGGCGGTGACCGGCTTCACGGCGGGATCGGCTGGGGCGTCCTTCGGCGGCCGCGGGGTCTGCAGCTGCCGGCCGGTGGCGAGGGTCTGTGCCTGCGGGAAGAGCCGCACGTTGTTGTAGAGCTCCTCGTTGATCGTCCGCCACGAACTCAGCCCACGCGTGACCGGATGCGCGGTGCCGGTGTAGGTGACGTCGATCGGGGCCTGCGGCCCGTGTCCGGTCGACTGGAGGCCGAGCATCTCGTACCAGCCGGCGTTGTCGTTGCCGACCGGCACGGGCTGGCGGAAGTCGGACCAGCGGTACGAGTGCATCGCGCAGTGCAGATTGACGGCGGGCACGCCGTCACGATGGGCCTGGAGAATGCGCGCGACGTAGGGGCGATCGGTGACGTCCGCCGAGCACTCGTCGTGGATGACCACGTCGTAGCCCTTGGCCCAGTCGTCCTTCTCGTAGATCGAGAAGACCGCCTTCGTCGAGCGGTCCGGATTGTGGACGACCTCGACGTCGGCCCGCGTGCGTGCCTCGATCCCCTCCTCGAGGAGCCGCGTCTGGGTCGCGTAGTCGTGGCAGCAGCCCCCGGCGATGAGGAGGATCTTCAGCGGCGGCGCGGACGCCGGTTCCGCAGCGGCCGCTGCGAACTGGAGCGCGATGACACCGATACCGACGAGCGACAGGCTGGCAGCACGCATCGATATTCCCCCAAAGGTCGCGGAATTCTCGGATCGATCCTGACGGGCGACGACGCACGTCGCGGGGAGGAGTATACGCAGGACCTGGCCGTGTCCCGGTGACCGACGCGGGGCCGGATCGGACGGCCTCCCACAGGGCACCGAGCGTGTGGCGAGGGCTGGGCGTGCTGTGGGGAATGGCCCGCCGCGCCGGACTGACGACTTGTGGCCGCTCGTCACGCTCCGCAGCGAGCCGAATGGTACTGTTGTCAGCCGAAGGGAAGTCTGCTGGGCCGACCCCGCCCTGGCCAGCCGGCTCCGCCCACCTTCGTGCGCCCGTCGAGCAGGGCATGCTGCATGGACGAGCTCCCCACGATGACACCGATTCGGTGTCAGGCACCGTTGTCCAACCGGCACGTGCAGACGGTGGTGGCCGCCACCATGCGCCGTCCCCGGCCGATGCCGGATCTGCGACGCGAGCGGCTCGAACTCGACGACGGGGACTTCATCGACGTCGACATGGTGCAGCCGTCCGCCCGCTCACCTGCCGCCGCCTGGGTGCTCGTGCTCCACGGTCTGGCCGGTTCGTCCGTTTCGCCACCCGTCCGCGGCATGGCCGCGGTGCTCGTCGCGGCCGGCCACGAGGTCTGCCTGATGAACTACCGCGGCTGCTCGGGCGAACCGAACCGTCTGCCGCGTGCCTACCACGGCGGTGCGTCCGAAGACGTGCGCGCCGTCATGCAGCGGCTGGCCGCGGCACGTCCCGGCCGTCGCTTCGCGGCGGTCGGATTTTCGATCGGTGCCAACATGCTGATGAAGCTCGGGGGCGAGAACGGAGCCCTGGTCCCGGCCGGGCTCGCCGCCATGGTGGCCATCTCCCCCCCATTCGACCTCGCCCGCTGCGCGGCGTTCCTCGACGAGCCGTTCCGGCTGCGGACACTCTACCGACGGTCACTGCTCCGGGTGCTGCGGGGCAGGGCTCTGGATACGCTCGTCCGGTTCCCGGGCTGCGTTGGAGCCGGGCCGGCGGAGCTGCGGGCCGCACGCACATTCGCCGCGTTCGACGGCCACTACACCGCCCCCCTCCACGGCTTCGCTGACGCGGCGGATTACTGGCGGCGCTGCTCGGGGGGCCGGTTCCTCGCGGGCATCGATCGGCCGATGCTCGTGCTCGCCGCGGCGGACGACCCGTTTCTGCCGTCGGACATCGTGCCGCACGCCGCGATCGCGGCCAATCCGGCCCTGTCGCTGCTGCTCACCGACCATGGCGGGCACTGTGGCTTCATCGGTGGAACGCCCTGGTCGCCGACCTTCTGGGCCGAGAGCGTGACGGTTGAGTATCTGGCCCGGCATCTCCCCTGAAGCCTCTTTGCTGAAGCGGCGATCAAAAGCCGCCCACCGGATCGCACGTCGATGACGGGCATGGACATCGCGTCAGGTATCACGGAAAACCCTCGGTTGTCGTGACGAGACCCGGGAGAATCCCGCGCACTCCGCGGGCCCACCGTGACCACCGATCATCTCCGTCACGGACTGCCCACGCTCGTGGCGCTCGTCGTCGCCGGGATGATCGGGTCGGGCGTGTTCACCACGAGCGGCTACGCGCTCGAGGCGCTCGGGTCGCCCGGGCCCGTGC
>CAIWZS010000444.1 GCA_903917235.1 uncultured Planctomycetaceae bacterium | reverse complement strand
CTCCCGACGGGCCCCGGGCTCGGCATCGAGCCGGTGTTCTCCGAACTCGCCAAGCGGCCCTACCAGCCCTTCGAGGGCTGGCGGTAGGCGTTCCCGCGGCGACGATGATCGTGTGGTGAAAAGAATTGACGCGGCGGGCGGCATATCCTTGAATCCAGAGGGGGCTCCCGTCCGTGTTCGCTTTCCGTCGCGCCATGCCACAACCGATCCCGATCCTGATCGCGGACGCACAGGAAGTCGTTCGACACGGCCTGCGGGCCATGCTCGCGGGGTCACGCGCCAGGGTCGTCGGGGAAGCCGCAGACGCCCCGACGACGCTCGTGCTCGCGAAGAAGCACCGGCCGGCCGTGGTGGTGCTCGACGTGGCGATTCCGGGCGGGGATGCGTTCGATCTTGCCGGCACGCTTGCCAGGCCACCGTTCGAGGCGAAAGTCGTCCTGCTGTCGACACTCGACAACCCGACCTACATGGCCAGGGCATGTGCCATCAATGCCGCTCACTGCCTCCTGAAGGACGTCGGCCAGCGAGATCTCGTGGCCGCCATCGAGGACGCCTTCACGGGCCGACCGGCACCCGTGTCGGTCCCGTATGGTCGGATCACCGCATCGTTGGCCACGCCCCCGAAAAAGCCGGCCATCCAGGCCGGACTGACGCCACGCGAGGCGCAGGTGCTCGTGCACGTCGCCTACGGCCTGTCCAATGAGGAGGTTGCGCTCGCCCTCGCGATCAGCGTCGAGACGGTCAAGGAGCACGTGCAGAACATCCTCCGAAAACTCTCCGTGCGTGATCGCACGCAGGCCGCGGTCTGGGCGGTGCGCTCCGGCATGGTGTGATGCGCCGGGCCCGACAGTCTGGTATCGTGAGTGCTCACAGACGCGTCGTCGCAGACCGCGAGACGCAGCGATGCCCGTCAGCGTCGCTTGCGACGCGAGCAATCCCGCACGGCGGTCGCCCTGACCCGTAGGCGATCGATGTGCAATGACCGCGGTGACGCCGTGAGCCACACGATTCCGGACCGTTCACGACCACCATGGCCGGCTGAGGGCGCCGCTTCGGCAGCGGCCGTAGACGACTCGGCACTCATCCGCGACGAGTATGCGAGCCTGTGGCGGTTGGCCCTCGACCTGCAGGCCTGCGGGACGGTGGCGGAGGCCGAAGCACTCGCGGCCCGGGCCTTGGCAGCGGAGCGCGGGCGACGGCCCGTCTTCGATCGAGCGATCACGGAAACGGCAGAGCGTGGCCTCGAGACCGTGCGTGAGCGGGAACAGCTCCGCAGCCTCGCGATCCGTGATCCGCTCACCGGGTTGTACAACCGTCGCTTCATGGAGGAGGAGCTTGCCCGACAACTGAGCCATGTGCGGCGCGAGGGGCGGCCGCTGGCCGTCGCGATGCTCGACCTGGATCATTTTCGTGACTGCAACGATCGGCACGGTCATCGTGCCGGGGACCTCGTGCTCCGCTCGCTCGCCGTATTGCTTCAGGGATTCCGGCAGGGGAGCGATATTCCCTGCCGTTACGGTGGAGAAGAGTTCGTGCTCATCATGCCCGGCGCGACCGGTGCCGAGGCGGTCAACCGGCTCGAGCCGCTCCGACGGCGTCTGGCCGAGACCGGTGTCCATCACGAGGGTCGGCTGCTCCAGCCGTTGACGGCTTCGATCGGCGTGGCCGAGTTTCCGTTCGACGGCGAGGACGTGGAGGCCCTGCTGGATTCGGCCGATCAGGCGATGTACCGAGCCAAGCGAGGCGGTCGCAATCGGATCTGCGTACCAGCGGATGGTCGGGCGTGATTGATCTCCACGGTCCGTCGAAAACGATCGCGTACGCCAGGCGGCAGCCGCCAGCCCTCGTCGGAGCGGACGTGGTCAGCCTCCGGGCACCTGCCGCGACACGATTCGGGCGAGACACCCATCCGGTATCATGTCGGTGGGATGGGTGCAAATGCTGCGATATGCCATGACGCGACATGCCATGACATGCCACGAAGTCATTCACCAGACGATTGCAGAGAATCGCCCCCCAAAACCCCCTCGCGCCCGTAGCTCAGTTGGATAGAGCATGGGATTTCTAATCCCAGGGTCCCGAGTTCGAATCTCGGCGGGCGTATAAAAAAGAGCGGAAAAAACGTGCTTTTCGCATTTCTGGGTAGGCGTGAGTTTCGTCGATCCGGAATCTGTCCTCAAAGATCCTCAAATCTGTACCGGTCGATGGGGTCCCAGGTGCCGAGGTTGGCTCGGCGACAGGTTTGGCTGCTCGTGACGGCGTGCAGGACGTGACGGCGAGAGCGGCTCGCATCCCGGCGGTGTCCCACCAATCGCGGGGGAGTGCCCGGTCCTACGCACTGCGGGCGTCACTTTCGAGCCGGCTTTGCAGTATTCCCCGAGGAAACAGTGATTCGAACTGTTCCCGCTGGGGGAGCTTTCGTCACAGGCTACCGCATGGGCTCTCATGGAGCCGCATCGCACTGGCACGCGCGCCCAGCTTACGAGGCGTCAGGTCGACGGACTTCACGCTCCTGCACGAGCCAGGTTCCTGGCGTCATGATCGCGAGTCCGTAGAACCGTGTGCCCAGCAAGCGGCTGAAATCCACTCGATCGAGGGTCAGCAGGACGTCCGCAGTTGCCAGAGCACTGAAAAGAATCGGCCGGTCCCTGGTCACTGGAAAAACGGCGGGCTTGTCGATCGGCAGCACGTCATCAGCCAGGTGAAGCCGATCCCTGAACCGCAGCCACGCACTGGTCACCGGCGCGGTGAAGCCGACGAGATTCCGAACAACTTCGGCGACTGCATAGGGCGTGGTGATCAGCCGCCAGTCACGCGTCGACGGCAGGCGGCAGACCTCTCGAGACGCGTCCTCCGCCGACACGGCCGCAGCGATGAGCACGTTCGAGTCGAGAAACAGCCTCACGGCTGCTTCCGCAGGCGGCGCATGTCCGCCTCATCCTCTGCGATCCAGCGAGCCATCTCGTCCGCCGAGAACACGCGGGGCTCCGGCAGAACCGCCCCTTCAGCCCGAAGCCGGGTAGCCAGGAAGAGCATCAACTCCTGCTTCTCAGCGGGCGAGAGCGAATCAACCGCAGCCTCGATGTCAGCGAGCGTCACCATGATCACAAGCGTATCTCCATGGAACGTGCGATGCAAAGACGGCCTGCTCTGCACACGATCACAATCGCTGAGCCAGGTTGACCAGTTTGCGGCCTCCTGCAAGCAGCAACTGCGTTGGATTCCGCGTCGCCCTCTTGGACCGAACACGTGCGAGCTGCCGGCAAACGCAGGTCGTCCTCGACCCTGTGGGCTGTCCGCCTCACCCAGCTTGGCGGTCCTGCCTGGCGAGCTTCTTGGCGATCTCGCCCGCCAGCGGCCAATTCCTGGAGCCGATGGCGTTCCGTAACCGCTGCTCGAGAATGGCGGTCGCGGAGTGCTCGTGCCCGAAGGCGGTGGCGACCTCCGGCGTCATGGAGAGGCAGAGCCGCTGGTACATGGTTTTGCGCAGATCGTGCGGCTTTTCAATCAGGAAGGACGAAAATGAAAGGACGAGCCAGGAGCCACGGAAGCGCGACGCCCCCCAGCACCGCGGACGGAGTGCGATCGATGCACCGAGTCCTCGCCATCGCGTATGTCCTGCGCTGTGCGCTGCTGTGGGCGACGCCGGCGGTCGCCGAACTGCCCAGCCACGAGATCGTGCCCGCGACGGCGGAGGCGAAGCGGAACGGCGAGGCCGCCTTTATCCCGCTCAAAGACGGCTCGCTGCTTCTGCTCTACGGGTCCCACTCCAATCCAGGCGACTGGGACCGCGGCGAAATCCGCCAGATCCGCTCCCGCGACTGCGGGAAGACCTGGTCGCAGCCGGAGACCGTCTTCAGCGACCCCAAGCGATCGCTCTTCCAGTGTGCGCTCGCCCGGCTGCCGAGCGGCGACATCGGCCTCACGCACACCTCCCTCGCCCACGGCCAGGATGCGATCAAGGTGTTTCGCCGGTCGAGCGACGATGGGCACACGTGGTCGGAACCGATCGTCATCAGCGACAAGGAGTATGCCTACACGACCGGCCCGTGGGACAAGCTCTACGTCCTCGAAAGCGGCCGGCTGATCGCGATTCTGCACTGCAATCTCAAGCCCGACGCCAAGAAGCAGGGCGGGCCGCTCGGCAGCTACACGGTCTCTTCCGACGACGACGGCAAGACCTGGAAGCGGTCGCCCGCCGCCGACGTCTTGCACGTGGCCGACAACCCGCACAAGGGCAAGGGCAGGGGGCATGAGTGGGGCTTCTGGGAGCCGGCGCTCGTGGAGCACGCCCCCGGCAAGATGCTCATGCTCGGGCGCACGACCACCGGCTGGCTCTGGGAGAGTCGCTCTGCCGACAACGGAACGACCTGGTCGGCCCCGGTGAAGACGGCGGTGCCCAACCCGGTCGCGCCGCCCGTGCTCACCCGCGTGCCCGGCACCGACACGCTCGTGCTCATCCAGAATCCCGACGTCGACATGCAGTCGGGCTGGCACGGCGGCCCGCGGCGGGCGCTGGCGTTTCGTACGAGTACCGACGCCGGCCGCACCTGGTCAGAGCCGACTGATCTCTACCGAGCCAGCGAGGAGGGACTGTGGGTCGACTATCCCGCCATCCGCTGGATCGACGGCAACCTCCACATGGTGTGGCGGCACATCCGCGGCGGAGGCCCGGGCGCGGGGGGAAGCATGACAGGCCTCTACCACCACGTCGTTCCCGCCGCACTCCTCGCGCCGACCTCTGCCACGACGGCGGCCCTCGAGGCCGACGTCTGCGTGTATGGCGCGACGTCCGGAGGAGTGGCCGCGGCCGTGCAGGCGGCCCGCATGGGGAAGCGCGTGGTGCTCATCGAGCCGGGGCGGCACGTCGGCGGCATGACATCGGGCGGCCTCTCCGCCGTGGACATCGGCGATCCACGGACGATCGGCGGCATCACCCGGGAGTTCTTCACGCGGCTCGTGGCCCGCTACGGCAAGAAGCTGGCCTGGGACGAGCCACACAAGGCGGTCGGCGGCAGCGGCGGCGGCACCGGCGGTGCGTACGCGATCGAGCCGCATGTGGCCGAGGAGGTGTTCGAGGAGCTCGTCAAGGAGGCGGGAGTGACCGTGCTCCGCGACGCCCGGCTCCTCGAGGTCGCCAAGGACGGGCCGCGGATCAATCGCATCGTCGTCGCCGGCCCGAACGGCGCGCGGCGTGCGATCGTGGCGAAGATGTTCATCGACACGACCTACGAGGGCGACCTCATGGCCGCGGCGGGTGTCTCGCACACGCTCACCCGCGAAAGCCGCGACCAGTACGGCGAGTCGCTGGCCGGCATCCGCTATGCCGACTGGTGTCGTCCGCGATCGCCGCACGAGCAGCCGGGGCCAAACGGCCGCAAGCCGGGCGGCCAAGGTGTCTGGGATCGCGACTTCCCGCTCGACCCTTTCGTGCGGAAGGGCGACCCCTCGAGCGGCCTCCTGCCGCTGATCAATCCGGGCGATCCCGGCACACCCGGCGAGGCGGCGCCGGGATTGCAGGCCTATTGCTTCCGGCTCTGTCTCACGACCGCCGCCAATCGGCTGCCGATCGAGCCACCCCCCGGCTACGACCCGGCCCGCTACGAGATCGTCGTGCGGTTCATCGAGGCCTGTCTGGCCAACGGCGACGACATGGACCTCCGCTGGTTCGCGAAGCACGACCCCGTCCCGAACGACAAATACGACTTCAATACGGCGACGTTCGGCGGGAACCTTCCCGGCGCGAGCTGGGGCTGGTGCGAGGCGAGCCACGAGCGGCGGCAGGAACTGTTTCGCGAGCACGAGCACTACCAGCGTGGCCTCCTGCATTTTCTGGCCACCGACCCGCGGGTGCCCGCCAAGGTGCGGGCCGACATGCGGCGGTTCGGCCTGCCCCGCGACGAGTTTCGCGATACCGGCGGCTGGCCCCACCAGCTCTACGTGCGCGAGGGGCGGCGGATGATCGGCGACCTCGTGATGACGCAGGATCACGTGTGCGGCAAGCGGGTGGTCGACGATCCCGTGAGCCTCGGCAGCTACGGCATCGACGCCCACGAGATCCGCCGGATCGTCAAGGACGGCGTGGTGACCCGCGAAGGCAAGCTGGCGGAAGGCCGCGACGGCGCTGGCCCCTACGGCATCAGCTACCGGGCGATCATTCCCAAGCAGGCCGAGTGCGACAACCTGCTCGTCACGTTCGCCCTCTCGGCCAGCCACGTCGCCTTCTCGAGCATCCGGATGGAGCCGGTGTTCATGATGTCGAGCCAGACAGCTGCCACCGCGGCCGCGATAGCGATCGACGCCGGTGTGCCGGTGCAGAAGGTCGAGTACGCGAAGCTGCAAGCGAGGCTCGTCAACGACGGGCTAATCCTTCGCGTGCCGGCTCCACCGCCCAAAGCCCCGAAGAGCGCCGCGAAGCCGGAGGACGTGAACGGCAAGTCGTTTGACCTCGTCGTCATCGGCGGCACAAGGATAGCCCGGCCAAGAGCACTTCGGCGACGGTTCCCGAGCGGATGAGGTGCTTGTGAGCTGAGTGCCCGGTGTACCGGGTCCGAAAAAGTCGCAGCAGGAACGCCTGCCTTTGCCCTCCGAAGTGGCGGTTTTCTGGTTTGTGCGCGGAGTCTCTCCGAGTCGGGCCGCCTGGCGGCTCCGTTGATACCTCGCGTCCGGCACGGTTCAGAGACTGTGCATGTCGATCACGGGCAGCTCGTCGGGCGCCGCCTGGAAGATGTCGCGGTCGTCATGGACCTGGACGAGCTCGGCCCAATCGGTGGGTGGGCCGCGGGCGGGCGATACTGGCGGCGGTTCGAGTGGTTCGGCCAGGTGCGTGAGGATCTTTCGGATCGGCCCCGGTTCGGTGATGAAGGCGATCAGCCGGATGTCGCCGCCACACGCTGGGTACTCGAGCGGAAACTCCTCCCGCACCCGCGCCATCAGTTTCGCCCAGGCAATCCGGGAGGTGTCGTGCGAGCGGGGCAGGTCACACGCTCACGCTCCCTCGCGTGCCATTGGAGCAGGGCGAATGAGGCTTCCTGGGCCCTGAGGGCATCAGCGCTCACAGAGGCAGCAACCTCCGGCGGGCGGTCGGCAAACTCATGTCGTCCTCGCCCGGGCCTCCGCCTCAGCCCGCTTGGCGGTCCTGCTCGGCCAGCTGCCTGGCGACTTCGACCACCAGCGGCCAGTTGCGGGACACGACGACGCACCTTCTCGGTGGGCGTGATCGGATCGGGTCATCAGCCGAGGCGCCGGCAACGCCATCGGCCCGTCACCGGTCTGCATGAAAACGACGTCGCTCACGCTTGCATGCAGGTTTGCATCGTGGCTTTAGCCACCCTGCCACATCCGTGCCCGAAAAACCGTCCTTTAGCTTCTTTCGACTTCGCTCATGACCAAAATTCAGCGACTCAGACCCACTGGCTGGCTGTGACGAATTCCGATGACGTGATGATCGATGCTGCAAAGTCTGGACGTGACAGTCCGTTCTCCAGTTGGCGCAATGCCTCGCTTCTCTCCGACTCACTCGGGCTACGCTCAGGCCCGAGCAAGTCACTGTACACCTTCCCGACGAACGCATCATTTGAAAGACGCTTCGTTGTGAACTCGTGCGAGTCATAGAGGCCGGTGATTGCGGCTTGCCTGTTATCGGAGGAGGCATTGAGATTCATCACGCCGAGCCTCAACTCCTCACCGCTCGGCAGCCTGCCCATGATCCGCTGGTACATCGTCGACACGAATTCAGCCTTGCTCACATGCGCGGCTTTGTCTCCGGTCAATCGTGAGGAATCGAATGCCTTCGCCAACCCGAGCGTGGAAACCGTGTTTTTGTGAACGATGCCATCCTTGATCACGAGGAGCAGATTGCTGTCGACATTGGAAAAACCGGCCAACGCCTGCTCGAGTTCACTGCCACTGTTCGTGGCTTCATACCTGAGGAGTATCACGTCTCCCACCGCACCCGGTGCGATCACTCCGATCTGGTCACTCGTCAGGTTCTTGCCGTGCTCGTTCGAGTACGGCGTTCTCTTGCCAGACAGTGCAAGCACGCGCGCATTCACAGATGTCGCCATGCTCAGGACATCGGCCTCGGTGTACCTCCAACTGACGTTCCTCATCTCCTTTCTGAATTGATCGTTCGCCGAACTCGGGTCATCGAGTTGGGACTGGATCGCCTTATTGATGTCGCCTGCCAGACTCGCCAGCATTTTGGGCGTCTTGGCCCCTGCCACCTGGTCGTACATCACGTCAGAGCCGAAGCCGACGAAATTGAGGAGATTGTACTTCTTCGCGTATGCGTACGCCCTGGGTGTGCCCGTTTCGGTGATGGCCTTCTTGATGGCTCCTTCTCCCTGTTTCACGTTTGCGAACGCATTCGGGAAGAAGGGCGATATGTTTACGTAGAAATCATTCGCAGGGTCCGCATCGGTGTTGATGCCATGGATCCGCGCCATCGTGTGGTCGTCGATGAGAGTGGCGTGCTCGACCATCCTAACGCCGCAATCGATCAACAGATTGATGGTGCTAGCCTCGTACGCATGGGCGGTCACATACGTGTTGAATCCATTCGCTACTTCAACAACCGCCTTGATTTCGTCGGCGGTCATCGTGGTGGCGTCAATCGGGTCGTATGGCGACGAAACGCCTCCGCCCGGTGTGATCTTGATGAAGTCGGCGCCCAGCACGAAATTCCTGCGTGTGACACTCAGCATCTCGGCGACACCGTCTGCGACAAATCCGCCCAGTGCTTCATTCAGCACGAGATAATCGTCCTCGCTCGCTTCGGAAAGGATGCTGTCGATGCCTTCGATCGTGTGCGTGAAATCAGCATGGCCGCCAGTGGAACTGATGGCATTCTGAGAGGCCCAAATCCTCGGAGCCGGCAGTTTCTCGTCGCCGACCTTCGCTTTCGCGGGGTCGACCCGCTCCTTCACTTCATTGGCATGGCCAGCGACGTCGCGGATGGACGTGAAACCCCTCAGAAGCATGTCGGTCGCCTCTTTGATGCCAATCTCGACCAGTTGGTCCTTCATGGCGGTGCCCTTCGGTATTTTGTGACCACCGCCGTCCAAGAGGTACCCCTCAGCATCTGTGGATGACAACGTGGGCAGCACGTCACCGAGCGTATTCGCAGCGCTCGGGTAGACATTGGGCGCGTCCAGCCGTGTCGTGAGCAAGGGTGCGCCGCTCATGTTCTTGAGATCGGCCCTGATCAGATACCTGTCGGCGTCGGTGGGTATCTGGATGATCTGTACCACCTTGACCAACTGTGCAAGGTCGGCAAGCGTCAGGTGGTAATGAGACTCAATGAGCCCCGGCATCAGGATGTTGCCTTGGCCGTCGATGACGCGCGCACCACTGGTCACGCTCGGATCGACCGGGCCGGTCAGGACGGACTTGATGAAATAGCCGACCGGAATTCCGAGCACCGCCTTTTCGGTGAAGACGCTGGGGCGCAGGTCTGGCGAGTACCGATGCTGCAGCACCACGGTCGCATTTTCCGTCAGGGCGGGATTCCTGCCGTCGTAGAGTCGTACATTCGTGATGACGAGTGGCACCTTGGTCTCGTCCACGTTAGTTACGGTGATCGGAATGTCCCGCTCTGTGAAGAGTCCGCCTGAGTCTGTCGCCCTGACGCGGATGGTGTAGATGTTGGTGGGCGATCGTTCAGACGTGTCATAGGAGAACGTGGCGTTCGCCCTGAGTTGACGGCCTTCGATGGTAAAGCGAGCGTTATCGGCCGAACCGATCCCCGGAACCAAGCTGTACGTGATGGTGTCAGCCGGATCCGTGTTGGTGGCCGAGAGTTCACCGACGACCTCACGTTCCGCATTGTGCTCGG
>CAIWZS010000443.1 GCA_903917235.1 uncultured Planctomycetaceae bacterium | reverse complement strand
GGCCCGGGCTGCCCGCGTCGGCCCGGTAGGGCAGGGCGCGAACCCGCGCGAAGAACTCCGCGGCGCGATCCACCGTCTCCGTGGAGAAGACGAAGTCGCCCGCGCGGGCGCCCGCCGCGAGGCGCACGAGGACGATCTCGGTACCTGGCAGACGCCAGCGGTCGATCGCACCAGTCTTGACGGCGTCGGCATCGGGAATGGCCTCGGGCGGTGGCAATTCGATTCGATCGAGCACCTCCTTGAGATGCACCGCCGCCTCGCGCCCCTGGGAATCGACGAGTGAGGGCGGCACCGCCGAGAGATCGAGGCAGCGGAGGATCCGCTCGAGGAGCCGCGCGTTCTCGGCCCGCACTGCCCGACCTCGATCCGGCTCACGAAAGTTCGCCGCGATCCGATCGACGGTCCCCATGAAGCCATGCAGCGTCGCTCGCGGGCTCGACATGTCGAGCGGCACGAGGGGGCTTTCGCGCTCCGCGGCGGAGGCGGGAGCGACGGCGGCGAGGACGATCGAGACGATCAGCGCGACGCGAACGCACCCGGCACGTCCGGGAACGCGACGCCATGAAGCCATGGGGATCGGCATGAGCGGAGCCCTGTGTCGGCGCGGAGCCTCGGGCCGCGAGGCCGAGACGGGAAATACCATTCGGCCGACCACCCGACAAGGCCACCCAGACCGCCCATCTTCTGCGTCGCGGACACCTGCTGCGATGATGATGGAGGGTCGGCCACGGCGCCGAACCCGGCCCCGCGCGACTCGACTTCTCCGGAAACACCACGATGCATCCCCTTCTGCTGCTCTTCCTCCTCGCCACGACGACCGAGGTCTCGTGGCCGGCGTTCCTCGGGGCCGGTGCCACGCCGCTCGATCCCGCCACGCTGCCGCTGCGCTGGAGCCCCACCGAGAACGTCGCCTGGCAGGCACGGCTCCCCGGCCACGGCCAGTCGAGCCCCGTGGTTGTCGGGGACATGGTCTTCCTGACGGCGGTCGAGGGCCCCATGAAGGACACCTGCCACGTCCTCGGCCTCGCCCTCTCCGACGGTCGCGAGCGCTGGCGGCACAGCCTTGCCTCGAGCGATCCGGTGGAGAACAGCCTGTACGTGAGCCGCGCCGCCCCCACGCCGGTCGTCGACGCCCATGGGGTCTACGCCTTCTTCGAGAGCGGTGACCTCGTCGCACTCGCGCACGACGGCCGGCCGCGCTGGCAGCGGTCGCTCTCGAAGGAGTATGGCCGCTTCAGCAACCGATTCGGGCTCGCCGCCTCGCCAACGCACCTCGAGGAGCGTCTGTTCGTGCTCGTGGACGACGAGGGGCCGTCCTATCTCGTCGCGCTCTCCAAGGCGGATGGGGCCACGCTCTGGAAACAGGATCGCACGAGCCGCACGAGCTGGAGCTCGCCGGCCGTCGTGACGATCGACGGCCAGCCACAGGTCGTGGTCAGCTCCGCCGGGACCGTCGATGCCTACGATCCGGCGACCGGCACCCGCCTCTGGACCCTCGACGGGCTCGGTGGCAACACCGCCGCCACACCGATCGACGTCGGCACCGGCCGGTTTCTCGTCGGCGCCTCCGCCGGTCGCGAGGGACAGTACGCGGAAGGGGCGCGGCGGTCGAACCTGCTGCTCACGGCGACCCGCCGGGCGGACGCATGGGAGCCGCAGGTGCTCTGGCGCACCCAGCGCGCGACACCGTCGTTCGGTTCACCCGTGGTGCATGGTGCTTGCGCCTACTTCGTCAATCGGGCCGGCGTCGTCGTCTGCCTCGATGCCGCCACCGGCGAACCGCACTACGAGGAGCGCGCCGCGCAGTCGGTCTGGGCGACACCCCTGTGCGTGGGCGACCGGGTCTACCTGTTCGGCAAGGACGGCACGACGACGGTGATCGCGGCAGGACCGCGCTGGCAGGTGCTCGCGGAAAACGTGCTCTGGGACCCCGACAGCGTGGCGGTGGATCCCGCGGCGGCCGCTCGCGAGGCCACCGAGGAACGGCGGCGTGGTGCCGCCATGTTCGGCGGCCGCACGCAGTACGGCATCGCCGCGGTCAACGGCACGCTTCTCGTGCGGACGGGTGATGTGCTCTACTGCCTGAGGGACTCCACCGCGACGGAACGCGACACCCGCTGACCCCGCGAGGCCCCCCGCGTTCACGACCCCGGTCCGTCGGCGACCGTCCGCACCCGCCCATCCACCGTCGTCCTGCGGCGACGGGCCAGCCAAGGGAGTGCCCATCCATGACGACACCGACGGAGCCCGTGACGAGACCGTGCGCCGTGGCGTCCGGAGTGCGGCCGGCCGGCCGCGTGCTCGTCCTGCTCTTCGCGACGATCGCGCTCGCGAGCAGCACGGCCGTCGCCGTCGACACCGAGACCGCCACCTCGCTCAACGAGCTCGAGGCCCAGACGCTCGTCCGCGCCAACCGCGCGATCTCGCTGCGGGCGCTCCGCGACCTCAAGCCGAACGTGGCGGCCATCCTTGCCATGAACCGCGGCGGCATCACGCTCGACAGCATCCGGCAGCTTCCGCCCGAAACGGCCCAGGCGCTCGCGGCCAACCAGTCATCGCTGAAACTCGACGGTGTCGCGACCCTCGATCCGGCGGCCGCCTTCGCGCTCGCCCAGTCCCGCGCCCAGATCTCGCTCGAGGGACTCACGGTCCTCGACTCGGTGCCGCTCGCCATGAAGTTCGCGACGCAGGGCACGCCCGTGACGCTGCCGCTCGTCAAGCAGGTGCCGGAAGAGGTCGCCAACGTCCTCGCCAAGAGCAGGGGGGACCTCCACCTCGAGGGGCTCCAGACGCTCGATCACCCGGGTCTCGCCAACCGCCTCGCCAACCGCAAGGACGCCCTGGTGCTCCCGGCCCTCACGACGCTCACTCCCGAGGCGGCGAAGGGATTCGTCGGGACATCGGGCAGCATCTCGCTGCCGGCCCTCACGACGCTCGACGACGAGTGCGCCAAGGGGTTCGCGCGACATCGGGGCACGCTCGACTTCGACACGCTCGAGCAGATCAGCCAGGAGGCGCTCGCGGTGCTGCTGACCAATCGAGGCACCCTGGAACTCGCGGCCCTCAAGACCCTCGGCGACCCGCCCTCTCCCGAGGTGCTCAAGGCGCTCGAGAAGCAGGACGGCATGCTGTCGCTGACGAGCGTCACGTCACTGCATCCGGACGCCGCGGCGGCGGTCCGCAAGCGCAAGGCTCCGGTGGAGTTCTTCGGAATCACGACGCTCACACCCGACCTCGCCGGCGCGCTCATCAACTGCCAGACCATCATCTCGCTTCCGTCGGTCGCCGAACTCGATTCGCCGACCGCACAGGTGCTCCTCACGCATCGGGCCAAGGGAAGCTCCGGGTTCCTCTTTCCCGCCGATCTGGCCGGCCGTCTGCCCGCCGAGTCGGCGAAAACGCTGCAGCGCCACAGGGGCATCCACTTCGGCTCGGTCAACGGGAAGTGACCCGTTCGCCGGTCGGGTCCGGCCGCAGCCGCCACCAGCCGGCCAGCGCGCTCCCGAGCACGGAGTGCACGACCGACGAGATCGCGCACGGAACGGCCGCGAGTGGATCGGCCGGGAAGTGCCTCTGGGCCAGGACGACCCCCCGTCCGGAATTCTGCATCCCCACCTCGATGGCGATCGCACGGCCGACGGCCGGCGGATAGCCGATCACGAGCCCGACCAGCCGGCCCAACGCGAAACCACCTGCGTGGAGCGTGGTCACCGCGGCCAGCAGCCACACGCCGCTGGTGCGGACGGCCGCCGCGTTCTGACCGATGATGCTCGCGCAGACGAGGGCGATGAGGATCACGCTCACCAGCGGCGCGAAGGGCTGCGTCGCACGCACCGCGGCCGGCAGGAAGCGGTTGACGAGCACGCCCGCGACGACCGGAATCACCACCACCTGCAGCGTCGAGAGGAAGAGGGCCAGCGCGTCGACCTCCACGAGACGTCCTGCGAGCAGCTTCACGAGCAGGGGCGTGAGGATCACGGCGGCGAGCGTCGTGCAGGTGGTCATCAGCACGGACAGCGCGACGTCGGCCCGTGCGATGAAGGTCACCACGTTGGACGCGGTGCCGCCCGGACAGCAGGCGACGAGGATGATCCCCAGCGCGAACGGCGTGTCGAGGCGAAAGAACGTGGCCACGAGCCAGCCGAGCGCCGGCATGATGACGAACTGCGCCGCGAACCCGACGACGACCGGCACCGGCCGTCGGGCGAGCCGCACGAAGTCGTCCACGGTGAGCGTCACGCCCATGCCCAGCATGATGAAGGCGAGCGCGACGACGATCGCATCACCGCGAAACCAGGTGAATGCAGCCGGCTCGACGAGCGCCACGCCACAGGCGGCCAGCACCCACACCGGGAAGGCATTCGCGAGCAGGTCGAGGGTGCGGTGCATGCGGCGTCCACGGGACGGGGAAGGGGGACCGATCTCGTCACCGGACGGCCGAATCGCCCCCCCGGGAGGCGCGGGATGGTGACCAGCGATGACGGTGGCATCATACGGGGACGTGCGGCTCGATCCTGCCGCATCCTCCCACGGAGCGATCTGATGTCCGACGCGTCCGGTCCCCGGGCCCACGTGCTGCTCGAGGCGAACTACCGTCAGCTGCTCGACGATCGCCCGCAGGTCGCGATCCTTCCCTGGGGGGCCACCGAGGCGCATGGCTGGCACCTGCCGCACGGCACCGACGTCATCGAGGCCGTCGGCATCGCCGAGGGCGCGGCGGCGCTCGCCGCGGCCCGCGGGGCCCGGCCGCTCGTCCTCCCGGCGATTCCCTTCGGCAACAACGCGCAGCAGCAGGATCAGGTGGCGACGATCCACCTCTCAACCACGACCGCCGCGGCAGTGCTGCGCGACGTGACCATGAGCCTCGTGCGGCAGGGGATCGATCGACTCATCGTGCTCAACGGCCACGGCGGAAACGACTTCAAGCCGCTGGTGCGCGACGTGATGCTCGAGACCGGCGCGCTGCTCGTCGTGGTGAACTTTTTCGGGGTGCGACCCGACGCACTCGCCCGCATCTTCCCCGACCCGGGAGATCACGGCGGCGACATGGAAACCTCCCTCGTGCTCCACCTGCGCCCCGACCTCGTCGTGATGGCGCAGGCGGGCGACGGACGGCGGGTCCCCTGGACGATCCCGTCGCTCGCCCAGCCGGGCGTCTGGACACCCCGCCCCTGGTCGCAGACCCATCCCGACACCGGCGCCGGCGATCCGACGGCGGCCACGGCCGCCAAGGGCGCGGAATACTTCGCCGCCGTCACCGACGCCATCTCCGGCGTGATCGTCGACGTGGCGCGGGCGACACGGGGTGACGTGCCGTTCGTCTGACGGCCGTGGTGCGTGACGCGGGGTGGCACGGGGCGTCGGCCGTGCCGGTCCCGTAATTCGGGAAGCACAGCCAGGGTGAGCGAACCCATCGGCCGCGCGTGCCAGGCGCTGATGGAATCCCGGGAAACTGCCGATGAAGCCTGTGTGGGGTCCGCGGCTCGGCCGGGGACCGGAGTGGCCGCCGTATCCCCTGGATTCGTGAGGCTCCGCGCCATGGCGGGTCGCAAGAGCAAGAGCAAGAAACAGACCTATTCGCAGCAGCTCGTGGGCATGGCGACGGTCGGCATGCCCACGCCGGTCAGGGCGGTCGCCACGTCCCGTTTCGGGTCGCGGCTCCTGCTGATCCTCGTGCCGGCGCTCCTCGCGACGGGCATCCTGACGGTGAGCTTCTCCGGTGGCATCCCCCAGTTCTCGGTCAACAGGGAACGGGCGGAGGCGGTCTACGAGCAGATCGCCACGGAGGCGCCCCGCGCCGCGGCCCAGCTGCGGCAGTACGAGCCACTGCCCCGCCGCTGACGCCCCCGGGCGGCGCCGCTCACGGCTCACGGCAGGTGTGGCGGCGGCGGCCGGCCCCTTCGACGGGAGCGTCAGGAGAGCGCCACGGTGCGGCCGGTGCGGAAGGCTTCATCCGCCGCCAGCACGATGCGCAGGCTGTTGACGGCGTCGTCCATGTGGTCCGTGAGATCACGGTCGTGGAGGATCGCATCGAGGAAGACCTCCTGCTCGAGCCGGCACAGTCCGTCGTGATCGGGCTCGTCGGAGCAGTCGATCCACTCGTCGGCCTTCGCAAACGAGCCGTCGGACTCGAGCGCCCCGTGGTGGAGCCGCAGGAGTCCGGCCCTCGAATGGCCGCCGACGTCGTCGCTGGCCACCTCCCCCTCCTTGACGCCGGCGATGCTCACGCATCCCCGCGGGCCGATCACGTCCTTCACGAAGTACGCGACGTCGCTCATCATCGGCCCCCAACCGGCCTCGTACCAGCCGACCGATCCGTCGGCGAACGTCACCTGCAACTGTCCGTAGTTGTACATGCCGGGCGGGAGATCGTCGGTGAGCCGCGCGCCGATCGCCGAGACCCGCACCGGTCGCGACCTCGTCATCTGGCACATGACGTCCACGTAGTGCACGCCGCAGTCGACGATCGGCGACATCGACTGCATGAGTGCCCGATGGGTGCGCCACTGGTCGCCCGACGACTGCTGATTGAGGTTCATCCGCATGACGAGCGGCGACCCGAGCGTGCGGGCCGTCTCGATGAATCGCTTCCACGTGGGATGCACCCGCAGGATGTAGCCGACGACGAGCTTCCTGCGGGCGGCCCGTGCCGCGGCCACGACCTCCTGTGCCTCCGCCACCGTCACCGCGACCGGCTTCTCGAGAAAGACGTGGCACCCGGCCTCGAACGCCTGCCGCGCGTATGCGGCGTGCGTGTCGGGATAGGTGGCGATGGAGACGGCGTCGGGGCGCGTCTCGGCGAGCGCCGCCGCGTAGTCGGAAAACTGCGGTCGATCGGTGCCGATGGCGTCGAGGAGCGCCCGACGCGAGGTGGGCCCGCGGGCCACCACGCCGGCGATCTCGAAGCCGGGCAGGGTCTCGTAGGCCTTCGCGTGGGACGTGCCCATGTGACCGCAACCGACCACGAGCACACGCACCGGCGCCGTCATCGCCCCATCCCCTTTCCACCCGCCGCACGCACCGCGTCGGTGATGATCGCACGGAGCTTCGGCTCCGCCGAGCGGGCCACCGCGAGGATCTTCTCCACGGTGGCCACCTCGAGCGCATCGGGCAGGCACATGTCGGTCACGACCGAGATGCCGAGCACGCGCATGCCGGCATGCACGGCCACGATCACCTCGGGCACCGTCGACATGCCGACGATGTCGGCTCCGATGCCACGCAGGAAGCGGTATTCCGCCCGGGTCTCCAGGTTCGGCCCCGTCACCGCCACGTAGACCCCGCGGTGCGCCACGAAGTCTTCGCGCCGGGCGACGGCGAGCGCCGCATCGACGAGGCCCGGCGTGTAGGGAGCCGACATGTCGGGAAACCGCGGGCCGAGCCGGTCGTCATTGATGCCGATGAGGGGATTGTCGCCGAGCAGGTTGATGTGGTCGTCGATGACCATGACGTCGCCGGTGCGGAACTGCGGATTGAGCCCGCCCCCGGCATTCGTCACCACGAGCAGGTCGGCGCCGAGCCGGCGGAAGACGCGGACCGGGAGCGTGATCTGCCCCAGCGGATACCCTTCGTAGGCGTGGATGCGGCCCTCCATCACCACCACGGGCACGCCGTCGAGCCGCCCGCAGACGAGCTGCCCCGCGTGACCGTGTGCCGTGGAGACGGCGAAGTGCGGCACCGCGTCGTAGGGGATCGCGACACGATCGGTCAACGACTCACCGATGCCGCCGAGACCGCTGCCGAGGACGATGCCCACGGCGGGCTTCTCGGGCCAACGCGCGGCAATGAAGCCGACAGCGTCCGAAACCTTGTCGTACTGGTCGAGCATGCCTGCGCCTGTCTCCTCCGGGTGCCGGGACGGGAGGGCAGCATCATACCGAAGCGGCGCTGGCGCACACGGAGCGCGGCGGCCGCGGGCGGCCCGCCGACCGGTGCCGGCGGCGAACCAGCGCGAGCCGGACGGAGCCGCCGGACCGCAGGTCAGTCCCCGCCGAGCAGGGCCTGAAAGTCGGGATGGTGCCGCAGGCTCTCGAGATCCGGGTCCGCCTCCATGTGGGCGATGTCGTCGTAGCCCAGCAGGATCGCGCGCGAGAGCGAGTCGATCGCCTCGTCGGCGCTCCCGGCCCGGGCGAGCGAACAGGCGAGGTTGTACCGGGCGAGGAAGTCGTCCGGCAGAAGATCGACGATCCGCCGATCCAGTTCCACGGCACGCGGCAGGTGGCCCTTGCGTGACACGAGTTCGGCGAGGACCCGCAGGACCTCGATCGCATCGGGACGTCGCGCGAGCAGGCGTTCGAAAAAATCGATCTCGAAGTCGAGCTGCCCGAGCGTGCCGAACCACGCCTGCTTCACCCGACGACCGCGCCCCGCCGACCCCCGCGTGCCGGACTTCGGCATGCCGGCGTCGTGGTCATCCGGCACCGGCTGAGATGGGTCGCGACCTGGCATGGGCCGTTCTCCGGCTTCACGGGCGGCGCCTACTTGCGGCCGCCGCCTTTCCCGGGAGGGGGTTCGTCCTGATCGACGTCGTCCGGGTGATCCCAGTCGGGATCGTTCTCCTCCTCCTCGAAGTCATCGTCGAACTCGTCGTCGAAGTCGTCGAAATTCGACTCCTCATCGGACAACGGCTGCGAGACCGCGAGATCCTCCTCGTCCCCGAGATCGTCATCGTCGACCGGATCGGTGGAGGCGACGAGGCCCCGGGCGAGCGGCGCACGGACACCGGGCCGCGCGGCGACCGTGTCGACCGCGCGTGAACGGAGGAACGAACTGGCGACGGACATGATCATGCGGTGCAATCGCGGGGCGGAGGGAGGAGTACGTGACCGGGGCGACCTGAGTCAAGCCGCTCTGCGGGAATCGGTCGGACCACTATACGGACCCGGCACGGCCGCCGCCCACCATGCGGTCCGCCCGGGGTCGGCCCGGGTGGCGGGACCGGCAGGTCGAGCGCTCCAGGGACGCCCCGCAGCGCTCCCAGCGGACGCGAGACGGCCTACGTATGGTAGTCGGCGTTGAGCCGCACGTACTCCGCCGTCAGGTCGCTCGAGTGGAAGCGAACCGAGGCCGGCCCGGACGCCAGATCGAGCTCGATCAGGGCCTCGCGGGACGCACCGAGCGAGGCCGAGACCGCATCGGCGTCGAAGGCCACGGGGGCCCCGTCACGGAAGAGCAGGGTGCCGTTGAGGCGGAGCACGAGCCGCGTCGGATCGAAGGGCACCCCCGCATAGCCTGCCGCCGAGACGATCCGCCCCCAGTTCGGATCGGCCCCGTGGATCGCCGTCTTGACGAGCGGGCTGTCGGCGACCGTGCGTGCGATCTGCCTCGCCTCCTCACGGGTCCGGCAGCCTGTCACCTCGACCCGCAGCACGTGGGTCGCCCCCTCGCCGTCGTCGGCGATCTCCCGCGCCAGCACCTCGCACGTCTCGACGAGCGCGGTGCCGAAGGCATCGAGATCCGCCCCCGCGAGCGACCTCCCTCCCGCGGCCCCATTGGCAAGCAGCAGCACGGTGTCGTTGGTGCTCGTGTGGCCATCCACGCTCACGCAGTTGAACGTCTGGTCGCACGCCTCCCGCAGCATCCTCTGGGCGTCGTCGGGCTCGAGCGCCGCATCGGTCAGCACCACCCCGAGCATCGTGGCCAGACGCGGCCCGATCATCGCCGCCCCCTTGGCCATGCCGAAGATCGCCACGGACCCCGCACCGACGCGCACCGCCCGGCCGGCCAGCTTGGGTCGCGTGTCGGTGGTCATCATCCCGCGGGCGGCGCTGATCGCCGCCTCGTCGTCGGTGCCCAGTCGTCCGGCCGCCGCCGTGATGCCGGCGGTGACCTTCGCCATGGGAAGGAACTCGCCGATGATGCCAGTCGACAGCACGAGCATCGCATCGCCGGCGGCACCGACGGCCGTGGCGGCCGCCGCCGCCATCGCCCGGGCGTCGTCGAGTCCCCGCGCACCCGTGCAGGCGTTCGCGTTGCCCGAGTTGACGACGACTCCCCTGATGCCGCGCCCCGGCGTGAGGCTCCGGTCGTGGGCCACCGGGGCCGCGAAGACGAGGTTCGTCGTGTACACGCCGGCGGCGACCGCCGGCACGCCCGAGACCACGAGCGACACATCCTCACGGGTGGGGTTGCGCTTCAGCCCGGCGTGCACGCCCCCCATGCGGTAGCCGCGCGGCAGCGGCGGGATCGGCAGTCGGACGGGCGTTTCGGCGATCGGCATGATGACGGTTCCGGTGTCGTGGCGGGGCCGCCCCTCCGGCAGCCCGACGGTCAGGGCAGCCCCGCTGTCTCGGGCAGCCCGAAGAGGACGTTGAAGTTTTGCACGGCCGCTCCCGCGGCCCCCTTCACGAGGTTGTCGAGGCAACTGATGAGGAGGATCCGGCCGCCGACGACGCGTGCGGTGACGTCGCAGAAGTTGGTGTCCACCGTGTCCTTCGTGCCTGGCAGGTGATCGACGACGCGCACGAAGCGCTCGCCGGCGTAGGCGTCGCGCAGGGCATCCATCACGTCCCGCTCCGTCAGCGTGCGGGTCGGCTTGGCGTAGATCGTGGAGAGGATGCCGCGATCCATCGGGGCGAGCTGCGGCGTGAAAATCACCCGGGGCCGAGCGCCGGCGTGCCTGGCGACGACCTGCTCGATCTCCGGGGTGTGGCGGTGCCGCCCCACGTTGTATGCCGACATGCTCTCGTTGCACTCGGGGAAGTGCGTCATGAGCTTCGGCGTCCGCCCCGCGCCGCTCACGCCGCTCTTGGAGTCGACGATGATGTCGTCGCGTTCGATGAGGCCACGGGCGAGCAGCGGGGCCAGCGGCAGGATGGCGGACGTCGAGTAGCAGCCCGGGTTGGCCACGAGCCGTGCCTCGCGGATCGCATCGCGAAAGAGTTCGGGCAGGCCGTACACCGTCCGACCGAGCCGCTCGGCGTCGGGATGCTCGTGCCCGTACCACTCCCGGTAGGTCTCGGCGTCGTCGAGGCGGTAATCGGCGCTGAAATCGACCACCCGTGCTCCGGCGGCGAGGACGCGCGGCACGATCTCCGCGCTCGCGCAGTGCGGCAGGCAGCTGAAGACGCAGGCCGCCCGCGACCCGACCTCCTCGGGCCCGAGATCCTCGAGCGGCAGATCAAGCCGTCCGACGAGGCTCGGGTGCACGCTCGAGACGGGCGTGCGCCCCTCCTGCCGGCTCGTCACGGCGACGATCCGCACGTCCGGATGCCGCAGCAGGATCTTCATCGCCTCCAGCGCGGTGTAGCCGGTGGCGCCGAGGATGGCGACGTCGATCATCGGGGCATTCCAGGGGGCGGAAGGCTGCCAGTTGTAGCGCCGACGGCGCCGATCGGCAATCGGATTCGCGGGCGGCGGCTCATCGCGTCCCGGTCCGCGGCGGCGCCATCAGCCGGCCCTCGATGAGCCGGATCAGCCAGCCTGCCACGGCCCGCTTCGACGCCTGCTTCGAGCCGACGTGACGGTGTTCGGCGTCGTACACGGCGACGGCGTTCACGTCCGACTCGAGGGCGGTGACGTCGTTGACCACGATCAGGTCGCACCGCTTCGCCGTGATCTTGGCGCACGCCCGCTGGGGATCGGCTCCGGGCTCGAGCGCGAACGCCACGAACCACTGGCCGGGCCGCTCGCGCCGGGCGAGCGTGGCGATCACGTCCGGCGTCGGCCGCAGGTCGAGCTTGAGTCCCTGCCCCTGACGCGGGATCTTGCCCGGACGACGCCGTACCGGCGCGAAATCACACGGCGCGGCAGCGGCGATCACCCCGTCACAGCCGGGCAGCTGCGCGAGCGACGCCTCGAGCATCTCCGCCGTGGTCACGACGGGAATGACCCGTGCCCCGGCGGGATACCGCACCGGGACGGGGCCACTCACGATCGTCACCGCATGCCCGCGGGCGAGGGCCGCCTGGGCCAGCGCCCGCGCCATCCTCCCGCTGGATGCGTTCGTGAGGTACCGCACGTCGTCGACGTATGCCCGCGTCGGACCCGCGGTGAGCAGGATCGTGGCCATCGGTCCCGGCGGGCCTCTCGCGATCAGGGCGTCGTCGAGCGCGGCGCCCGTCCGGAGAGCGTATCCTCGATCGCCCGGGCGATCTCCTCCGGATCGGCCATCCGGCCGGCGCCCTGCCGGCGACACGACAGCCAGCCGCTGCCCGGCGGCACGATGCCGATGCCATCGTCGATCAGCCGGGCGACGTTGCGTTGGACGGCCGGCTTCTCCCACATGGCGGTATTCATGGCCGGGGCCATGAGCACCGGGCATTCGGCGCACAGGAGGAGCGTCGTCAGCAGGTCGTCGGCCGCCCCGCCCGCGGCCTTCGCGAGCACGTCCGCGGACGCGGGGGCGACGACGACGAGGTCCGCACGCGCCGTCAGTTCGATGTGGGCGCCGAGCGGATGGGCCGACGGGTCGAACGACCGCGTCGCCACGGGGCGACCGGTCAACGCGGCGAACGTCGCGGCCCCCACGAACCGGCGTGCATTCGCCGTGAGCACGGCCCTCACGCCCGCCCCGCGCTGCACGAGGAGGCTCGCGAGCGCGGCCGCCTTGTACGCGGCGACGCCGCCGGAGACGCCCAGCACGATTTCTCGGTCGACGAGCACCCGTACCTCCCGCGCCGGCGTGTTCCGCGGACCGTCAGAGGACCGTGGGGTCGAAGTCGAGCGGTCCGCCGGCCTCGGGAGAGTCGCCCGTGATCCGCAGGTTGAGCGACGTGTCGAGATAGATCTTGTCCTGCTTGATCTCGTCGATGACGATCTGCATCTTGTCATCCGAGTCGGTGTCGACGAGCGGCCGGCTGCCGGCGTTGAGCGCGACGAGCCGCTTCTGGATGAGCGTCGAGAGCTTGAAGCGGCCTCCGACCTTGTTGACGATCTCTTCCTCGCGCAGATCCTCGATCATGATTCGGCTTCCTGATGGGCTTCGTGGGAGTCGGATGGGGACGTCGTGACGGCTGCCGGCGTGCCGGCGGGGGGAAACCCGCCGGCGGGAAAACCTGCGGCGGGAAAACCAGCGGCGGGAAAACCTGCGGCCATGAGCACTCGCTCGATCTCCGCGAGCGCCACGTCGACGTTCTCGTTGACGACGCGATGGCGGTAGCGATGGGCCTCGAGCAGTTCGCGGCCTCCCACCTCCAATCGCCGCGCCATCGCCTCGGCCGATTCCGTGCCGCGGCCGCGCAGGCGGTCGCGGAGCTGATCGGCGTGTGCGGGCTCGACGAAGATCGTGATGGCCTCGGGGAACCGTTCGAGAATCGACAGTGTACCCTCGACGTCGATCTCGAGCACGACCCACTGGCCGCGGGCCAGCCGCGGAGCCACCTCGTCGACGAGCGTGCCGTACCAGTGCTGGCGGCCGTACACCTGGCAGCATTCCAGGAATTCGCCGGCCCGCCGCCGCCGATCGAACTCCTCGGCCGTCAGGAAGTGGTAGTCGAACCCGTCCCGCTCACCGGCCCGCGGAGGACGTGTCGTGGCGGAGACGCTGGGCACGAGGTGGGGGAGATCCGCCAGAAGACGGCGAAGAAGCGTCGTCTTGCCAACGCCGGACGGGCCGGAGATGACGACGAGCTGGCCGGGTCGGACATCCATCCCGATGTTCTACCGCAGGTGCCGCCCGCCTGAAAAGCGACCGCTCACTCGACGTTCTGCACCTGCTCCCGGAGCCGCTCGATCCTCGCCTTGATCTCGACGACGGCGTGGGCGATCGCGGCGTCGGGGGATTTCGAGGCGATCGTGTTGGCCTCGCGGCCGAGCTCCTGGGCGAGGAAGTCGAGCTGCCGTCCCGGCGCCTCCGTCTCGAGAAGCTGCTCGAACTGGGCCAGATGACTCTCGAGCCGGACGAGCTCCTCGCTCACGTCGCAGCGTTCGGCGACGAGGGCCACCTCGCGGGCGACGTCGGCGGACGACACCGTCACGCCCTGGGGGCCGAGCGATGACGTCAGACGGCCGAGGAGGCGGTCACGCCTCGCCTCCACGAGGAGCGGCGCACGGGCGACGATCGGTGCGGCCAGCTCCCGGATGTCCCGGCAGGTGGCCCGCAGGTCGGCCGCGAGCGCGTGCCCCTCCGCGAGCCGCATCCGGTCGAGTGCATCGAGCGCGAGGGCGAGCGCCCGCGACACGACCGGCCACGCGCGGTCCGCGAGTGACCCGTCGATCACACGTTCGACCACGACTCCCGGCAGCCCGAGAAGGGCGTCGGTCGTGGCCGGCAGCGGCAGTCCCCGCTGCGCGCAGAACCGTTCGAGGTCGTCGAGGTACGCACCGAGCTGGGCGGAATCGAGCCTGCGACCGGCGACGTCGGCGCCGGTGAATTCGAGCGTCATCTGCACGCTGCCGCGCCGCACGCGGCCGCGCACCACTCCCTCCGCCCGCGCCTCGAGCACCGCAAAGCCGTCACGGGCTCGGAGCGCGAACTTGAGGAAGCGATTGTTCACGCACCGCAGCTCGACGCGGCACGATCCGACGCCATCGACCGCCATGCCCTCCCCGCAGCCGGTCATGCTGCGGACCGCGGTCGCCGCGCGGGCCTCGTCGGACGGGCAGGGAGCAGTCACGCCGGCGGTTCACTTCTCGGCGGGAGGTGGCGGCGAAGCCGGCGCTGGGGCGTCTGCTGCCGGGGGTGCCGGCGGCGCGGGTGTCGCCGGCGGCGTCGCGGCCGCGGGATCGGGGGTCGGCGTCGCCGGAGCGGGAGTCGTGGCAGCGGCAGCAGGCGGTGCATCCGGGGCAGGGGCCGTCGCCGGGGCGGATGGCTCACCCGGCTTCTCGGGCGTGGCAGAGGCGGGGTCGGTCGCGGGGGCGGGTGGCACGGACGACGGCATCGGCGTCATCGCCTGCGGCGCCGACCCGCCGAGTTCCGGAGAGAAGAGCGACTGCTGCCGTCCGAGCACGTTGATCGACAGGATGCACAGGCCGATCCAAAAGGCGGCCACGCCGACGGTGATCCGCGTGAAGATGTCGCCCGCCTTGGTGCCGAAGGCGCTCTGCCCCCCCATGCCGCCGAGGGCCCCCGTCAGCCCGCCACCGCGACCGCGCTGGATGAGCACCAGCAGCACGAGAAAGAGCGACGTCATGACGAGCATGAAGCCGAGCACAAAGCGGATCAGCGTGATCATGGAGGGGTCGGGCTCCGGACAGGTGCGGGACGCGGGAGTCCCCGCGAACCCGCGTTAGGGTACCGTGCCGCATGCCGACGGCCTACCCCGATGGCAGCGGCGCCTCACGCGGCGACGGCCATCCGCGGCGTGCGCTCAGTCACGGGCGAAGGCCTGGGCGATGGCGAGGAAGTCGTCCGCCTTGAGGCTCGCACCACCGACCAGCGCGCCGTCGATGTCCGCCTGTGCCGCCAGGGCGGCCGCATTGTCGGGCTTCACACTGCCGCCGTACAGGATCCGAATCCCCGCAGCCGTCGACGCGTCGGCCAGCCCGCCGAGGAGCCCGCGTACGAGGCCGTGCACCTCCTGGGCCTGGGCGGGCGTGGCGACCTTGCCGGTGCCGATCGCCCACACCGGCTCGTACGCGACCACGACCCGCGCGAGTTCCGCGGGAGGGATTCCGGCGAGTGAGCCACGCACCTGCGTGGTAACCACGTCCGCCGTCCGCCCCTGCTCCCGCTCCTCGAGCGTCTCGCCGACGCACACGATCGGCACGAGGCCCGGCGCGAGAGCCGCCCGCGTCTTGGCGTTCACGTCGGCATCGGTTTCGCCGTAGAGCGCGCGCCGTTCCGAGTGTCCGAGGATCACGTAGCGACACCCGAGGTCGAGAAGCATCGGCGGCGCGATCTCGCCCGTGAAGGCACCGGCCGGCTTGTCCGCCATGTTCTGGGCGCCGAGGGCGACGCCGCTCCCCGCGATCGCATCGCCGACGGTCTCGAGGTAGACGGCTGGCGGGCAGAGCACGAGCTCGACCGTTCCGACGGCGCCGCGGCCGGCCACGACCGCCGCGGCGAGGTGCCGCGCGGACGCACGGTCGAGGTTCATCTTCCAATTGCCGGCGACGAGCGGCGAGCGTGGGGATCGCGACATGGGGGCCTCCAGGCTGTGGAGCCGCAGGATAAAGCCGGGAGCGGAAAGCCGAAAGGTCGCCGGCCCGCGGCCGGGCTCACCCGACGGGGGCGGCAGCCGCGTACGAGCCGAGGATCACGACCCGCTTGCAACGCTTCTCGAGCGACGCGATCGCCCGCCGCACGCGCAGGTCGCTGCGGTGCCCTTCCAGTTCGACGAAGAAGATGTAGCCGCGTTCCTGCCCCGGGAGCGGGAACGACTCGATCCACGTGAGATTCAGCCGCTGCCGCTTCGGGATCGCCAGCGCGTCGGCGAGCCCACCGGGACGGTGCTCGATCTCGAACATGAGGGCCGTCTGGTCCCGGCCCGTCCGCTCGGCGTCGGCGTGGCCGATGACCGCGAATCGCGTGGTGTTGCCGGCGACGTCCTCGATGTTCTCGGCGAGCACCGCGAGGCCGTAGTGGACGCCCGCCTGGCGACTGGCGATCGCGGCGCCGTCCGACGTCGCCGCAGCCCGCTCGGCGGCCGCGCTCGTGCTGGTCACCTCCACGAGTCGCGCCGACGGCAGTTGGCGGGCGAGCCAGTTGCGGCATTGCGAGAGGGCCTGCGGCCGGCTGTAGACCTCGCGGATCGCCGAACGATCGCAGGCGGCGAGCAGGTTGTGATGGATGCGCAACGGCACCTCCGCGCAGATCTTCACGGGGAGCCGCGAGAAGTTGTCGAGCGTGTCGGCGATCCGGCCGTCGGTCGAGTTCTCGAGCGGCACCACGCCGTAGTGCGAGTGGCCGGCGTGCACCTCCTCGAACGCCGCCGAGATGCTGGCGACGGGCACGAAGTCCACGGAACTTCCGAAGCGGTGCAGGGCGGCGAGGTGGCTGTACGTCCATGCGGGCCCGAGGTGGGCGACGCGGAGGTGCTGCTCGATCGCCCGGGAACCGGAGATGAGCTCCCTCCAGATCGCCTTCACGCTGTCGTCGGCGAGCGGGCCCTCGTTGGCCGCCGCGACCCGCTCGAGAACGGCTTCCTCGCGAGAGGGATCGTAGGTGGCGCTGCCGGTCGATTGCTTGAGCAGCCCGATCTGTCGGGCGACGTCGGCCCGCTGGTTCATGAGGGCGACGATCTGACGATCGAGCGCATCGATCCGGGTACGCAGCGCCGCGAGCCCGGCTGGTTTCCCGGCGGCGGACCCACGGGCGGAGCCGGACTTCGTCATGTGGTTCTCGTCGGACGGATTGGACACCGGACCGGCCAAAATGGCAGGCCCGCGGTTCGCTCTCTGCGGGCTCCCGCCGCCCGAAGACCACTGTAATCGGAAGTCGCCACGGGTAAATACGGCCATCCGACGCCGTCTTCACCGGGTGCTCACGGAGGCCCGACGATTCGCGGACCGATGGCACGCTCTTTGCTTTCTCCAGAGATGCAACAGTGGCGGGCCGACAATGCGGCGCGGCCCCGCAGCGGTCACCGGGAGGAGGACACCCAGCACCATGGCGACGAAGCAGGGCGAGAAGATCATCGGCATCGACCTCGGCACGACGAACTCCGTCGTGGCGGTCATGGAGGGCAAGGAGCCCAAGGTGATCGCGAACAAGGAGGGCAACCGCCTCACGCCGAGCGTCGTCGCCTTCAACGACAAGGGTGAGACGCTCGTCGGCGACATCGCCCGCCGGCAGGCGGTGACCAATCCCAAGCGCACGATCTATTCGATCAAGCGGTTCATGGGCCGTCGGCACAACGAGGTGGCCGGCGAAGAGAAGATGGTGCCGTACGAGGTCATCGGCGGCCCCGAGGACTACGTGAAGGTGCGTGCCGGCGACCAGTCGTTCACGCCGCCGGAAATCTCCGCGCAGGTGCTGCGGCGGCTCAAGGAGGCGGCGGAGAGCTACCTCGGCCACAAGGTCAACAAGGCCGTCATCACCGTTCCGGCCTACTTCAACGATGCCCAGCGGCAGGCGACGAAGGACGCCGGCCAGATCGCCGGCCTCGAGGTGATGCGGATCGTCAACGAGCCGACCGCGGCGGCCCTCGCCTATGGCCTCGACAAGAAGAAGGACGAGAAGATCGCCGTGTTCGACCTCGGCGGCGGCACGTTCGACGTGTCGGTGCTCGACGTCTCGAAGGACGGCGTCTTCCAGGTGGTGAGCACCAACGGCGACACCCACCTCGGCGGCGACGACTTCGACCAGGCGCTCATCAACCATGTGGCCGACCAGTTCCAGCGGGAGCAGGGGATCGACCTGCGCAAGGACCCGATGGCGATGCAGCGACTCCAGGAGGCGTGCGAGAAGGC
>CAIWZS010000442.1 GCA_903917235.1 uncultured Planctomycetaceae bacterium | reverse complement strand
GCCGCGTCGTCACGGGCCGCTTCGTGACGCGCGAGGCGATCAACGTCGTCACCGTCAGGCTCGCCAACGGGGCGGAGATCCGGGCCACCGACGTCCATCCGGTGTGGTCGGTGGACAGGGAGGAGTGGATCCCCGCCGGCGAACTCGAACCGGGCGAGCAGGTCGACACGCTCGCTGGCCCCGTGGCCGTGGCGAACGTCGAACGGCTAGAATCCCGCGTCGACGTCCACAACATCGAGGTCCACGGCGAGCACGTCTTCCGCGTCACGGCGGATGGGGTGCTGGTGCACAATGGCACTCTTGAGTGTCATTTTGTAGGGCGAACTGGCGAGTCAGCTGCAGACATCGTAAGAAACGCGTATCGCATTTCATCTATTTCGGGAAGGGCATTGTTTCGGATACCCGACGAGTTGTCTTGGTCGAGTCGCAGCCTTGTAGAGGTCAAGAATGTGGCATACCAGCACTTCAGCTCGTAGCTCCGCGATTTTCTGCACTTCAGCATCGAGAATCGCCTTACGATGACGTTGAAGGTGAGGCCTTCTACAGTGCTCTCTGCTGACCTGAAGCAAGCTATAGCAGACGGCTGGATAAAACTAGAGTTCCTTAATTTATGAGCAAGAAGCAGGAATCCGCGCAGGAGTTTCTCGCCCGACTAGAGCGAGACCCGGCTTTTGCAATGCGTCAGGCTCGGAAGGAAGCGATTGTCTTGGATCAAGCTGCGAAAACCAAGGTGGCATTCGCGCCCATGATCCAGCAACTCAATCAGATCGGATGCAGCGGAAACACAATTGAGGAAATAGTACATCGCCACTCACCTCTGCCCCCTTCAGCGACGGCGGTTCTGCTGGCTGCCTTGCCACTACTGGCAGACCCCCGGGATTGTGATGCGGTAGTTCGCGCGATCGGATGTTCCGGAGATCGATACCACGGAAGTCCACTTACAGCCCTTTTCGATGCCACGTCGGACGAATCGCTCAAATGGGCTATCATAAACACCATCGCCATTTCCAAGCCAAGCAACATTGAGTCATGGCTCGCGCGCATGGGGCAGCACTGGCGGCAGGTGCTACAGGACCTTTCACAACTTGATGCTGGTGAGGGCGAATGAAGGTGGGGCAGCATGCGTGGTGGCCTAGGTGACGCCCCTGCGAATCATGGAGAGCCGACCTCCCGAGTATCCATCGCTCTGGATTAGTTGCCACCTGCTGCCCTGCTCGCCTTGAGGAGTTCGACGACTCCTTCCCGGAGCCGGTCCAGGTCGTATGGCGCGGATTGTGACACAACGTCATCTTGATGATTCCGCCGTTGCAGATTTGATGGAGGACACGGCACGCACTCTCGCCGCGGCAATCCGCAACGGCAATTTTCTGCCTATTTACTAATCGGATGATTAGGGGCCATTTATGCTCGCCGGCGATGACAAGTGTGATGCGTGGAAAGCATTTTGCGCCGAGTTGCAACAGGTGGTCTCACGATCGGAAAGCACAAACACACTAGTCACGCATTTCGCTGGCAGGCATGTTGAGTGGATTGGAAAGATCAGCAGCCTCGCGTTTGACGAATTGTCCAACAATGTGGATGTCGACCTTCCCGAGCAGGTTATCGCACTGGCGGATGGTCGCCTTGTCCCTATCGACGGCGTCTGCTTGTCCGTGAGTAAAGAAGCTGCGTCCATGTGGCAGCGATACAGGGCCGGTGATCAGGTTAGATTTAGAGCTACATTCCTAGGTGCCGAATCTGTGTTTCCGTGCTGCGAAATAAAGAGACTCAAAAGTGGCCCGGCACTTATTCTGCTTTGTCTTCATGAGGCGAGGCCGGTGACAGGCCCGTCTCGCTAGTGACTTTTATTACAACCGTTTGTTTGCAACTTGTGTGTTGTGCGTGATGTGTCGTGAAGCTTTAGCGCCTGACCTGCTCCGGGCGGTCACGCGAGCCTGAGCCCAAGTCTGATATCGCAGCGCCTCGGCGACGGCGGCGACGCACGATCTTGGCGTCGCGCGGGTTGCGCTGCAGGCGGCGGTGGGTGTGGCGGAGGTCGCGTGGGCGACGACGGTGGCCGATGCCCAGGCGTCGTACGACGCGCTGCTCGGCCGGGGGCAGGTGGCCGCGGCGGAGCGGCTCCGCACGCCATTCGTGGAGAACAAAGTCGAGCAGGCGCGGATCAGCGGCAACCTGCGGACGGCGCTCGCCCTCGACGACTACGACCGGAAGATCGCGGCCGAGCGGCATGCGACCGGATCGGGCGGATTCACGGGCGACTGGTCGAAGCTGTTCAACGGCGCGATCGGCGGGCTGCAACTCGCCGGGGGCGCGTGGGAGGGGAAGTTCGGGGCATCGCTAGTCGGCGCGTCGGCCGTCATGTGCTCCACCGGCGCTGGCAGCCCCCTCGGACTGCTGACCGGGGCCGCCGGGCTGTTTTTCATCTGCCACGGCCTCGATACGGCCAACACGGGATTCCAGACGGTCGTCACCGGCGTCCCCCAGCGCACGCTCACGGCGCAGGCCCTCGACTCGCTCACCGGAAGCGAGTTCGCCGCCGACGTCATCGACGGCACCATCGGCATGGTGGGGGGACTCGCCGCCGCCAAGGTGCTCCGGCTGGCCACCATGACCGACGACATGGGTCGGTGCACGAGCATGTTCTCGCGGGCCTACCTCGGAGCCTGCTTCACAACCGACACGCTGGTCCATGTGACGGCGCTGGCTGACGGGGAGGAGTCGGCGCAGCGTGCCGGGCATGTCCGATCGACCGCCGCCGTCGCGACGGCGCCCACCACGCAGTGTCTCGCGATCGCGAAGGTCCCGATCGGTGCGAGGGTCCTGGCCGGGAATCCCCGCCCGGACGAGTTCGACGACTCCTTCTCGGAGCCGATGCAGAGCGAGTGGGCCCGGGTCGAGTTCCTGATCGTCCGCGACGATCTCTCGGTCGTGGAGGCGGAGTTCATCCGTCCGCGGGCGTGGATCGAGAGCCTTGGCCTCGTGAAGGGTGCCCGGCTCGATCTGGCCGTGCCGAACAAGAAATCGACGGCCTGGCGGAAGTCACGGCCGTGCGGGATTGCCCGCCGATCGCGGAGGGCGAGGGGCGCGTGGTCACGGGCCGCTTCGTGACGCGCGAGGCGATCAACGTCGTCACCGTCAGGCTCGCCAACGGGGCGGAGATCCGGGCCACCGACGT
>CAIWZS010000441.1 GCA_903917235.1 uncultured Planctomycetaceae bacterium | reverse complement strand
GACGGCACGCCCCGCCTCGTCGAGGACCGGAAACTGCACCGTCACGTAGGAGTGGGGGCCATCCGCGTGGGGCAGACTCTCCTCGAAGGTGCGAGCCTCTCCCGACTCGAGGACGCGGCGATCGCTCTCGAGGAACGAATCGGCGACGTCCGCCGGAAACCAGTCGTGCGGCGTCGTGCCGACGGAGCCGTCGCGCATGGCGGGCCAGAGGTCGGCATGCCGGCGGTTGATGAGGAGGTCGCGGCCGGCCGCATCCTTGACGTAGATCGCCGCCGGGGCGTGGTCGATGAAACTCTGCAGGAGCGTGGTCTGCTCCCGCACGCGTCGCTCCGCCTCCCGTCGGCCCGAGATGTCGAGCACCGTGCCGATGAAGCCCGAGACGCGGCCCACGGCATCGGTGATCGGCGCCGCGCTCGCCAGCACGGTACGCATCGATCCATCGGGCCGTACGAGCCGCACCTCGTTCAAGTAGGCCACGCCCAGTCGCACGCTCTCCTCCCACCGCTGCATCACCATCGGCACGTCGTCGGGATGGATGGCCTGGCTCCAGCTGTGGCCCAGCGCACCCCCCGGATCGAGCCCGCTGAGCTCGTACCACACGTCGTTGGCGAACGTGCAGAACCCTGCCTCGTCGGCGACCAGAATGCCGACCGGTGCCTTCGTGGTGAGCGCGTCGAAGGCGGTGCGGCAGTCATGGAGGGCCCGACGCATGCGGACCAGCCAGACGCCGGCCGCCACGAGGGCGGCGATCGCGGCGAGCACGAACAGGTTGGTCACGGCAGGCGGCCCGGTGCGCGGGTGCGATTCCCCCGACGATCATGGTACCGGGGGAACCTCGGGGCCGCAGCACGTCAGCGGGGGATGCCGTGGTGGAGCGCACGGACGCCGCCCCACGCATGGCTCGTGCGCACCGCGCGGGTGATGTACCGCTTGCCCTCCGCGACGGCCGCGGAGAGGTCGAGTCCGCGGGCGAGGCCGGTGGCGATGGCGGCCGAGAACGTGCAGCCGGTGCCGTGGGTGTCGACGCCGCGGTGGAACGGCGCCACGAACCGCTCGCAGCCGTCCCGCGTCGCGAGGATGTCGGTCGCCAGGCGGCCGCGCAGGTGGCCTCCCTTGAGCAGGAAGCCGCAGCCGTACCGCTCGACCAGGGACCGTCCCGCCTCCTCCATCTCCGCGAGGGTGCGGCACGGACGATCGGACAGGATCCGCAGTTCGTCGAGGTTCGGCGTCACGAGCGTGGCCAGTGGAAAGAGCAGCTCGCCATAGGCCCGCACGGCGGCCGGCTCGAGCAGCGGGTCGCCGCTCGAGGCCACCATGACCGGATCGACGACCACGGGCACGCGTCGCCCGCGCCGTGCGGCGTCCTTGCGTCCACCGGCGCCGCCCCGGGCGACGGGCGCGAGTGCGGCGGCCACCGCCGCGATGACCGCGCGTGAGTGCAGCATCCCCGTCTTCACCGCCTTCACGGGAAACGCCCGGAACGACAGCCGGATCTGCGCCGTGACGAAGTCGGGAGGCAGGGGACGGATCGCCTCGACCGCGCCGGGCACCTCGGCCACGCAGCAGGTGATCGCCGTCTGCGCGTAGCCTCCGAGCGCGTGGATCGTCTTCAGGTCGGCCTGGGCGCCGGCGCCGCACGAGTTGTCGGAGCCCGCGATGGTGAGGACGACGGGCGGGGCGGAGCGCGGCACGGCGAGCGAGAGCGGGGGGCGCATCCGGCGCGACGGCGGTTGCCCCGCCGAGCCTCGCGCCGACTTTCTCGTAGCGTAGCGTCGTCCGCGGCGTGCGGCCGCGAAATCCGCGGCACCCGGTCGCGCCCCGGTCGCCCGGCGCGCGTGCTCAGGCGGCCATGCGCCGGATCCGAGAGTCCGGCTCGATGGACAACGACTCCCGGCCGTGACCCGGGGCGTCGGTCGCGGTGGCGCGATCGTCGCCGGAGGCGGGGGCCTGCATCCCGATGAGCCTGGCCACGAAGACGGCCATGTAGAACTGCCCGAACACGGCCTGCACCCAGACGAGCCAGCGCGCGACGGCCGACGAGGGCACGATGTCCCCGTAGCCCACGGTGGTGAACGTCACGAAGCTGTAGTAAAGGAACACGCCCATCGGCGCGAAGGGATCGACCGCCGGATCGACCTGGTAGCGGGAGAAGTCGACGAGGAACGAGCCCGGCACCACCCGTTCGAGCAACACGTAGACGTTGGCCCAGCACATCCCGAGCAGCACGTAGACGCACAGCGCGCCGCAGATCATGTCGAAGACGACCCGTTCGGCCGCGAGCACGTCGACGAGGATGAGCAGGCTGATCGTCATGATGGGGACGATGAAGCTCAGCGACCGGGCGATCGCCCAGACGTGGGCCCACGCCGCGGGAATCTCGCCCCCGGCCACCACGGCGAGGGCCGTCGCGACGCCCGGCACGCACAGCGGCACGCCGACGAGGAGCATCCGCCGTCCGCCGATCGCGCCGGCTGCGGCGACGAGGATCACCTGCTCCGCGGCGATGGAGATGATCTCGGCGCGCGGGTGGCCTTCGGTCACGACCTGGAGCACGGGCAGGAGCAGGAGGTGCACCAGCAGCAGCGCGTAGCGGCCCACGGCCCTGCGGCCGGAGAGCCCCAGCATGCGGCGGATCATGGCGAGCTGCATGCGCGGGACCGTAGGCGACGGGCAGGGCGGAGTCGAGGCCGATTGCCCGCGCGTCGCGGCTCCGCGATCGGGCGCTACAATGCCGCCATGCCATCGGGAGCCCGGTCATGACGTCTCGCAAACCGCCGCCGGCTCGGGGACGGGCGACGGGGCGACGGCATCGTGCGAAGACCGAGGAGGTCTTCCATGGCGTGCGGGCCTGCGAGTCGCTCTTCGCGAGTCGCCCCGAGGCGATCGTGCGGGTCTATCTCACGCCCGCCCGCCAGCGGGAGTTCGCCTCGCTCCTCGCGTGGTGCGCGCGGGAGCACAAGGGTTTCCAGGTCGTCGGCGAGGAGAACGTCGCGCGGATCGCCGGCTCGCTGCATCACGAGGGGATCGCGATCCTCGCGCGCGGACTCCGACGGGGCACGATGTCCGATCTCGTCGGCGGCCTCGAGGCGGGCACGATCCTCGGCCCGCTCGTCTACCTCGACGGCGTGCAGAACCCGCACAACCTCGGCTCCATCCTCCGCACGGCCGCCCACTTCGGTGCCGGCGGCGTCCTCGGCCGATCGGGGCGGCTGCCGCCGCTGTCGGCCGCCGCGGCGCGGGTGGCGGAGGGGGCGGCGGAGCGTGTGCCGGTGTTCGACCTCGGCACGCCCGACGCCGACCTCGGGCAGCTGCGACGTCGCGGCTTTCGCACCGTCGTCACCGTGAGCCACGGCGGCGTGCGGCTGTTCGACGCGCCGCTCGATCGACGCGTCGTCGTCGTCGTGGGAAACGAGGCGGAGGGCGTCTCGAAGCCGCTCCTGGCGGCGGCAGACGTCGTGGTCACCATCCCGGGAACCGGCCTCGTCGAGAGCCTCAACGTCGCCGTCGCCTGCGGCGTGGTCCTCGGCGAGGTGTGGCGCCGCGGTGCCGGCGGAGCGAAAAAACGCTGACGGCATGGCCGACAGGATCGCCCCCGAGGACGGGAGTTGTCGGCGGGGGCCGTCGTCCGCTCTACTCCAAGGACGTTCCCCGGCGACGGCCGGGGAGAAAGCCGCCCGGCGGCGATCTCGCAGTGGTCGTGACGGCTGGGATTCCCCGTAGCAAAGGAGGTGATTCAGTGACGCAATGTGACTGTACCGGAGGGCTGCGCCGCTGACTCCACGCGGGTGCGTCCGTCACGGACGTCTCCGCTGGGTCGGGCATCGCCTCGCGCGATGCCGGTCTTCTCGAGAGTCAGGAATGGCGAGTCGACGGACCAGCCGTTGACGCAGCCCACCACCAGGCCCGGGTGCTCATGGCGCGTGCTGAACGCACACCGTGAAACCTCCCGTGCTACGCAAGGACCCGGCACGTCGGCCGTCTCGCTCGGGCAGTGACCCCAGCGACCGGCCACGTACCGATCCCCACGGCTGCCGCTCCTCGTCGATCCGACGGGGAGCGGCAGTTTGTTTGGGTACGGATCGGCGGGCATGGCCCTGCATGCCCGGCAC
Organism: uncultured Planctomycetaceae bacterium; assembly: GCA_903917235.1. Classification (GTDB taxonomy): domain Bacteria; phylum Planctomycetota; class Planctomycetia; order Pirellulales; family UBA1268; genus QWPN01. The sequence goes on along the minus strand of CAIWZS010000441.1, from coordinate 6,779 downwards.
TGGGTTGTTGCCACCGCTGCGGTGCGTCCAAGATACCGGGCGAAGCTCATCCTCCGACCCGCGCACGATCGTCCGGTCGGTGGTGGGCCACGCCAGTGGACCCCTGACATGCGCATCTCCTTCACGCAGTCAGGGGGCTTTGCGGGGCTCGTGCGCGGGTGCCACATCGACACCGCGACACTGCCGCCCGACGATCGCCGGACGCTCGAATCGCTCGTGGAGGCGAGCCGCATCAGCGGCGAGCACGAAGCCCTCTCGGGCGCGGGACGCGACCTGCGGCAGTATGAGATCGTGATCGAGCATGTCGGTGGTGCCGCGCGACTCTGCTGTGACGAACGGTCGCTCCCCGAATCGGTCCGGCCGCTCGTCGCCGACCTCATGGAGCGCTCGAGCCCGAAGGCGCCGCACCGGCAGGCGGTGCCCGGGGAGGGATTCCTCGGAGTTCCCGGCCGGGGAGATCCGTCCGCGCGCTGGGGCCGGTTCGAGGGGGAGGTGGTCGCGCGGTGGAGCGACGGGGGGCGTGACATGACGCTCGTCGCGCCCTTCGCCTACGTGGACCCGCAGGCCGTCCGCTGGGACGCGCCGACGGGATCGGTCGTCGACGGCGCGAGCATCCCGCGGGCGTTCTGGTCGCTCGTGGGAGGCCCCTTCACCGGCCGCTATCGCGCCGCCTCGGTCGTGCACGACGTCGCCTGCGCGACGCGCGAACGCGGATGGCAGCAGGTGCATCGCATGTTCTTCGACGCGTGCCGCTGCGGTGGCGTCGGCCGCATCCAGGCGACGGGCATGTATTACGCCGTGTACCACTTCGGCCCGCGATGGACGTTCGAGACGCGTGCCACCGTCGTCGGTGGCCGACCCACCATGGCCCGCGTCGCCGTCGACGTGACGCCCCCGCAGCCCACGGATGCGCAGGCGGCCGCCGTGATGGCCTACGTGGAGGCCCACGACGTCGCCGTCGACGCGGTGCCCGCGCTCGTGATTCCGGGGTCCGGCGTCGGTGCGCCGGGCGGGGGCGAACGTGGGGCGGGCACGACCCGTCGCCCCGGGGAGGATCCGGCCGATGCCTGAGACGCTCGCGCGCGGTGGGCCCGCGTGCACGGGCCTCATGCCCGGACGATGCAGCCTCGACCTCCTCGCCCCGCTCCTGCCCCCGGGCACGCTCGACTATGTGGCGCGGCTGCTCGACCGCGACGACCTGCTCCTGCGGCTCGCCCGGCCGCGCCGCAGCATCCTCGGCGACCATCGCCCACCCGGACGGCAGGTGCGGGTCCATCGCATCTCGCTCAATGCCGATCTCAATCCGTACGCGCTGCTCACCACGCTCGTGCACGAGGTGGCGCACGTCGATGCCTGGGACCGACGGGGACGGCGACCGGCGCGGCCGCACGGGCACGAATGGCAGCGCGCCTACGCGGAGCGGCTCGAGCCACTCGTGGCGACCGCCGTGCTTCCGCGCGACGTGCGGGAGGCGCTCGCGCGGTCGCTCGCGCGGCCGCGCGCGGCGACGTGCAGCGACCGCGATCTGCTCCTCGCGCTGAGCCGGCATGACCGCGATGCGGGCGGCCGCGTCTTCGTCGAAACGGTCGCCGTCGGGACGCTGTTCCGCGTGGACGATGGCACCGTCTTCCTCGCCGGACCGATGCTCCGCACGCGGCGGCGCTGCTTCGGGTGGCCCGACGGCCAGGAGTACCGCGTGCACGGCCTCGCCCGCGTGACGCCCCTCGCCGGCGACGAACGCTCCGGACCCGTCAGCGGGTCGTGGCCGAGGCGGGCTGCCCGGCCGTCTGCAGCACGGCCTCGCCCTCCTGCACGACCTCGTCGGCGACGGCCTTCACCCGTTTCGTGTCGACGGAGATGTCGATCTCGTCACCCGATCGACTGATGTGAATCGCTCCGGCGACGATGAGGCCGCCGACCACGAAGCCGAGAAGCAGGAGCGTGCGCATCGAACCCTCCACGATCCGCGGTGGCGGGGCCCACGGCTCATGCCGGGGTGGCCCATGAGGCGCGGAGGGTGGCAGCCGACGCCCCGCCGAGCAAGACCGATCTCCCGGCCGTTCGCCGCACCCGAAGCCCGTTTCCGACTACCGCTGTGACGAGCTGGGCCGGGGGCGCGACGGCGAGGGGCGCGAGGTGGCGGCGCGTTCATGCCTGCGGCGGACCGAGTTGCCGTAGACGTGCAGCGGCCGGTAGGGACGGTCGGTGATCGGGGTGCTTTGCAGTTGCTCGCGGGCCGCACCGAACGTGACCACGCGAGGATCGAACCCAGCGCCCGCCGCCGAGGCGTGCGCAGCGGGGCAGATGGCCGCCACGACGAGGGCAGCCCGCAGGAACGTGTGCATGAGGAGTCGATGACCTCCGTTGCCGGGACCGGCACACGATCTCGTCATCGGAACGCCGCCCGCCCGGTCCTGCAGTCGGTGCACCGACCGTCGCATGATCCGCACGGACGTCGCGACCGGACCGGAGCGCGATCGGTGCACGGAGTGTCCGAGAGGCGTATGATCCGTGGGTCAGCGCGAGGGCGCGGCCGCGAACGAACGTTCCAGGAGAGGGCAGATGCATCGAGAGCGGGAGCGACAGGCGAGCCACCGGGGCGCGGCATGCCGATGGGCGGCCGGGATGGTGCTCGAGCCGGCCGGGGCCCGGCTCGTCGTGGGGATTCTCGTCGCGACCTTCGTGGCGGCGGCGCCTGCCGCGGGCGCGGAGCCGGCCGGCGTCGTCGACGCGGTGCACAAGGCTTCGGCGGCCTACGTCGAGGCGTACAACGCGAGGGATTTTGCGGCCCTCGCCGAGCAGTGGACGGAGAGGGCCGAGCTCGTCGAGGGGGCGTCGCGCGTCGAGGGCCGGGCCGCCATCGTCGGTTCGATCCGGGGCTGGCTCGAACGGCATCCGCAGGCCCGCCTCGCGATCGAGATCGGCAGCGTCGACGTGCTGGCCGAGCCCCTGGCCCGTGTCCGCGGCGTGATGCGGTTCACCGAGCGGGAGGGGGCCGTGCCGGTCGTGTCGCGGTTCGAGAGCCTGCGGGTGTTTCACGCCGGCACCTGGCGGCTCACGGAGTCGGTCGTCGCCCCGAGCCACGCGGCCGCCCTGGCCGACCTCGGCTGGCTCGTCGGCACGTGGCGGTCCGACGCGGGAGACGCCGGGACGGCGGAGCTCACGATCGAGCGCGGCCTCGGCGATTCCTGCCTGATCGCGCGGGGTTCGGTGCGTCCCAAGGACGGCACGGCGACCGACTCGCTCATGCTCATCCATGCGGATCGGGGCTCGGGGGCGGTGCGGTCGTGGGTGTTCGATTCGACCGGCGCGCGGGGGGAGGGCGTCGTGCAGTCCGACGGCACGACGCTGCACGTCACGTTCGTCGGCGTGCCCGCCGAGGATGCCGCGGCCGCGGCGACGGCGTGGGTGCAGGTGATCGCCCCACAGGGGGCCGACGGGCTGACGCTCCACGCGATCGAGCGGTCGATCGACGGCGTGCCGGTGGCCGACGGAGCCCCGCTGCACTACAGGCGGGTGCCGTGAGGCGAATCGCCTCGGGCTGCCGACGGCGGACATGGTGTTCGAGAGGAGATCGCGGGAAGCGGCGAACCACGTGAGGAACATGCAGATGCAGCGCATGCGATGGCTGAAGGCGGGACGCGGCCGCCCCTGGGCGATGGTCGCGCTCCTGAGTGCGGGCGTGCAGGCGCTCGGTCCCGCGATCGTCGCACCGGGCCGGGCGCACGCGCACGGCGGCGGTGGTGGGCACATGGGTGGCTTCGGCGGCGGCAGTCACATGGGCGGCTATGGCGGCGGCATGGGGGGCTATCGTGGTGCGCCCATGGGCGGGATGTCCTCGATGCCGCGGGGCGGCTTCGGCGGGCAGGACTTCGGGGGAGGGCGGATCGAGGGCGGCCGTGGGCTCGACGGCGGGAGGCCGCTCGATGGGGGGCGCGGCCTGGATGCCGGCCGCGGCCTCGATGGGGGAAGGTCGCTCGACGGTGGTGCGCGGGCCGACATGGCGCGGGCCGGTGGTGCCGGTCACTTCGCGGGCGCGGGCGAGCTGTCGCGCGCCGACTTCCAGCGGATCGCGGCGGGCTCGGGTCGAGCCGGGCTCGGACGGGACGCGGTGCGCCCCTACTCGATGAACCGTCTTGCCGACCGTGGCGACGCGATCCGTCGCAGCGTGCGGGCACGCGATTGGTACGGCGATCGCGGCTGGTATGGACGCAACTTCCCGGCCTGGTGGCCGGGAGGGTGGTGGGGTGGATTCGGCTGGGGGCTCGGGATCGGCATGTTCGCGGGGCTCGCGTGGGGCGATCTCGCCGGCTGGGGCGGCTACGCGGCGGCTCCGGTGGCCTACGACTACGGCACGACGGTGCAGTACCGCGACGACGGCGTCTACGCCCAGGGAGCGCTCGTCGGCACGCCGGCGGAGTACGCCGCCCAGGCGTCCTCGCTGGCGGCGGCGGGCGGTGCCGACGCGAAGGTGGCCGCCGACGACCAGTGGCGGTCGCTCGGCGTGTTCGCCGTCGCCCGCGCGGAGGAGTCCGACCCGAGCACGTTCCTCAGCCTCGCGATCGACCGGAACGGCCTGCTCCGTGGCAGCTATTACGACGCGGTCGCGGATGCGACCCAGCACGTGACGGGCAAGGTGGACAAGAAGACCCAGCGGGCGGCGTGGACGATCGGGGATCGCTCGGCGCCCGTCTACGAGGCGGGTCTCGTCAACCTCACGAAGGACCAGACGACCGTCCTCGTGCACCGGGATGGCGGCAAGGTGGAACAGATGCTCCTCGTCCGGGTGCCGGCCCCCGACGGTGCCGCGGCACAGGACGGTTCGGGGCCGGCGGCCGGCTCGGCCGGTGGCGAGGGCAAGGGCGGCGGCACGCCCGGAGCGAAGATCGCCCCGTGAGGGACGCTCGTCCCTGTTGCGGACGAGCGCCGTCGGTGCCGGATGAGGCCCCCACGATCCGCGCGAGGCGATCGTCAATCCTCGCCCTGCGCCTTGGTGAAGCCGTCGGCGCCGTCGATCTTCAGGAGCCGCTCGATGTGGCAGACCTCGTGCGTCTCGTTGACCGCCCGGGCCAGCGCGAGGGCGTCGTCGAACCGGATCGGCGCGCCGCTGCGGCTGATGAACCGGCAGCGATGATGGTCGACGCAGTCGATGTTGGGATTCCCGTCGGGGTAGACCTTCGTGCCCCGGTTGGAAATCATCTTGAGCTTGAGGGGGGTCGCGGCCGCGATGGCCTCCAGCGACGTGCCGAGTGCGGCGGGGTCGAGACCGCTCTCCACGAAGATGTCGGCGCCGACCACGTCCTTCGACCGCGCGGTGCGGAAGACCGGTGAGCGGCTCACCTCCGGCATGCGGATCGGCTTGCCGGCGCGGACGGTCCATCCCTCGGCGCGACGGCCGAGGTTGGCGATCACGGCTTTGGCGTAGTCCGAGGTCCGCACGCCCTTCTCGTACCCGACGACGTCGCCGGTCAGCCGGCCTTCCGTGAGCGTGACCAGCACCGCGTGCTCGATGTCGGCGGCCGCGGCGAACTCGCCGAGGTGCTTGAGCATCATCACGCCACTGAGCAGCACGGCGGTCGGGTTGATCACGTCCTTGCCGGCGTACTTCGGCGCCGACCCGTGCACCGCCTCGAAGATCGCGATGCCGTTGCCGAGGTTCGCCGAGGGGGCGAAGCCGAGGCCGCCCACGAGCGCCGAGGTGAGGTCGCTGATGATGTCGCCGTTCATGTTCGTCGTCACGATGACGTCGAACTGCGACGGCTTCTTGACCAGCTGGTGTGCGCAGTTGTCGATGATCACGTGCCACGACCGGATGTCGGGGTACTCCGGCGCGATCCGCTCGAAGGTCCGCTTCAGCTCCCCCTCCGTGAGCTTCATGATGTTCGACTTGGTCGCGCAGGCGACGGACCCGCGCCCCTCGGACCGGGCGAACTCGAAGGCCAGGCGCACGATCTTCTCGCTGCCCTTGCCGCTGATGAGCTTGAGGCACTGGGCCACGCCGGGTGTCTGCATGTGCTCGATGCCGGCGTAGAGGTCCTCCACGTTTTCGCGCACGACCACCAGGTCGATGCCCTGGCCGGTATAGGGCGTCACGACGCCGGGCAGTTCGCGGACCGGACGGATGTTGGCGAACGTTTCGAAGAGCTTCCGCAGGGTCACGTTCGCGGATTTCTCGCCGAAGCCGACCGGGGTGCCCAGCGGGCCCTTGAGCACCACGCGCGTCCGGCTGATCGAATCGATCGTCTCCTGCGGCACGCCCGACGCGATGCCCTGCTTGAAGACCCGCTCGCCCGCGTGCCGTTCGATCCACTCGATGCCGACGCCCGTCGCGTTGATGACGTCGACGGTGGCGTTGACACACTCCGGCCCGATCCCGTCCCCCGGGATCACCGTCACTGGATGCCGATTCATCGTTGGCTCCCGGTCGCACTGGGCAAGGCGTGAGGTCCGGCCGTCCGGCTCACGACGCCGCTGCGAGCCCGCTGCTCGGCGAGCGTACCACGGTGAGCACCTCGAACTCCCGGGCCAGCAGGACCAGCAGTTCGGCCACCTTGCCGAATCCGAGGAGCATATCCCGGCGGACCGGTTCCAGACGAAACGTCCACAGGCCGTGTCCGGCCGGGGCGAGGTCGCGCATCCGGAAGGGGCCGGCCGCCGCCCGAAAAGGTCATGCTTTTTGACAAGAACTACGATACGGGTATTGTAATTCAGGCATTGCATGCCGCACTTCATTCCAAGGAGGCGTCATGACCTACTCCGTCACCATCCGCTGCACGTCT
>CAIWZS010000440.1 GCA_903917235.1 uncultured Planctomycetaceae bacterium | reverse complement strand
GTGCGCGTGGTCACGCCCCTGGGCGTCAGCACCGTGGGCCAGTTGCTGGTCGTTCGCGACCCGGTCGTCGTCGAGGCACCACCCGCGGCCACACCGCCGGCCGACGGTGCCGCGGGGCTCGGGCATCAGGAGGTGACGCTGCCGGCCGCGGTCTGCGGCACGATCGCCAAGGCCGAGGAGGTCGACCGGTATCGCTTTCACGTCGAGTCGGGCGCGGCGCTCGGCTTCCACGTCTGGTGCATGCGGCTCGAGGATCGCGTGCACGACCTCCAGCAGCACGCCGATCCGATCCTCGTGGTGCGGGATTCGCGGGGGGCGGTCGTGGCGGCGAGCGACAACGAGTTCAGCGGCGACCCGGCCCTGTGGCACACGTTCGCGGAGGGGGGGGAGCACACGCTCGAAATCCGCGACGTGCGCTATCTCGGCAATGTGCACTGGACGTACTGCATCGAGATCTCGGCCCGGCCGATCGTGCGGACGGTCTTCCCCGCCGCGGTCGCAGGCCGGGCGATCCCCCCGCTCGCCCCGCTCGGCATCGGAGCGGATGCGAGCCTCACCGCGCGGGTGCCGGGGCCCGCACCGGGACCGGACGGCCTGCAGGAGGTGACGCTCACCGTCGACCGGCTCGGCGCGCAGCGGCAGCGACTCATGCTCGTCGACGGCGCGGTGGCCGGCGAGATCTCGGGAGACAACGACACGCCGGAGACCGCCGCGACGCTCGCGGTCCCGACCGTGCTCAACGGCATGCTCGATCGGGAGGGGGATGTCGACTGCTTCGCCTTCGAGGCCCGCAAGGGGCAGCGTCTCGACATCGAGGTGTTTGCCACCCGGCTCGGTGCGTCCGTCGACGCCCACCTGCGCGTCCTCGACGACAAGGGGCGGCAGCTGGCCCTGTCCGACGACATCACCGTCGGCAAGCGCAAGGTCACCGATGCCGCCGTGGAGTCGTGGACCGCCCCGGCCGACGGACGCTACGTCCTCGAGGTGCGGGACCTGCACCTGCGCGGGGGCGACGCCTTCGTCTACGCGTTGGACGTGCGCGAGAGCAGGCCGTGGTTCGAGCTCTTCGCCGACACCGACAAGACGCTCATCGCCCCGGGCACCACCGGGGTGCTCTTCGTCCGAGCCGTGCGGCGCAACGGCTTCAACGGCGCGATCCAGCTGGCCGTGGACGGCCTGCCTGCCGGAGTGACGGCCTCGTGCGGCCGCATCCTTCCCGGCAAGGGACAGGATGCCTGCATCGTCTTCGAGGCGGCCACCGACGCGCAGCCGCTGGCGGCGCCGATCAGAATCCTCGGGAGCGGACGCCAGGAGGGGGATGAGTCGGCGCCGGAACGCACGGCCGACGCCGTGGTCTACCAGGAAACGTATTTGCCCGGCGGAGGCCGCGGTCACTGGCCTGTCGAGTCGCACGTCGTCGCGGTCTCGAAGCCGGCCGACATCCGGCGCGTGACCGTGGGCGAGACGGCGGTGCGGCTGGCACCGGGCGGGAGCACGACGCTCGACATCGAGATCGAGCGGGCCGAGGGGTTCACCGCCAACGTGCTGCTCGAGGTGACCTACGCCCACCTCGGCGGCGTCTTTGGCAACTCGCTGCCCGAGGGTGTCTCCGTGGACGCCTCGAAGAGCGAGACGCTCCTCACCGGGGGCAAGACGAAGGGGCGGATCGTGCTCCAGGCCGCCGCGAACGCGCCGGAGGCTCCCGAGCAGCAGTTCGTCGTCATGGCGAACGTCTCCCTCAACTTCGTGATGAAGCGCACCTACGGCAGTCAGCCGCTGTCGATCACGCTCGCCAAGTGACGCGGTCACCGTCGGGGCCCGCGCGCCGCACCTCGCCGGGTCAGTCGGCGACCCGCCCCTCGCTCCACCAGTCGGCGAGGAGCTCGAGCCGCTTGAGGTTCTTGACGACGTTCTCGTAGAGCCGCTGACTCTCCCGCACGCTCAGCCGTTCGACCCCCTCGACCCCGAGGGCGCGCAACTGGTCGTCGTACCTCGCCTTGAGGGCCCGGTCGAAGTCCGGATCGTTGCGGTGCTCGATCCTCCACTTGTGAAACTCGTAGGAATCGCGACCGGTCATGTAGTCCTTCACCCGTGCGAGTTCCTCGCGGGGCGTCGCGTCGGGACGGCCGAAGCCGCCGGCGAGCAGCGCCTTCTCCCGGGCGGTGAGCTTCCAGCTGAGGGACACCTCCACCGGACACTCGAACACGACGGTGCGGAAGAAGTCGCTGCCCCGACGGGTGTCGAAGAGCAGGTCCTGCAGGTCGACCTGCTCGTCGTTGCGAAACGCCATCGTCCACGTGCGGGCGTTGGTGACGCCGATGAGCGGGGTCGTGATCGCCTGGAGGCCCGGCCGCAGGAGCCGGCTGCCGGCGTGCCACACGAGCCGGTCGAGCGGCGTGTCGACGGTGCCGACGCGGTCGAAGTCGATCTCGGTGCGGGCCCCCTGGCTGACGTTGTCGCGTATCTGCACCACGAGCACGCCCGAGGTGTTCGCCTCGAGCCAGTCGCTCATCTTCGAGAGCCACAGCGCCGAGAGGTTCACCCCGTAATTGTCGTAGTACGCGGCGTCGACCACCCGCCGCGGTGGCAGCGTGGGCAGGTTGATCGCCGGCGAGACCCACGGGAACGACGCGCTCATGCGGATGGCGGTCGTCACGCGGAAATCGTGCGCCTCCGGAAAGAGACGGAAGAACTCCACGGCCGACAGCGAGAAGACGTCGTCCTCCTCGTGGATCGACTCGTCGAAGTCGCCCCCCTGGATCGCCGGCCGCTCGATCTTGCGCGACGACGGCTCGATGAGCAGGCCGCCGACGTTCCGCGTGGCGAAGGCGAGATCGAGGTTGCTGATGAGCAGCCGCCGGCCGTCCTCGACCATCATAGGCGTGAAGACGAGCGACGGCCGCCAGCCGATGCGCTCGTCGGCGGCATACGACTGCAGCGGCCTGGCGAGGGGACTGCCGGAGCCGCCGGTCCAGCGGATCCACGTCTCTTCGAGCGTGCGGCCGCGGTCGCCACGTTTCGCGAACGGGCTCAACGTGCCGGGCAGATCGGCGAAGAGCATCCGTCCGGCGACGGCGTCGAGCTGGTCGGTCGCCATCCGGTCGACGAATTCCTCGACCGTCATGCCGTGCATGGCCGCGAAGTCGATCCGGTCGCCACGCAGCGATTCCGGCGACGGCGGACGGAGCGACGTCGCGTAGTAGGATCCGCCGACCATGCCGCCGGAGGCTCCGGTGACGAGGCGGACGTGGTAGGGAAAGTCGGCGCCGAGGGTCGCCTCGAGCTTCCGCAGGACGACGGCCGTCCAGACGCTCGCGCGGATGCCGCCACCGCTGACGGTGACGATGACGAGCTTCGGCTTCCGCTGCCGCCACCGTGGTCCGACGAGCCCCTTCCACGCGAGCAGGACCTCCGTGTTGTTGAGCAGGCCCACCGCCTGCCACTGACCGACCACGCATCCCTGGCCGGCCGCGGCGCGGGCGTCCGGTGCGGGATCGGCACGGCCGACGGGGCCGACCGGTGCGAGCGTCGCCCAGACGGCCCCGGCGGGAGTCCCTCGCGCCGGCGGCGCCGTCGCCCCCTGCGGCACCCGCTCGCCGATCGAGACGATCTCGAACACGCGTCCCTTCGTCAGCCCCGGGCCGCTGGCGGTGCCCTCGCGGCCGTTCCAGCTGAGGATGACGCGGTCCGCCGGCCGCAATCGTCCGGCGTTGTAGAGCGCCACGGTCACCTCCGCGGCGCTATCCGCGAGGCTCCGGCCGGCGGCATTGACGACGTCGGGCAGGACGAAGAGGCCGCGGTCGTGGGCCGGCCGCAGGGTGAAGTCGTCGGCCGCCACCGCATCCGCGGGCTCGCGAGAGGGCACGGGGGGCGGCGTGGCGCGGATGGTCGCCTCGATCGCCTCGCGGCTCGGCAGGTACGCGGCGAAGGCCGGATCGAGACCGTCCGGTTCCGGAGGTGCCGCGAAAAACACTCCCACCGGCACGGCCGCTTCGGTGCGTGCATCCTCGAGCACGAGGCACTCGCCCGCCCGGTCACGGGCGTCGACCATCCCCCGCGAGTGCGGTGGTCCGGCGGCGTCGCCCGGGATCACCGGCACCGCGGGCCGCAGCGTGTCGAGATGGCAGCGTTCGAGCCACGACTGCATCGTGCGCAGCTGCGATTCGTCGAGCCGGGCGCCGTGCTCGGGCACCTCGAACTCGACGGTGTACTCGTCACGATCGCGGTGATGGCGCGCGGCCGTCACCACGCCGCGCCAGTGCATCGAGATGATCGCGTACTCGCCGCCGAGCGCCTCGTAGTCGGCGGCGAGTCCCTCGACCCGCAGTCCCAGGAGTTCGTCGGATGCGGGACCGTCCGCACCACCACGACCCGTGATGAACTGGTAGGGCACCGGCGACCGTCGGGCATGCCGCCGCCCCGGTTCGTCGGCCGGGACGAGCACGTGCCCGGCCCCGCGGATGATCCCGTGCCGCACGGTGTGGAGCGTCTCGTACCGGAACCAGCGGAAGATCCGCCGGTAGAAGGGCTCCTCCGCCAGCGCGACGAGATCGTCGCCATCGACGCGGATCGTGAACCATTCCTCCGCCGTGAGCCTCAGGGCGTCGCCGACCACCGCGCGCAGCCGGCCGCGCGGATCCTCCACCGTGAGCGAGACGGCATGGCTGCCGTCGGGCCGGTCGCGCAGCGGCCCCATCGTGAAATACACCGTCGCGAGCCGCTCGCTGGACCCCTGCCGGGAGAGGCGGTCGAAATCCTCGGTCACGGCGCGGCTGCGGAGCTGCGCGGTCGAGGGAGTCGTGTCGCGGAAATAGTCGCGCGAGTCGAGATAGACGGGCAGGCCGTAGTAGGGCCCCATGTTCGGGAAGGATCCCTTGAACTCGTTGGGGGTCATGAAGAGGACGGCGCCGTTGAGCAGCACCGCGACGGCGACAAGCGCCACGAGCGAGAGCAGCGCGCTCTTCGGCCGCGCGAGGACCACGCTCGTCGCGACCGCCGCAACGAGCGCGAAGGCGATCGCGATCGAGCCGGCCGCCGGCATCGCCGACTGCCGGGCCTCGCCGAGGGCCGAGTAGGGAATGGCGAAGGCGAAGTAGCCGAGCAGCACCGTGAGCGGATAAAGGGCGGCGGGCTTCCGGGTCGCGATCCAGCCGAGCGTCGTCGAGCCGAGCGAGAGGAGCGCGAGGCCGAGCCAGACCGCCGCCACGATCGGGAAGCCTTCCGAGCCGCGACTCGCCGCGAGGGAGACGGCCGCGGCCACGGCGAGCCCGATGCCGCACGTGGCCCGCAGCGTGCCGTAGGGCACGCCCTGCCAGAGGGCGGCGAGCGTGCGCGAGCCGGAGAAGACGGCCGCGACGGCGGCCAGCGGCGCCACGAGCCATGCCGGCGCCGAGAGCACGTGGAGCGCGACGAGCCCGCAGACCGCCGCCACCGCGGCCTGCTGCTCCCGCAGCGTGCGGGCGCCGTGACCGATGGCGGCGTGGGTCGCCAGCCAGAAGATCACGAGCCAGCAGCAGAGCATCGCCCCCAGCGACGCGTAGCCCCGCAGCCCGGTCCAGATCGTCCGCGTGGCGTCGGGTGTCGTGACGAGCGTGACGGTCACCGAGGCGACGGCCAGCAGGCCGGCCACGGCCCACGCGGCGCGGTGGAGCCAGCCGGCCCGCAGCGTGCGGAGGATCCACGTCACGACGGTCGTGCGGATCGACCGGCCGCGTGAGACGAACTCCTCGCGACGCCCGGCCGGCACGAGCCGCGGCAGCGCGGGGAGGCCGATCGCGAGGAGGCCGGCGACGGCCGCCTCACCGACCAGGATCATCAGCGGGAGCCAGGGCCACGATCCCCCGGCCCCCGGCGACCAGTCGATCCAGGCCGACGTGATCCGCGTCGGCAGCAGGAGCGTGGTGCCCGCATGGACGACGAAGAACACGGCCAGCGACCGGAGCCAGACGGGCCATGCCTGCGGCGTCTCCGAGGCCGTATGGCCCTGCGCGAGGGCGCGGACGGACGCGGCGGCAGGCGTGGCGGCGAGCGCCGCGCGGATGTCACGCTTGCGGTCGCTCCAGCCCGCGGCCGCCGCGGCCCACGAGGTGGTCCAGCAGGCGAGCACGCACGCGACGACTCCGCCGAGGCAGGTTCCCACAAGCCACGGCAGCCGGTCCACGATGGCCTGCGGCTCACGTCGCAGCAGCGGGATGAACACCGTGGGCACGACCCCCACGAGCACCACGAGTCCGACGCTCTTCTCGAGCAGGATCGCCGGGGCGACGAGCAGCCGAAAGGTCTCCCCCTCGAGCAGGTCACCCGCTCCGTCGGCCGCCACGGGTGCGGCGCGGTCGCGTGCCGCCGCGGCGCGGGCCCGGGCCAGCCGGTCGAGCCGGCGGATGTCGGCGTTGGTGAGCGTCTCGAGAAACCCGTTGACCAGGGCCGTCTGGGCGGGCCGCGCGCGATCCGCCACCGTGTTGAGCCCGCGGAGGAAGCCGGCGACGTCGGCGAGCGACGTCCACCATCCGCGACGCGACGTCCCGAGCGTGACGTAGTGGACGGTGATCGTCGCGAGCAGCAGCATCACCGTGGCGCCGAGAAGCACCTGCGTGAGCGGATCCTCGTCGAGGAAGAGGCCCTCGAGACCGAAGCCCGCGCCGATCACGCCCCACACGACGAGCACGAGCGTCGCGGTGAGCAGGAAGTGGAAGGGATAGTCGACGCCCCACAGGAAGAACTCGCGGATCGGCTCGCGCCGGCCGATTCGCAGCCGCCACAGCAGAACGGCGAGGCCGACGCACAGGGAGAGCCGCACGAGGTCCATCGGGAAGGCGCCTGCCACCGTTTCGAGAGACGTTCGGCAAGGCCGCAGACGGCCAGACCGCGGACATTTTATCCCGGTTTGGTGGCGGGCGGCGGGTCGGGTAAGGTCTCGTTCGCTCGCGGCAACGGGGACGCCGCGGTGCATGTCGCCCCGCATCGCCATGCCACCCTTCGGCCGTTCCCTCCCGGTGGTTCTTTCGCTCGCCGGACTGTTCGCCGTCGCGGGCGCGGCCGCCGCGGAGCCGTCCACCACGGACTTCGTCGTCCCGGTCGTTTCCCCGCCGACGGCGGCCGCGCTCGAGACGGCGCGAGGCGAGGCTCGCAAGCGGCTCGCGACCCTGCGAGGGCTGTTCGCCGAACAGGCCATCGGCGTCGTGCTCTCGCGCGAACTCGATCTCGACGGCCTCGAGGCCGCGGTGTCGGCGACTGAAGCCGCCGTCCGGGAGGCGGAAGGCCCGCCGCTGGACACCCGCGTTCGGACGCTGCGACGCACCGTGCCGCCGTCGCTCCAGCCCGCGCTCGACGGCCTGCGGGCGTCGGTCGACCGGCTTGCCCGACTCGTCCGGCTCGCGGCCGACGACGAGGGTGTCGCGCGCGCGTCGCTCGCGACGCTGGCACGGCACGTGGCCGATCCCGGGCGGCGACGCACGCCGGAGGGTGAAGCGGAGGTGCGCGCGGCTTTCGCGCGGGCAGCCGCGCTCCTGCCGGACGACGTGGTGGCCCCGCTCGGCCGCCGTCTGTCGTATCCAAACGACGTGGGCTTCGTGCATCGCGATTTCATCGCCCACCTCGCCCGGCAGCGGATCGATCAGCCCCTCTCGTTCGCCAGGCGGGTCGAGGGGGCGTGGATCACCGGCACGGGCCACGTGACCGTCGATCTCTCCGCGACGGTGGCGGAGAGCATCGGCGAGAATCGCCTCGACATCCACGCCCGTGGCGCCGGCACGATCACCGCAACCGCGGACCGCCGGCGGGTGCACGTGCGGGCGTCGGCCCGGCCGACCGTCACCTGCACGCAGACGGTCCACATCCTGCCGCGATCGATCGCCGGCGACACGCCGGACGTGTCGGCGACGTTCCGGACCGATCTCGTGGGCCTCGGCATCGACGGCGTGCTCGGCCGCTGTGGCCTCGTGCAGCGGCTCGCAGGCCGGGCGATCGGCGACGCGCTGGCCGCCAACGACCCGCGCGTGGCCGCGACACTCGAGGAGGCGGTCCGCGACCGGGTGCGCGAGGAAGGTCTCCAGTTGGCCCACCGCGTCAACGGGCTCCTGCGATCGACGGTATGGGAACAGCTCCGCGCGGTGGACTACGAGCCTTCCGTCGCACTCCACGACGACGCGGCGGGCATCTGGAGCGAGACGACCTACGCCCACCACGACGAACTTGCCTCGCTGACGCCTCGGCCGGCGCTCAGCCCCGGCGCGAGGCACGACGTCGTGCGCTGGGTGCACGAGTCGGCCGTGACGAACGCCCTGGGCGGACTCGCGGCGGCGACCGTGGACGAGGCGACGGTGCGCGGCCTCTGGGAGACGCAGTTCAAACTGTCGAGCCCCGAGTGGGAGGCCCTCCCCGGGGGCCGCGAGCCCGCGTCGATCCTGCTGGCCGATCGCGATCCCATCGCGGTGCGTTTCATGGGAGATGGCATCGCGCTCGACGTGCGGGCGACCGCCTGCCACCTCGACGGCAGGCGGGTAGACGCGGGGACACGCCACTTCCGCATCCGCTACCGCGTGCAGGACGGGCCGACGGGTCTCGCGCTGGTGCGCGACGAGATCGAGTTCGCGGACGACGTGCCCGCCGACGCCCGACAGGTCTGGGAGCGGGTGCTCCCCCTCTTCTGCGGCCGCGAGGTCCTCCCCCTGCCGCGCTTCCCGAATCGCAAGGCCCGGCAGGTGTTTCGGCTGGCCCGCCTCGAGGCCGCCGACGGCTGGCTCGTCGTCGGCCTCGAGCGGGCTTCGGACGCAGCCCCCGTCGACGACGGCCGGAGCGCACGAGCCGACGGCGGGGTGCACCGATGAGCGCGTGGAGGCTCCACGGGACGAGGCTGGACCGCCGGCACATGACGGGCATGGCGGCGGCTGCGAGGGTCGCCTGCCTCGTCGCGACGCTGCGGCTGCTCGTGCCGGCGGCCGCCGCCGAGCCGACGTCCCGCGGGCCCGATCCTGCCGACGGGGTCGCCGCTCGCTTCGCCTCGATGCGGCTCCTGCTGTGCTTCATGGGCAAGGGGTCGAGCCTCCCCTACGACGCGGGTTTGCTCCACGAGGCACACGCCCGGATTCCCGCGCTGCGCGAGGGCCGGACGGTGGTCGCCGGCAACAGCAGCGGCTCGATCCCCGCCGCCTACTTCTGCTGCCACGATTTCTCCACCGCCTCCGTGCGGCACGCCGAAGAGCGACTCAAGTCGGGCAATCGCGATGCCGTGCGGAAGATGGAGGACGTGGACGACAAGATCGCCAAGTTGTCGCGCGGCCTCGGCACCGAGATCGACCACATGGCACTGGCCGAGTTCGTCGCCTTCGCGCTCGGCGTGCCGGCGTGGCAGGATGCCCGCTCGATCGACGAGATCGTGCGGCGCAGTTCCGCGCGGCCGCGGTTTCCGTGCCTCATCGTCGCCTGCAACAAGGAGGTGCTCGAGGACGTGCATCCCGACGGCGGCTTCACGCCGGGACGGCTCAAGGAGATCGACTACGACACGCTCGCCGTGTCCTGGAAGCCGGAGGTGCACGCCTGGTACCTGCGGCATCCCGACCGCTTCCGTCGCGACCATCCCGATCTCGTCCTCACCCCCGAGCGGCGCATCGGCCGGGCGGTGACCTATTTCGTGGACCGGTCGCTCTACGACCTCCTGTCACGGATCCCGCCCGAGGAGCGGCAGGCGGACCTGCGGCTCATGCTCGATCCCGCCGACGTGGCCCTCGCGATCCTCGCCTCGGCGTCGGAGCCAACGTACTTTCCGGCCGTGCCCGACCCGCGGCCGGAGCGGATCCTGGCGCCCGACCGTACGAACGTCCTCGGCGCCGTCCGTCGGCGGACGTACTACGGCGGCTACATCGTCTCGCTGCCGGCGCAGGACGTGCGCCGGATGCTTCCCGGCATCCGTGTCCTCGGCACGGGCTGGCGGCACAATCCCCTCTTCGCCCGCACGCTCCTGAAAAACTGGCTGCTCGCCGACTGCGAGCGGGTCGCCTTTCTCGCGGAGTGGTGGGCCGACATGGAGGTCAACCCCGACCGGGAATTCGTCAGCCACATGGAGAACCGTGACACGACCGGCGCCGAGGAGTTCGCGTACGGCCTGCGCCGGGCCCGGGAGGTCTTCGATCGCGACGAGTGCCTACCCCCGTTCGTGACGCGGCCGCGCTTCGACCGGCCGGCCGCCGCGGCGATCATGCCCGCCGAGCCGTCCGACGACATGGTCGAGGACGGGGCGGGCGCCCCCCGCGACCGCCCGCTCCGCACCCTCCGCGGCCTCGGGCCTCTCCTCGCCCCATGACCGCCTCCACGCCCCATCTCAACGACCCGGTCACCCGGCACATGCGGACCGACCCGGCCGGCCTGCTCGTGCACCAGACCGTCGGTGACGCGATCGCCTCAGCACGGTCGTCACCCCCGGGCGGACGCATCATCTACTTCTACGTCGTCGACGAATCGGGTCGCCTCGAGGGCGTCGTGCCGACGCGGCGGCTCCTCCTGAGCGCCGACGCGACGCCACTGGCCGACGTCATGGTGCGGAAGGTGGTCGGCATCCCCGCCTCGGCCACCGTGCTGGAGGCCTGCGAGTTCTTCCTGCTCCACCGGCTGCTCGCCT
>CAIWZS010000439.1 GCA_903917235.1 uncultured Planctomycetaceae bacterium | reverse complement strand
CGTTTTCCGGACCCTGATCGATGGTGGTGAGCGACGACCCTGCGGCGACGATCGACACCGCGAGGCTGATCTCGTTGCCGGAGACGTTGGCAACGACGCTGATCGACGGCGCAATCGCCCCGGCGGCCGCCGCGCTGGAGGCCAAGGCCGATTCGACCGCCGAACGCAGGCCGGAGAGCTTGGGACCCGGGCCCGCGAGGTAGGTCGAGACCGCACTGCTCAGCGAGAGCAGGGATTCGACGTCGGCCGGCGAGATCGAGGAGGAGTCGTTGAACAGGCTGGAAATCGTCCGCTGGGAGAGCGGGTCGACGGACTGCGAAACGGTGGTGCCGGCCAGGGCGATCTTGATCGCCGGCGCGATCGAGGTGTCGAGCACGTTGAAGGCCGACTGCATCCCCTGCGCGGATTGCGGCGTGAAGTCGTGGTCGGAAAGCACCGTGTCCCAGAGCACGTCCACGCCGGCGGCGAGCCGCGGGGCCGCCACGTCACCGACCGCGTACTCCAGATCGAAATCGCCACCGAGCCGGGCCGGGCCGGTGGCGTCGGTGCTCGCCGCGACACCGAAGCCCGAGACCGTATGGATGCTGTCGACGAGCGAGGCGCCGTCGCCGCCGGCGACATCGCATCCCCAGAGGTAGAGGTCTGCGCCGGGGCCCGCCAGCCGGTTCCAGGCCACGAGGCCATCGTCCCACTGGTCGATGCCGGCGGCGTCGAAGGTGGTGCCGCCGAGGGAGAAGCGGCCCGGTGAGCCGTGGCTGACGAGATGGATGGCGGACACGTCGCCGACCCGCTCGAGCGCACTCCCCACCGAGGCGAAGAGGTCGTCGCCGGAGCCGACCACGACGGTGGCGGCCGCGTCGGCGAACGAGCCGGCGAGCCGCCCGCCCTCGTGCACGCCCGCGTCGAGGACCACGAGAGCTCGGCCCGACGATCCCGCGACGTTCGTCTGGGGGAGGAACCATTCCGTGACCGGCGCGACGGCCAGCAACCGGCGTTCCTCCAGCCGCTCACCCTGACCGAGTCGGCAGGCGATGGACTTCCGACGGCGGCGGCGGGCCGCCACGCTGTCGCGGCCCACGATCCTTCGTTTCCGCATGGCTACGATACTTCCTGGAGGGAACTCGATTAGTCCGTCGGGTATGGGGAGCGGGACCGGCCAAGGCCACCCTTTCCTGCCCTGCCCGACGCGAAGATCCCCGTTTATAGGTAATTTCCGCCGTATCTATTGCAAGGATTTGGTCGAGAGAATGGCGAAACGGCCGGTTTCTGGGACGAATCGCCCCCCCCCGGCAGGTCCGAAAAACCCGGGCTGGCCGGTGGCCAAGCCGAAGGCTGACCTATTTTCAGTCCTCCGCCTTCTCGCCGTCGGGGGCCATCTTGACGAGCCGCGGGTCGAACCGCGCCACGGTGTCCACGAGGTCGGCCTGGGCCGCCATGACGGCGGTGATGTCCTTGTAGGCGAACGGGGCCTCGTCGAGCCCCGCGCTGATGAGCCGAACGCGGGACGCCTCGAGCACCCCCCGCACGTCCTTCCAGCGGTACGACTGTCGCGCCTTCGTCCGGCTCATCCGGCGGCCGGCCCCGTGGCTCGCCGAGTCGAGCGAGACCGCCACCCCCCGGCCGCGCACGACGAATCCCGGCGTCGCCATCGACCCGGGAATGATGCCGAGCACGCCCGCACCCGCCGGCGTAGCGCCCTTGCGATGGACCACGACCGTGCGCCGCACTTCGTCCACGAGGTGCTCCTCCTGCCAGGCGAAGTTGTGATGGTTCTCGACGTCGAGAATCACGCGTGCGCCCAGGTGTTCGGCGACGTGCCGATGGATGCAGGCGTGATTCGCCGCCGCGTACCGACCCATGAGGCTCATCGCCGCCCAGTATTCCCCTCCCGCTTGGCCGTCGAGGGGCAGCCAGCCGAGG
>CAIWZS010000438.1 GCA_903917235.1 uncultured Planctomycetaceae bacterium | reverse complement strand
CCCGCGGGGCGATCGCGACCGGCCGGCGTGCGATGGGATGGCCCGGGGCGCCGTCAGGCGTGCAGGGCGTAGACCCGCAGGGAGCCGTCGGCCATGCCGACGGCCACCCGCGTGGCATCCGGGGAGATCGCCATGCAGCGGCCGTTGGCCGGCAGCTTGAAGGCGTGGAAGTCATCCGTGGCGTCGGGTTTGAAGAACCGGAGCCACCCTCCGCCACCACCACCGGCCAGGCCGATCCAGAAGCCGGCGGGATGCCACGCCACGCCCCACGTCACGCCATTGCCCGAGTTCTTCGCCTCGACGAGTCTCGGTTCCCCGCCCGCCCAGTCGAGCAACACCACGAGTGGCTGGCCGACCCCGGCGAACGCGTTCGTCACCTTCGTCATGCCTCCGAGGGCCAGCTGACCCCCGTCGGCACGAAACGCCATCGCGCGGGCGCCGCCGATATCGGCGCGGAACTGCTTGTCGTAGGTCCAGAGCTGCTCGGCCGTGGCGAGGTCGCGGCGGCAGGCGCGGGCGGCGGCATCCCACTCCTTCACCACCCCCTTGAGGTCGCACGAGACGAGGGCGGAGCCATCGGGCCGCCACGCCACGTGGTAGACATGCGACTCGTGACCGGACAGACGGGAAACTTCCGAACCGTCGGCGACGTTCCACACCTTGACGAGACGGTCGTTTCCGCACGACGCGGCCCAGCGGCCGTCAGGGCTGATCCGCACGCAACGCACCCAGCCGTCGTGCGCCGCGAGTGAACGCGTCGCCCGCGGGGCCTCGGCCGCGAGGTCGTACCAGCAGAGGCGGCCGTCGTAGCCGCCGCTGATGAGCGTCGCACCGTCCGGCACGATCGCGAGGCTCCACGCCCAGCTGTCGTGGCCTCCCGTGCAGGGCACCACGACGGCCGGTGTCCCGACCGATGCGAGCGTGAGCCGAAACAGTAGGTCGTCGTAGCCCTCGGCCGCCGAGTTCTCGGCCCCGAAGCAGATGAAGCGGTCGCGGGGGTCCCAGCAGCACGACACGAGCGGCCGGACGTGCTTGTGGGCGAGCACCTCGCGGATCTTCGTCGGGTCGATCGCCGGGGACGTGCTCATGCGAGCAGCTCGTCGATCGGTCCCTTCGCGGGATCGGCGATCGGGTGATCGCGGCCGGCCACGTGGAACGTCCCGTGGGAATCGACTCCCACCCCCCGGAGAATCGTGTGGAACAGGTGTCCGTGGTCGACCGGGCGATCCTCGACCGCGGTGCCGTTGGCGTTGGTCCTGCCGATCACCGCGCCCCGCTGGAGGCCGGCACCCCCGAGCACCACGCTCCACGCGGTGCCCCAGTGGTCGCGGCCATAACGGTCGTTGATCCGCGGCGTGCGCCCGAATTCGCTCATCACGCAGACGAGCGTGTCGTCGAGCAGCCCGCGGACGGTGAGATCGTCGATGAGCGTGGCGAAGGGCCGGTCGAATTCGCCGAGTTGCTCGATGTGGAAATCGAAGTTCTCGTGATGGGTGTCGTAGTTCGAGTGGTTGACCTGCACGAAGGGCACGCCGTGCTCGAGCAGCCGACGTGCGAGGAGGCAGTGTCGCCCGAATTCGTGGGGACCGTAACGGTCCTGGTCCCGCTGCGACTCGCGCGAGACGTCGAAGACATGCCGCTGCTCGAGAAGGTCGAGCGCCTGGTCGTACGACTGCGTATAGGCGTCGGTGTCGGCGGTGCGGCGGCGGCCCGCGAAACGGTCGTTCATCCGGGATCGCAGGAGCGACCGGCGGCGGTCTGCTTCGGCGGAGAGCGCGTCGGGGCGTGCGGTGTGGGCAGGCGGCTGTCCGTCCTCCATGACGACGCCCGCATACCGCGGGCCGAGGTAGGCGGACGTGCCGGCTCCTCCGCCGCCACCGCGGACGAGGATGTGCCCGGGGAGCGAGAAGCCGGCCGGGGCCGACGTCCTCGCGACCACGGCCCCGAGGTGCGGATAGTCGAGCGGGGCCGGCTGGTCACGGCCGCTGGTCATCTCGCGTTGGCCACGAGCGTGGTCCCCGTTGCGGGTGTCGAGGCTGCGGATGATCGAGAGGCGATGCATCTGCCGCGCCGTATGGGGCAGCAGTTCGCTGACATGCACCCCGGGGACGCTCGTCGGGATCGCGCGAAAGGGACCGCCGGTGTCGGTGCCCGGCTTCGGGTCCCAGCTCTCGAGTTGGCTCACGCCGCCGTGCAGGAAGATTACGAGGACCCGCTTCCCGCCGGCCCGCACCGCCTCGGCGATCGCCGGAGACGCGGCGAGGCCGCCGCAGAGCCCCAGTCCGTGACCCGCGATGCCGGCCACGCCCGCCGCGCCGCCGAAGGCTCCGAGGCCGTGCAGGAGCGACCGGCGGGAGATGACATGCTCGAGCGATCGACAGGCGGGGTCGGTGGTGCGGGCCATGACGGCATGCTCCTCGAGCGGGCTCAGTGGTTGAAGCGGAACTCGTTGCTCGACACGAGGGCCCAGACGAGTTCGGCGATCGCCTGGGTGCGGTCGTGCGGACGTGCGTCGAGAAAGGCCGCCACGTCGGCCCGCTCGTCGTCGGCGGGCGGCCGCGACAGCACGGCGACGTAGGCCTCGTCGGCCACGGCGGCGGCTTCGCTCATGGCGGCGAGCGTCGCCACGAGATTGGACCCCGACGGGGCGAGTTGGCCCTGGATGTCGGGCGCGTTGCCGAAATAGAGGGCCTGGCTGACGCTCGCCTGGAAGCCATCACTCAGCGTATCGCCGAAGAGTGTCGCGGCCGAGCGGAGAAGACCGGATGCGTCCTTGACCATCCGCATCTCCACCTGCATCGCCCGGATGTCGTCACGCTCGTCCGCGCTCGCCTTCGCGAGCGCCTCCGGCGGCGCCTTGTCGATCGCCGCCGCCGCGTTCGCCTGCCGCGCCGCGAGCGCGCCGGTGGCCTGCTGCACGGAGAGGGCGAGTTGCTCGGGCGAGAGGGCCCGCAGGGCAGCGACCTGACCGGCATCCGTCCACCGGTCCACGATCGACTGCCACGCGACGGCCGCCGCCGCAGGATCCGTCCCCACGAAGTCCGCGTGGGCGAGGAGATCCCGCGCCAGCTGGATCCGCGCGTCGAGCCGGCGCACCTCCTGGGCTGCGACGGTCGCCGCACGTCGTGCCGCGACGGCTTCGCGTTCCACGCGCGCCAGGTCGTCCGCTCCCAGCCGGGCCGTCGCGTCCTCGGCGGCCCCCCGGGCCGCGGTGAGCGCGCCCATCGCCGTGTCGGCCGCAGCCTGTTTCTCCGCATGGGCCTGGGCGACGGCTTCGGCCTGCCTGCCCTTGGCGGAAGCGCGTTCCGCGAGCGTTGCAGCGAGCGACTGGAGCGCGGCGTCACCCGCCGTGAGCTCGACGGCCCGGGTCGCCTGTGCGGCTGCACCCGCGAGGGCGTCCGACACGGTGCGGGCGCGCGTGAGGTCGGCTGACGTCGTGGCCGCCGCCGCGGTGGCGGCCGCCGCGGCCTTGCTGGCGGCGTCCCGCTCCGTCAGGCGGGCCAGGCGGTCCACGTGCACGGCACGCGTCGCGGCCACGGCCTCCTGCCGCCGGGTTTCAGCGGCGGCGGCAGCCTGTTCGAGGGTCTCGAGGGCGGCCGTTCGCGCGATCCGCTCGCCTTCGAGGCTCGTGACACGGGCACCGATCTCGACCGCCGACACCTCGTCGTGGCCCGGGGGCTCGACGCTCCGCTGATACGTCTCGCTGAGGACGATCTCGCGAACGAGCGGTCGCAGGCGAAAGCCCTGCTCGCGCAGGGCTTCGGCGAGCCGCAGGAGCAGGCCGGGATGCGTTGCGGCGTTGTCGGGCCCGATGCCGTCGAGAGGATGGACGAGCCCGCGGCCGAAGAAGATGGCCCAGATGCGGTTGGCGAGGTTGAGTCGGAAGCCGTGGTCGTCCGCAAGCCGGGCCGCGAGCGCGGCGCGACGGCTGAACGCCGGAACGCCGTGCGACGTCTTCGTCGGCTCCGTCACGTAGGCCGCATCGGGCTCGGGTCGTGGTTCGTCGACGAGCGTCATGCCTCCCGGCAGTCGTGGCCAGACGCCCTTCTCGCCTTCTTTGGTGAAGACCGACTGGTAGTCGACCTCGCCATCGGCCTTCTCGGAGGCCAGGAGCGCGTTGTCCTTGCCGCGAAAGAGGCTCGTGCGGGCCACGAACGCGTAGAGCCCCTGATGCTCCGCCTGGCGGATGTCGTCGTCGATGGGATGGTCATGGCACTGGGCGCACTGCAGGTCCCTTCCGAAATAGAGCCGCCCGATCGCCCGGGTGAGCTGCACCGGCTCGGCATCGCGGGTCAGCAGGAACGCCGCGGCGGGCCGCATCGCCGGGTCACTCCCGTCGCTGACGAGCAGGTCGCGAAACATGCCATCGAGGGGCTTGTCATCGACGAGTGAGGAGAAGAGATACTCTCGCCACGCCGCAGCAAGATCACCCGACGGCGACGCACGTTCGAGCAGCATGGCGTCGAGCACGAACATCACGTGGCGGGCGAAGCCGGGGTCGGCGAGCAGGTCGTCGACGAGTTTCGTGCGCTTGTCGCCGGCAGGGTCGGCGAGGAACGCCCGCACGCGCGCGGTGGTGGGGATGACGCCGGTGAGGTCGAGGTGGATGCGTCGTACGAAGTCGGCATCGGAGCAACGCGGAGCGCACGGGCCGACGGCGGCGGCGGTGACGAGCGCGTCGATCACCTCGTGGAGCGGTCGGGCTGCCGAGGCTGTCGGCGTGACGGCGACCTGCGGAACGGCTGCGGGTGGCGGAGCCGCGGCCGGATCGGGGTCGGCCGCCATTGCGGTCGTCGTGATCACCCGGCAGAGGAGCATGGCGAGAACGGCCGGCCTCGCCATGCCACGAACGCAGGTGTCGATCCCGCAGGCCGCCATCAGATCCGCTCGCATTCAGGCCGCGTCGGACTCCGAGGATACCCCGGATGACGTGCCGGGAAAACCCGGCCATGCCCCACCGGGGATGGCACTCATACCCGCACCACCGAGGTGCGTTCCTCGGTCCAGGGATCGCCCGTCGCGGCGCCGATGCAGCAGCAGGCGTGGAGCACGACGCCGAGCGTGGTGACGACGGTGTATGCCGCCACCACGATCACGCACCAGGCGATACCCGCCGCGACCTCGCCCTTGTAGCCCTGGCCGAGCCCCGGAATCACGGCGCTCAGGAGCGTCGCGACCCAGCGGTTCCACCGTTTGACGCGCGGTTCCCGCACGACCATCACCCGCTCGGCCTGAGGCGGCGTCGCCCAGGAGGCCGCCACACGCTGCTGCTCGGCGAGCCGCAGCCGGGCCTCCTCCTCCGCCTGCTGGCGTTCACTCGTCCATTCCTGCTCGCGGATCCGACGTTCGATCCCCTCGTGACGCATGCGTTCCAGAAGACGTGCTCCCCGGATGGCGAGTCGCGTGATCTCGGGCATGAAGGCTGCACCCGTCGTGACGATGCCGCCGATGAGCAGCCCGCGGGCGAGTGGGGATGCCGCGATCGTGAAGAACGCCACGCCTAGCGCCGCCAGCAGGACACCCGCCACCGCGATCAGGTGCCTCGGCCTGACCTCTGGCCACGCGATCCCCGCTGCGTTCGCCTTCGCCCCGCGCCGTGGTCTTCGTCGTCGCGACGATCGGCGACGTGGAGCGTCGGGGGTGGTTGGGCTCGCAGACACCGCTGCCCGCGCGGCCGGCGCGCGCAGGCCGGGAATGACGGCGCCGAGAAGGCGTGACCACGACGTCCCGAAGAGCCCGTCAATGGCGCGTGCGGGCGTCCAGGCCGGCAGCATGGGATGCCATACGAGGTCGTCCGGAGTGAGCCATCCCTGCCTGGCCATCTGCCGCAGCCGCTTGGCCGTGAAGGGACCATCCTGCTCGCGGTTGCGGGCGATGAACCATCCGTCCGCCGGCATGTCGGGCACGTTCGCCATCTCGATCTCAAGATCCTCTGCGAGGCGCCGGCCGCAACGGGGGCGGTCGTCTCCCAGGCGACCGCGTCGCGGACCACGTTCGTCCGGAGTGTCCCGTCCGAACCCCCATCTTCCCATGCAACGCGGCAATCCCGGCAAGTGCTGCCGATTCCGTCGGAAAGTCTCTCGCCGTGGTTCGGCAGGTCCGACTTTCCCGAGATGCCCCCGAAGCAGAGCCACAGCCATCGTGCATCGTAGCCCGACTCTGCCCGTCGTCGGTCTCTCCGTCGGCACCACCCTCGCCGGGATGGTTGCCGCGGTCGTTCTCTCGACGGGGGCGATCGCCTTCGAACTCGATGCCGACCGCGACGCATTCACGCCGTCCGCGTACTGCGTGGGTCCGAACCGCGGCCTGATCGAGGCGTCGCACGTCTACATCGACAACTCCATCGGCCTGCCGACGAACAACTACCCGGAGTTCCTGCTGCGGCAGGGCGTGAACGAGTGGTTCGAACTCCGGTTTGGCGCCAACTACGGCGTCGGCTCACAGGGCAACGTCGTCACGAGCGTGGAGGTCGGCGAGGGGAAGCTCGACGGCAGCGCGCTCTACGAATCGAGCATCCTCTATGGCTTCAAGCTGGCGACGTCCCATCAGGACGGCTGGCTGCCCGACAGCTGCTTCATCATGGAGGGGGCGACGCCCACCTACGGCACCGCCTTCGGCACAGTCCCCGTTGCGACGCTCGTCGCAGGGTGGGGATTTTGGGACGACTGGAGACTCGATGGGGCTCTGCGCTACTCCTATTCCGAGGGCATCGAGAACTGGTTCAGTCGCTGGACGCCGTCGGTCGTGCTCCGCGTTCCCCTGACCGAGCGCTGGGAGGCTCACGCCGAGTGGTTCGGTTCTTCGACGCAGGGCCTCGTCGACGACACGGCGCAGCCCTTCTTCAGCCCGGGCACGCATTACGAGATCGCGCGGAACGTCGAAATCGGGCTGCGCGTCGGCTGGGGGCTCACGCCCGACGCCGCCCCCTTCTTCTCCGACGCGGGCATCGCCATCCAATACTGACGCCGTGCGCGGACGCGCTGCGGACCCAGCCGGATCGCCCCGCCTGCGATCATCCCGCCGGCTCGTGACGCACATCCGTGGCGTTCAGTGACGCGCGACGCGTGGGCGGAAGACCGACATCGACCCGTTGACCACCGTGGCCCGCGTCGCCAGCCTCACGGCGAGGGAGAGGAGGTAGTTCGTCCAGCCCGAGACCACGTATTGACGGCGGGCGTCAAACGCCTTGAGTCCGGTACGGACCACCGTCTTCACGTCCTCCGACCAGGTGCGCTCGGCCCAGCCGGGCACGCCGGAATGGTCGAAGAACTCGGTCTTCGTCGTACCCGGGCAGAGGGCCGTCACCGTGACACCGCGTGAGCGCAGTTCTGCCCAGAGGGCCTCGCTGAAGTGCAGCACATAGGCCTTGCTCGCGGCGTAGACACCCATGTAGCCCACCGGTTGGAACGAGACGACCGAACCGATGTTGATGATCCCGCCGTGTCCGCGCTGCACCATCTCCTGCGCCATCAGAAGCGTCAGTTCGGTCAGTCCGGTGACGTTGACCTGAATCAGTTCGAGGGCCCGTCCGACGTCGGTCTCCTCCACGGATGACACGAGGCCGAATCCCGCGTTGTTGACGAGCAGTTCCACCATGATGCCGCGACGCGAGACCTCGGCGAGGAGGTCCCGGCCCGCATGGGGCTGCGACAGGTCCGCGGGAATGATCTCGCAGCGGGTGCCGTGGGCTGCCTCGAGTTCCCCAGCGAGGCCCCGCAGGCGATCCTCGCGACGGGCCACCAGCACCAGATGCATTCCCCTCGCGGCCAGTTGCCGGCTGAACTCGGCCCCGATCCCCGAGGAGGCTCCCGTGACGAGCCCCCAGTGATCGGCATACCCTTTGAGCATGATGACGGTCCGTGGCGGAGGGGGCGTGCGGGCAGGACCTCTCGTGACCGGCCGCTGTCGCAGAGCGCTCGGACTGTACCTGAATCGCCGACCCGATTCACGCGCGAGGAAACGGGCTCGACGGCACCGAGGCGCGAGCCGATGACGTGCCGGCGTCCGTGCCAGCGACGCCGGCGAAGGCCTCGAGTGCTCCGCGAGCCCGAGTCATCGCCAGGCGGGAGAATTCGAAGCCCGCCATGCCGAGTGCGATCAGCACCAGCGTGAGGAACCGGAACGCCGCGTACTCGTCGTCGGAGAAGGTGCGCGGGCTGGCGGTGATGAGGAGCATCACGGCGACCAGCGGAATCGCCCCGGCGAGGAAGGGGATGAAGCGCATGGCGCGCAGCACCGGAGCGACCTCCCGTGCCGCCCGCCTGCGAAACCGAGCCGGATCGAGCCAGAAGGCTGGGTAGATGATGAACGCGACGATGCACAACACGGCGAGGGCCGAATAGGTGACGGCGATCAGCCCCGCGATGAGGATCGAGATGTGGAAGTGGGCCAGGTGCGTCCACGGCAGCGTGACGGCACGGGCATGCAGCGCCCACGGAAAAAAGAACGCCCCGGGCAGCCAACCGACCAGCGAGATGCGTATCGCCCAGCGGGGCAGGAACAGCGATCGGGCCCGGAGCCGCTTGGCCGGCTCGCTCGATCGGCCGCGCCAACCCTCGAACACAGGCCACACGACCGCCACGAGCATGGTCAGGCAGACGGGATAGACGAAGAGGTTGTAGAGGTTGACGACCTGGAGGAACGTCGGCTCCTGCTCCTGTGGCACGACCCTCAGGAGGTTGTAGGGAATGTTCACGGCGCTGCCGACCGCGTTGGGAAGGACGCCGGCCAGTGCCAGTGCGGCGAACGGGTGCCGGCCGCACCAGGACGGCAGGAAGTTCTCCCTCCGCACCGCGACGAGCGCGCGCCGCAGGCCGATCGTATCGGCGAGCGCCTCGGCAAAGGCATCGCACGACGGCCAGCGGGCCGAGGGATCGGGCGCCAGTGCCCGGCGAAGCACGGCGGCGATGCCCGGCTCGGCCTGCCACAACGGTCCTGCCCAGTCCGGCCCGGGGTCGATGCGGGCCCCGGCCAGAGTCCTGAGTCGCTCGGCCAGCGGCAGGGTGCGATCCACGGGAGTCGGAAACGGGAGCTGGCCCACCGCCAGTTCGTAGATCAGCACGCCGAGGGAATACTGGTCCGACGCCGCGTCGACCGCGCTCGGTGCCGTGGCATCGTTCGCGTCGAACGCTGCGAGGTGCTCAGGCGCCATGTAGGCCAGCGTTCCGCCGAACATCGCCTCGTCGGGTGCCGTGTCGGCAGCGGCCATGTTGAAGTCGACCAACAAGGGCCGCCCATAGCGGCTGATGAGCACGTTGGCCGGCTTGATGTCGCGGTGAAGCACGCCCTGCCGGTGCGCGTGCCCGAGCGCGGCCGCAAGGCGGCTGCCGATGAAGCAGACGGCTGCGACATGATCGAGGGCGGCGAGCATCTGGCGATCCTCCAGCTGCCCGGGGTCGAATTCCACCGCCGCGGCACCCGTGCGGTCGACGGCCGCGAGCAGGTCGGCACCGCTCCACGCGGCCGCCTGCGGAGCCAGCTCGCCGAGAAGCTTGTCCAGTGGCAACGAAGGCACGTACTGCATGCACAGGATCCGCAGGCCGTCCCGCGCCTGCTGACCGTGTACGGTGACGATGTGCGGGTGGTCGAGTCGGGCCAGCGCCTGGCCTTCCTGGCCGCGACAGGGCGAGATCTTGATCGCCACGCGCCGGTCGAGTGACACCTCCCGGGCCAGATACACGGTGCCGAAACTGCCGCGGCCGAGCACCGAGACCACCTCGAAGTCGTCGAAGCGATCACCGACCGAGAGCGCGAGAGGATCGGCTTCGGGCCGGTCGGGAGGCTCGTGTGCTGCGGGCGACACCGTCGGCACCCGCGTCGCGTAGGGGTCGGGACCGTTCCCAGGGGCTCCGTGTCGGGTGCTGTGTTCGGTCATCGCCGGGCCATGGAGGGCTGGGTCAACGGGCCTCCCTCACGGGCAGCACGGCGTTGAGTGAGCGGTCGGCAGCGCGGCCACGAGAAACACCTTGGCGAAGCAGGCCACTCCACCGCGGATCGCGTGCTAACTTTACCGTAGGCGGATTGACACGGAAGGATAACGCGATGAACCGACGCTCCGCCTGCCTCTCTTTTCTTGCCTTCCTGAAGACCTCGCTGCTGTCCTCGGTCGCTCTGGCCGCCCAGGAGGTCGCTACGACGGTCTCGCGCCTCGCCGGGCCGAGATGGAGCGTCAATGGCGACTGGAGCCCCAGCCTCGAAGAGATCCGGAGTCATCTTCGATCGGCTCACGGCATCGACCCGGGTGTCTTGGCCATCGACGACCTCATCACCCTGCACGACAACGACCACAATCGCAGGGGCTACACCGCCGGCCACAGTCACAAGAAGGCTGCCAAGAGTTCGGCGAAGGGCTACGCCAAATTCTGAGCCGCATGAGGTGAGGCTCGCCCAGCTCCACCGCCTTCGAGGCCGAGGCTTTGGATCGCGACGGCTCCCGGGCGTCTTGCGGGGATCGTCACTCCATGACCATCGTGACCTGATACGCCCGTCCGCCTCCGGTCTTCTCGGCTTTGATTGCCATCCAACCGGGATTCTTGCGGTTGGCTTCGGCAAGGGCCTCCGCCTCGCTGTCGGCATCGACCGTGATCAACGTGCGGCCGGCACATACACGGTCATCAGGTGACGAGGCGGCGGACGGTGGCGCGCCGGCCGTGGTGTCTCGTGCGTCGGGGGCGGTGGCTTTCGACCGCCGTCAACACCCCCGGTCGGCGGCGCGGCCCTCCGCGACGATGGCCCGGAAGCCGTCGCGCAGGATCCCCACGTCGGACTGCACGGCGATCACGCTGAATCCCTGCCGGCGTCGCGCGTGCAGGTCGGCCAGGTCGCGGACGAGAATCCCCGCCGCCTTGCCCGCCGCGCGGGCAGCCACCGCCACACGGGTCACACACGCCTCGAAGTCCGGTGAGGTGCCCTCCCGCCGGCCGGCCAGGTCGCGCTCGAGATCGGCCGGCCCCACGAAGAGCACGTCGATGCCGGCCACCCCCGCGATCGCCTCGGCCGCCGCCACCGCCGCCGCCGTCTCGATTGGCGCGAGACGCCGCGGTGGCGACTCGGTGCCCACCGCACGCAAGCCGTAGTCGTGTGCCCGCACGGTGCGGGCCACGCCCCGCCGGCCGTGCGGCGGGTAGGTCGCCGCCGCGACGACATCCCGCGCCTCGACCGCCGAGTTCACGTGCGGCACCATCACGCCCCGCGCGCCATGGTCGAGCACGCGTCCGATCTGGCCGGCATCGTGCCCCGCCACCCGCACGACCGCCCGCGTCGGGCCGCCCCGCAGGGCCCGCAGCTGGTCGGGCACGCCGGCCTCGGAGCCGCAGCCGTGCTCGAGGTCGAGGAGCACCCAGTCGAATCCGCACAGCGCCGCGAGCTCCGCCGCCACGGGTGAGCCCAGCGACAGCCATGTACCCACGTGCAGCGCGTCCGCAGCAGGACTCCGCGGGGTTTCGTCCACCGGATCGCTCATAGGGCATCAACTCCTTCGTCGTCACGCAGTCCCCGCAGGGCCCGCTCGATCCTGTCCACCGTCAACCGACGGAGATCGGCGCCGGTGCCGCCGCGGCCGATGAGGAACAGGCCGCCGTCCCGCTGAAAGTAGCCGGCGCCCACGCGGATCACCCCCTTCACGATCATGTTGCGGAGCAGGTGCATCCAGAACCGGCGGCGGTGCTCGGCGGGAAGCGGGCGGACACTGGCATACCCCGCGAGGGCCCGGCTCAGGAAGGGTCCGTCGTGGAAGCAGCCGAGCAGCGAGAGATCGTCGAGCGGGTCGCCGCCCACGGCGTCGTCGAAGTCGATGAATGCGACGATCCGGTCTGAGGTGCCCAGGATGTTCCAGAGGGCGAGGTCCTTGTGCACGAGGCAGGCGCCATCGAGGTCGAGCAGCGCGCGGTGCCGCTCGATCTCGGCCGTGATCCCGTCCCGCAGCGCCGGTCCGATCAGCCCGTGCCGGACGAGGAAGTCGAGATGCTCGTCGAGACGCAGATGGTAAAAGTCGGCGTAGGCCGGCCACGCGCCGTCGAGGCCGGCGTCGAGCACGCCGAATCCGCGCGGTACGATCGCCTGCCAACTCGCCACCGCCCGGCCGATGGCCGGCGCGACGGCGTCGTGGTCGAGCCCGCCCTCCCGGAACCAGTGGTTGAGGTCGGGCGCGTCGATCCGCTCCAGGGCCTGCCAGGCGAAGGGCACGCGGCGGCGGGAGGCATCGCAGCCGAAGACCCGCGGCGTGGGCACACCGGCCTCCCGCACCCGCTCGAGCACCGCCGACTCCACCGCGAGATGGCCGTCCCCCTCCGGCCCGTCCTCCACGCGGACGAAGAGCGACCGGTCGTCAACCTCGGCGATCCAGGTGAGGTGGTTGCCTTGGCCGGGGCCCGGACGGAGCGCGACCGTGGTGGCGGTGAAGTGCCGCCGCAGTTCCTCCCCAAGGGCGCCGCCGAGCGTCGCGTCGGGCGCGCCCCGGGGCCGGGTGCCATGGAACGCCGCGGGGCGGTCGCACTTCCAGGAGTAGGCGTCGCGCCGGCTCATGTGTGGGGGGGCCGCCGTTTCCAGATCGCGGCGGCGATGCCGCCGATGACGTTCTGCATCACGCTGCTGCACACGCCCGCCGCCGCCGCCAGCGGCAGCGCGGCGAAGTGCTGGCGGGCCAGGGCCGAGGCCATGCCGCCGTTCTGCATGCCCACCTCGATGCTCACCGTGCGGCAGACGGCCTCGGGGAAGCCCGTGAGCCTTGCCACCGCGTAGCCGGCCGCGAACCCGATGAGGTGCAGCAGCGTGACCGCGAGCGCCAGCCGCCCGATGTTCGCCGCGATCGCGTCGGCGCTGCCCGCGACGATCCCGCCCGTCACGAGCACGAAGGCCACCACCGCGACCGTCGGCCCGCAGGCGCCGATCCGATCGGCCAGCCGCGGCGCCCGCCAGCGGATCAGCACGCCGAGCGCCACGGGGGCGACCGTCAATTGCAGGGCCGACAGACAGAGTGCGACCGGATCGACGGGCACCGCCGCGCCGACGAGCAGGCTCGTCCAGAGCGGCGTGAGCACGAACGCCAGCACCGTGGAGCAGAGCGTGAGGACGATCGAGAGCGCGACGTCGGCCCGCGCGAGGTACGTGATCATGTTCGACGCCAGGCCGCCGGGGCAACTCGCCACGAGCATGATGCCGACGGCCAGGCCGGTCTCGAGGTCGAGCAGCCGCGCCACGAGCCATCCCGTGAGCGGCATGACGGTGTACTGCGCGAGGAATCCGCAGGCCACGGCCCGCGCCTGCCGGCGGATGCCACGGAAGTCGTCTGGGCTCAACGACAGTCCCATGCCGAGCATCGACGCGGCCAGTGCCCCGAAGATCCAAGGCGTGTCGAACCACAGCATGGTCTGCGGCCGCAGGAATGCGACGGTCGCCACGCCGACGAGCCAGACGGGGTAGAGGCCGTTGAACCAGGTGAGCAGCCGCGGCATGGCACCGGACTCGTCGACAGGGGCGGGGTCCGGGGACCATGTCGGCGCCGCGGCAGCGGTCGCTCGGGCGTTCACCGGTGGGAGCCATTGTGCGGTGCCGGCCCTGGCCGCTCAATTTTCCCTCGCGCTCCTGCTGGCCCATGATCTGCGTCTGGACCCGGCCGGACTCGTCGTCGCCAATCTCTCCACGAACGAGCAGAGATACCCGGTCGAGAAGAGCCGGGGGCGGGCGACCACGTACGACAGACTGGAGGCGAAGTTCGCCGGTTCGACCTCGTCGCCGCGCCAGCTGGCGCGGGCAACGATG
>CAIWZS010000437.1 GCA_903917235.1 uncultured Planctomycetaceae bacterium | reverse complement strand
CGGAAGCACCGCGAGTATTACCGGATCTGCGCGACCGACCGCCGCAGCCCGCGCGACGGCCGCGTGATCGAGGAACTCGGCACGTACGACCCGCACGTGCCCGAGACCGACGCCCGGTGCACGCTCGACGGCGCCCGCATCGACTACTGGCTCTCCGTGGGCGCCCAGCCGAGCATCGCCGTCCGCACGCTCATCAAGAAGTATGGCTCGACCGGCACCCACCTGGTGCAGATGGAGCAGGCTCGGGCACGGCTCTCGATGCCGAAGATCGTCGCCGATCCGGGCGAGCCCGCGTTCGTCCCGACTCCAAAGGCCGAGCCGGTCGCGGAGGCGGCCGCCGCGACGGCCTCCACCGAGGCGGCGCCGGCCACCACTGCGGAAGCGGCTCCCGCCGACGCGACCACCGACGCACCCCAGGGCGAGTGATCGACCAACCGGCGACACGGTCGGCCCCGTGCGACCGCACCTCGCCCCGGCGATCGGGGCGGACCATTCGTTCGACGGCACGCATGCCTCGACCCGAGCCGTTCCTCCCATGCGCATCGACATCGTCACGCTCTTCCCCGAGATGTTCGAGGGCTTCCTGACGGGGAGCCTGCTGGGTGACGCGCGGGAGGCGGGCATCCTCGACGTCCGACCGAGGAATCTCCGTGACTTCGCGACGGGCAGACACCGCCAGGTGGACGACCGTCCGTTCGGGGGCGGACCGGGCATGCTGCTCATGCCCGGTCCCGTCGTGGCGTGTGTCGAGGCCGTGCAGTCCGATCCCTCGGCCGCCGCTCCCGGCCGCGTGATCCTGCTCACGCCGGGCGGCCGCCCGCTCGACCAGGCGCTCGTCGAGGAACTCGCCGCCGAACCGCGGCTCGTGCTCGTCTGCGGCCGCTACGAGGGATTCGACGCGCGGATCCGCGAGACGCTCGGCGCGGAGGAGATCTCGATCGGCGACTACGTGCTTTCCGGCGGCGAGCCGGCGGCCATGGTCGTGATCGACGCCGTCGCAAGGCTCGTGCCCGGCGTGCTCGGTGACGAACGGAGCGCCCGCGACGATTCCTTCTCCGGGGCCGAACGGCTCGTGGAAGGCCCGCAGTACACGAGGCCGCGGGAGTTCCGCGGACTCGAGGTGCCCGAGGTGCTCACCTCGGGAGACCATCGCCGGATCGCCCGCTGGCGTCGGGAACAGGCCGCGGAGGCGACGCGTCGCCGCGGTTCCGACGCGGAGCCACGGGGCGCGACGAGCCAGCCGGACACCCGCCAGACCGAGAGGAGCATGCCGTGAGCCAGAAGATTCTCGCCGCCGTCGAGGCCTCGAGCCTCAAGTCCGAGGTGCCGACCTTCGAGATCGGCGACACCGTCGACGTCCACACTCGGATTCTCGAGGGGGAGAAGGAGCGCATCCAGATCTTCAACGGCGTCGTGATCGCGAGGAGCGGCTCCGGCAGTCGCGAAATGTTCGTGGTGCGGCGGATCGTCGCCGGCGAGGGCGTCGAGCGGAAGTTCCCGCTGCATTCGCCGAAGATCGCGAAGGTCGAGGTGAAGCGGTCGGGCGTCGCCAAGCGGGCGAAGCTCTACTACCTCCGCGACCGCACCGGCAAGTCGACGCGGCTGCGCGAGAAGCGCGACGACACGCCCAAGACCGAGGCCGGCGGGCCCGGCGAGGCCAAGCGCGCGAAGAAGACCGCGCGCAAGACGGCCGCCAAGGCCTGAGACAGTCGGCCTGCGTCCGTGACGTGCAGCGGCACATGAGGACCGCATCGTGTGGGGCCCGAGGCGACGGTCGGACGGCGCGGACCACCGCGGGGAGCTCGGCCGGCGGGGCGAGGACGAGGCCGCGCGCTACCTGCGCGGCCTGGGCTACCGGATCGTGGGCCGACGTGAGCGGGTGCTCCGCGGGGACATCGACATCGTGGCACTCGACGACCGCTGCGTGGTCTTCGTCGAGGTGCGGTCCCGATCCGACGTGACGCACGGCCACCCCGCCGAGACGGTCGGCCCGGTGAAGCAGCGGCGGCTGGCGGAGCTCGCGGCGGCCTACATCCGGCGACACCGGCTCGAGGACTGCCACGTGCGGATCGACGTCGTGGCCGTGACGTTTCCGGAGGACGGAAGCCCCGTCGTCGAGCACTACCAGAATGCGTTCGAGTCGCCCTGGTGACGCCGGCGATCGGGACGGCGCGGCGCTCCAGACACCGGATCCGGGTCTCGCAGACTGTGGAACACGTCTGCCCGAGCAGGATGCATGGAGTGCCGACCGTGGAAACCCTCGGCGTTTCCCCCGGTCGGCCAGGTGGACGAAGGCCATGGATGGCTTTGTCCACGGACAGCTACCGCAGCGCGTCGATGCCCGCGAGCTCCTCGGGGGCGGTGAAAAACCGCAGGCTGCCGGCCGGGAGCCGGCGCGCCAGCGCGGCGAGCCGCTCCCGCTGCCGATGCTCCGGCATGCGGCCCGCCACCAGGCGGATCGCGATCCCTGAGACCTGCGGGCCGCGACGGCGGGCCACCGAGGCGTACACCTCCGGATCGACCTCTCCCGAATCACCTACGAGCAGGAATTTGCGCCCGGGGAAGTCGCGCATGATCTCCTCGATCACCCGGCGCTTCGAGCGCTTGCGGGAGGGCAGCCGGCCGAGGGGCGTGGAGTCCTTGAGCCGGAAGAGCTTCAGGTGCATGGAGCCGGCGGGCAGGCCGACGTCGTCGAGAAACCCGCAGAGGCACCGCGACAATTGCCAGGGACTCGCCGACACGTAGTGAAACGCCGTGCCCCCGGCCCGCCAGCGGCGGTAGACGTCGGGCATGCCCGGCACCGCGGCGAACTCCCGCAGAAACGTGTTGCGCAGGAGCTCGCGCCGGTCGGCGACATTCGTCACCTTGACCGTGTCGTCAATGTCGGAAATCACCGAACTGCCGGTCGGCTCGACAAGATGGACGAACCCGCTCGCCGACACGTCGTCCTCGGCGGTCACCTCGTAGCTGAGTCCGGTCTCGCCCGACGGGCCGGTGCGGTCCTCCGCGGGCGCTCCATCCACGTCGAACGTCACGTGGAAGTGGCCCGTGCGGTCGGTCGGTCCGGCGTCGATCGAGCGGTCCGGCAGCGCGACGGTGACGCGCTGGCCGGCAAGCCGCTGGAAGAAGAACGCGTCGGCGCGACGACGGAAAACGTCCGACGCGACCTGCGACTCGTCGAGATCGAGCAGCCGTCGGAGCATGGCGACGGCCAGACGACGGCGGTGGCTGCGCTCCGGCAGCGGCCGCGACACCATCCCCGCCACCGTGACCCGCCACCCGGGTCGGTCGACCAGCCGTCGCGCGTAGGTCGGAAAGGGGACGAGCATGGGGCCTCGGAAGGCCGTCCGTGGCTTGAAAGGAGCCGATCGCCATCTTACAACCGTTTCCAACCGGTGCGGATCGACCGCCCGGGCCGCAGAAAGGGATTCATGGGCGTCAAGAAAACTGGCAAGGGCCGTCGCAAGCTCGGCCAGAAGAAGCGTCGGATGCGGGCCCGCATCCGGCATCGCAAGGGCTGATCGCTGTCGGCGCGGCTCGATCGCGCCGGTGGCGTCGTCATCGCTCGTGTCCGCGCGCCGCATGGCGGCCCCGGCGCGGATCATTTCGTCACGATCGTCACAGGTTTCCACGAACTGTGGCGTTCCTCGCGCGCGGCGAGCGCCGCGCGGTTGCCGCGCCCTCGGGGTGGGGTAGTGTTGCGTGGCTTCGAACCGGTCCCCCGCCGTCGGCGGCGCGTGGACGCCTCGGAGTCGTGACGCCCACGCAGCCTGGAGACGGATCGATGCGCACGATTGGCACCCTGGGATGGAGCGGCCGCACGCTCGCGTGTCTGCCGGTGCTGGCGCGGGCGGCCGGGCTCACCGGCTGCAAGGCGATGAACGAGCGCTACATCGCGCTCGAGGTCTGGAAATACGAGAAGTGCTTCGGCCATCTGCCCCCGGGCTTCGTGCCGCCCGGCGCGGCGGCGGCCGCCGCGGCACCGGCCGGTCCCCCGCCGCGGGTCTGCGGGCAGGGCCAGCCGTGCCAAAACGCCAATCCGTGTCCGCCCGCGCCAGGCTGCGACCCGTGCCATGGTGCGTCCCACGCGGCGGGCGGCATGGGCGCGCCCATGGGCATGGACCTGCCGCTCGGGCCCGGCGGTTCTCCCGGCCCGACCCCGGCGGCGATGACGTCGGGCCGGCCGATCGTGATCTCCGACGAGGTCGTCTCCCAGTGACGCCGTCGCGGCGGGCGGCACCGGGCCTCGGCTCGACTCGCTCGCCCGTCAGCCGAGCGTCTCGTCGGGGCCGGGAAACGTGCCGGCCTCGACGTCGGCCCGCCACCGCGCGACGGCGTCGGTGATCGTCGCACGCGTGTCGGCATATCGTCGCACGAACCGCGGCACCCGATCGGGCGACAGCCCGACGAGGTCGTGCAGGACGAGCACCTGTCCGGCGCAGTCGGGACCGGCACCGATCCCGATCGTCGGCACGGAGAGCTCGGCCGTGATCGTCGCCGCGATCTCCCGTGGCACGCACTCGAGCACGATCGCACACGCGCCGGCGGCGGCCGCCGCGCGGGCATCGTGCCGGAGCGCCTCGCCGTCGCGCTGGAGCCGATAGCCACCGAGCTGGTGGACCGCCTGCGGACGCAGGCCGACGTGACCCATCACGGGAATCCCGGCCTGCACGAGCGCCTCGATGACGCCCGCCTGCCCGGCCGTCCCCTCGAGTTTCACGGCCTGGCAGCCGGTCTCCTTGAGGATGCGGGCGCACGCCTCGACGGCCCGCATGACACCGAGGTGCTGCAGCGGAAACGGGAGATCGACCACCACCATCGCGCGGGCCACCGCGCGGGCCACGATCTCCCCGTGGTAGATCATCTGCTCGAGCGTCGCGGGACTCGTCGACTCCCGGCCCGCGACCACCATCGCGAGACTGTCCCCGACGAGCACGCAGTCGACCCCGGCGTCGTCGGCGAGCCGTCCGGTCGGCCAGTCATAGGCCGTGACCATCGTGATGCGCCGCCCGGCCCGCCGCGCGGCGGCGAGGTCGTGCACCGTCACCCGTTTTGGACGTGCCGTCATCGCTGCTCCGCGGCCACCGACCGGATCGATCCGGGGCGGCGCCGGTGGACCGCTCCGCATGGGATGCTCGAAACCCGCGGCGCGGTAGACCGACTGGCCGGTGTCCACCCGCGCCGAACGCGCCTTCGTGGGAGTCTATCGCGGGCGGAGCGGGATCCAATCGACCGGAACGGGCGACGGCGACCTTGCGGCATCACCCCCCGTTCCTATAATCGCTCGGTTCGAGGCCTCCGGCCCGCCGGGGCCCGGCAACGACCGGTTTTCGCGGGTGTAGCTCAGTTGGTAGAGCACCACGTTGCCAACGTGGTTGTCGTGGGTTCGAATCCCATCACCCGCTTCGACGTCGATCGTCTTCTCGCGCTGTCTATCAGCGTCCGCCCCGCGACACCCAGCCCATGCCCTCGACCGAATCCTCGGCTCCCCCCGCCACCCCCGCGCCCGCTGAAGGTGAACGGCCTCCGCTCAAGCTCGACGTGGTCGTCGAAAACGTCTCGACCTGCGAGCGGCGGGTGAAGGTCTCGATCCCGCGGGACGACATCGACCGCTACCACGAGGAGGCGATCGGCGACCTCATGCCGACGGCCCTCCTGCCGGGATTCCGGCCCGGCCGCGCCCCCCGGCGGCTCGTGGGCAGCCGCTTCAAGACGGAACTGTCCGATCAGATCCGCTCGAAGCTCGTGACCGACGCCCTCACGCAGGTGTCCGAGGGGCAGAAGCTCGCGCCGATCAGCGAGCCCGACCTCGACCTGGCGGCCGTGCTCCTGCCGGACGACGGGCCGATGACGTTCGAGTTTTCCATCGAGGTCCGGCCGGAGTTCGACCTGCCGAACTGGAAGGGGCTCTCGATCCGCCGGCCGATGCGGGAGATCACCGACGAGGACGTGGAGGAGGCGATCGGCAACCTGCTCCGCGAGCGGGGCCGGTTCGTGCCGCACACGGGTGCCCCGAAGGCGGGCGATCTGCTCGTGGCCGACCTCCACTTCCTCGACGGCGACACGGTGCTCTCGCACGGCCACGAGATGGAGATCGTCGTCCGCCCGAAGCTCTCGCTCGCCGACGCCGAGCTCGACGGCTTCGACGGGCTCGTGAAGGACGCGCGAAGCGGCACGACCGTGACCGCGACGGTCCGCGTCTCCGACGAGGCCGCCGTCGAGGAGCTGCGCGGCAAGGACGTCACCATGGAGCTCAAGGTGCTGGACGTGAAGCGGCACGAGCTGCCGACGCTCACGCCGGCGCTCCTCGAGGAGCTCGGTGGCTTCGAGTCGGAGGAACAGCTCCGGGACGCGGTGCGGCGGCAGCTCGAGCAGCGGCTCGCGTGGCACCGTCGCCGCCAGGTGCGGCAGCAGGTGGCCGCGGCGCTCACCGCGTCGGCCGGCTGGGACCTGCCGCCCGCGCTCCTCAAGCGGCAGGCGCAGCGCGAGCTGGAGCGGGCGATCCTCGAGCTGCGGCGCAGCGGCTTCGACGACGATGCGATCCGGCGGCATGTCAACGAGCTGCGCCAGACGGTCATGGCCAGCACGGCACGGGCCCTCAAGGAGCACTTCATCCTCGAGCGGATCGCCGAGGACGAGTCGATCGCCGACACGTCGGCCGACTACGACGAGGAGATCCGCGCGATCGCGGTGCAGTCGGGCGAATCGCCACGCCGCGTCCGCGCGAGCCTCGAACGCCGCGGGCTCATGGACGTGCTCCGCAACCAGATCATCGAGCGCAAGACGATCGACCTCGTCACCTCCCACGCCACGTTCCAGGACGTGCCGTTCGAGTTCGAGAAGGCGGACACCGAGGCGATCGACCACGCCGTGTGCGGCTCGGTGGTCGGCGCGGAGGAGATTCCGACCGCCACCGTGGCGGAGCCGTTGCCCGCGGGCCGCCGCCCGTGATGCCGGCCGGTGCCGAGACCGGATTCCCCTCCCAGCGCGAGAGACCGATGCCCGACCGTCCCGATCGCCCGCTCGTCGCGTCCTCGGCCTCGACCGCCTACCGCGACTATCAGCGGCAGCGTCAGATGACGCTCGGCGACCTCCTGCTCGAGAACCGCATCATCCTGCTCCAGGGCGAGATCTACGACGGCAACGCCAACGAACTCGTCATGAAACTGCTCTACCTGCAGAGCGAGAACCGGCGAAAGGACATCCACTTTTACATCAACTCGCCGGGCGGCAGCGTCACCGCGACCATGGCGATCTACGACACGATGCAGATCCTCTCCTGCCCGGTGGCCACCTATTGCGTCGGTCTGGCGGCGAGCGGTGGCGCGGTGCTCCTCGCCGGCGGCGCGAAGGGCAAGCGGTTCGCCCTGCCACACGCGAAGGTGATGATCCATCAGCCCTACGGCCAGGTCGGCGGGCAGGTGAGCGACATCGAAATCCAGGCGGACGAGATCATCAAGACCCGCTCCGTCCTCAACGAGATCCTCGCCCATCACACCGGCCAGCCGATCGAGCGGATCGCCAAGGACACCGACCGCGACCGCTATCTCACCGCCACCGAGGCGAAGGAGTACGGCCTCGTCGACGAGGTGCTCTCGAAGCCACCGGCCGTCGAGGACGACAAGGACGCCGACTGACCGTCCGGGACGGTGTGGGGCGGGCCGCCCTCAACCACCCGTCGTTTCCAGCCCCCAGCCGAGCCATTTCCCGCCCGCGAAAGCCACATCCATGCCCCTCATCCCCTTCGTCATCGAGAAGAGCGGCCGCGAAGAGCGGGCGATGGACATCTACAGCCGGCTGCTCAAGGACCGGATCGTGTTCCTCGGCAGCCAGGTGAACGACGAGGTGGCCAACGCGATCGTCGCACAGATGCTCTTCCTCCAGTCGGACGACCCGAAGAGCGACATCCACCTCTACATCAACTCGCCGGGCGGCAGCGTGACCGCGGGGCTCGCGATCTACGACACGATGCAGTTCGTGACCTGCGATGTCGCGACCTACTGCATCGGGCAGGCGGCCAGCATGGGCGCCGTGCTCCTCACGGCGGGCGCGAAGGGCAAGCGTCGGGCGCTGCCCAACGCCCGGATCATGATCCACCAGCCGCTCGCCGGCATGGAGGGCACGGCGGAGGAGATCATGATCCACGCCAAGGAATTCAAGAACGTCAAGCAGAAGCTCAACACCATCCTGCTCCGGCACACGGGCCATCCGCTCGAGAAGATCGAGCAGGACACCGACCGGGACCGCTTCATGTCGTCGCAGGAGGCGCTCGACTACCGCCTCATCGACGAGGTGATCGAGCGCATGCCCGTGGCACCCGGCTGAACCGGCACGGCATCCCCGCGCGGCACGTGCCGTGACCGCCCCGCCTGCCCGGATCGCCCAGCCTGCCGGCGCCGCGACGAACGGGTGCCTGCCGCGGCCCGCATGGACTCGGCCGGAGTCCCACGCTACCGTCCCGCCCCTGTCAGGAGACGGTCATGCCGAGTGGTGGTGCGCGGATCGCGTGGTCCCGCGGGATGCGGCGGTGTGCACCGCTCGTGGCCCTCTGCGCGATCGCCGGCTGCAAGAGCGATCTCAACCAGCAGCTGCTCGAGCGCGAGCTCCGCTACCAGGAGGACCAGATCTACCACCTCCAGGACGAGTTGGAGATCGCCCGCTCGCGGCTGCAGCACTCGACCGGCGAAAATGCCAGCCTGCGCCGCCAGCTCGGCGTCGACGGCCCGGCCGCCGCCCCGCGGCGCGTGCCCGCCCGGTCTCCCAACGCATCGCCGGCGCCCGTCCTGGTGCCACCGGCCATTCAAATACCCGACGCCGGTTCGGTCCCGCCGCTCCCCCGCGGCGGCGCCGCGCCGCCGGCCGCCGTGGGGCCGCCGACCCTCGAGGGCGTGCCTCCGCTGCCCGGCGACGGTGCGGGCATCCTGCCGCCGCCGGCGCTTCCCGCGCTCGACGAGCCGCCCCTCGCCCTGCCTCCCGCGGCGACGGGCGTCTCCGCGCCCTCGCGCATCCGGCCGCTGGCGTTCGAGTCGCCGGCCGAGGATGCACGACCGCACCGCCTCGTGGTCAACCCGCAGCACACCGCGTGCATCGACGCCGATGGGGACGGCCGCAGCGAGGGACTGTCGCTCGTGTTCGAACCGCGCGATGCGGAGGAGCGACTGGTCGCCGCACCGGGTGACGTGCGGATCGTCGTCCACGACACCGCCGCCGGCGTGACGGGAGCCACCGGAGAGGGCGCGCCGATCGCGAGCTGGCAGGTCGGGGCCGCCGAGGTG
The DNA here is from genome assembly GCA_903917235.1 of uncultured Planctomycetaceae bacterium. Classification (GTDB taxonomy): domain Bacteria; phylum Planctomycetota; class Planctomycetia; order Pirellulales; family UBA1268; genus QWPN01. Next base: position 12,691 of record CAIWZS010000437.1, on the reverse strand, counting down.
GCCGCGGCCTTCCGGCGCACCTCCCGCCAGCGCGGCGTGGTCCTTTCGCTGCCGTGGCCGACCGCGCCGCCGACGGGAGATCACGTGCGTGTCGTCGTCACGCTCGCACAGCCCGGCCATGGCCCGCTCGAGGCCGACGCGACGATCGCGACGCGGTAGCCCGCGGCGGCCGCACGCTCGTCACGCGTTGGCCGCCCCCCCTGCGCCTTCCCGCCCAGACGGCCGTCGCGTCACTCCGACGAAACGGCATTCGCCCTACAGCCCGCGATCCTCGAGGAAGTTGAGCAGGTCCGCCACCCGGTTCGAATAGCCCCACTCGTTGTCGTACCAGCTGACGACCTTCACGAAGTTGCCCAGGCCGATCGTGTCGACGGCCGAGAAGATCGAACTGTGCGGATCGCCCTTGAGGTCGGTCGACACGAGCTCCTTGTCGGTGTAGCGGAGGATGCCCTTGAGCGGGCCCTCCGCGGCCTTTTTCATCGCCGCGTTGATGTCGGACGGCGCCGCGTCCTTCGCCAGGAGCGCCGTGAAGTCCACCACGCTCACCGTCGGCACGGGCACGCGGAACGCCATGCCGGTGAACTTCCCCTGCAGGGCCGGGATCACGAGCCCGACCGCCTTCGCGGCCCCCGTGCTCGAGGGCACGATGTTCATCGCCGCCGCCCGCGCGTCGCGGAGGTCCTTCGCGGCCGTGTCGACCGTCTTCTGGGAGTTCGTATAGGCGTGGACCGTCGTCAGGAGACCCCGATCGATGCCCCAGGTCTCGTGCAGCACCTTCGCCACCGGCGCCAGGCCGTTGGTCGTGCAGGAGGCGTTGGAGATGACGTGGTGCTTCTTCGGGTCGTACATCTCGTTGTTGACGCCGAGCACGATCGTGAGATCCTCGTTCTTGGCGGGCGCCGAGATGACGACCTTCTTCACGCTGTCGCGCCGGTGGGCCACGGCCTTCGTCGCGTCGGTGAAGAACCCGGTGCTCTCCACGACGATCTGCACGTCCTGACTGCCCCAGGGGATCGTGCCGGGGTCCCTCTCGGCGAAGACCTTGATCTTCCGCCCGTCCACGACGAGGTCGTTGCCGTCGGAACCGACCGGCACCTTCATGGGACCGTAGTTGGAATCGAACTCGAGCAGGTGGGCGTTGGTCTTGGCATCGGTGAGGTCGTTGATCGCCACGACCTGCACGTCGCCGTCGAGACCGAACTTCTCGTGGATCGCGCGGTAGGTGAGGCGGCCGATGCGGCCGAAGCCGTTGATTCCGACGCGAATGGACACGTGGCGATCTCCTGGGAGGGGCGGGGCGGCGGCGTGAAGCGGCCGCGGGCGTCGCGGAATATACCGCGCTTCGAAGCCGTCTCAACCGCCTCGCGCGGTAGACTCCGGGCCGCTCGTGGAGGCGCGATGGATCGGCCAGTCATCGAACTCGTGGAGGTCCGCAAGTCGTTCGTAATGCCCGGCGGGGAGGAGCGGATCGACGTGCTCGACATTCCCGAGTTTCGCCTCGACGCCGGCGCACACTGCGCGCTCGAGGGACACAGCGGATCGGGCAAATCCACGCTCCTCAACGTCATCTCGGGGATTCAGCGGGCCGACTCCGGGCGCGTGGTGATCTGCGGCACCGACATCGGGTCGCTCCCGGAACCGGCCCGCGACCGCGTGCGGGCCGACAGGCTCGGCCTCGTCTTCCAGCAGTTCAACCTACTGCCGGGCTTCACCGCGCTCGAGAACGTCCTCGTGGCCATGGCGTTCGGCTCCGGACGGGCCGATCGGGGCAGGGCGACCGACCTGCTCTCCGCCGTCGGGCTCGGCCACCGTCTGCACCACAAACCCGCCGAACTGAGTGTCGGCCAGCAGCAGCGCGTCGCCGTCGCGCGGGCGCTCGCCAACCGTCCCCGGATCGTCCTCGCCGATGAACCGACGGCGAGCGTCGACGCCGCCCACCAGCAGCAGGTGATCGACCTCCTGCGCACCACCTGCACCGAGCACGGCGTGGCCCTGCTCGTGGTGACGCACGCCCCCGAGGTCGCGGGGCAGTTTCCCCACCGACTCCGTCTCGAGGACTTCAACCGCGCCGCCCGGACGCCGGCGCGCTGACGCGCCGCCGTCGTGCATGCACGCGTGCCTCCAGTTCCCCCTCCGGCCTCCCGCAGCGTCACCCCATGAGTCTTCTCGGCATCGCCTGGCGCACCATCCGGCAGCGGCTCTTCACGAGCCTCCTGACGTCGCTCTCGCTCGCGCTCGGCGTGGCGCTCGTCGTCGCCACGCTCATCACGGCGGGCGTCGTCAAGCGGGCGTTCGCGAGCGGGGGCGGCCTCGGCTACAACATGATCGTCGGCGCCAAGGGGAGCCCGCTCCAGTTGGTGCTCAACAGCGTCTACCTCATCAGCCGGCCGATCGAGAACATCTCCTGGGACTTCTACCGGGAGTTCCTGCCGGCGGCGGAGCGGCCGGACGGCATGGCCGGGCGCTATGCCGCCAGCGTGCAGACGGCCGTGCCGATCTGCATGGGGGATTACTTCCGCGGCTACCGCGTCATCGGCACGAACGCCGCCTACTTCGACCGGATGACGACCGTCGACGGGGGTCCGTTCCGCTTCGCGGCCGGCGTTAACTTCCGCGACGACGACTTCTTCGGAGGCGTCCTCGGCCACGAGGTGGCACGACGCCTCGGCCTCGCGGTCGGCGACACGTTCTCGCCCACGCACGGGGCCGACGACGGCGCGGTGCACGATCCCTTTCGCGTCACGGGCATCCTGGCCCGCACCGACACGCCCGTCGACCGCGGCGTGTACGTGAACATGGAAGGCTTCTTTCTCCAGGAGGGCCACGCGAAACCCCTGGACGGCGAGTCCGCTTCGACGACACCGGCGGCGCAGGCGCAGCCGGCGGGCGGAGGCGGCCGGCCCGCGCCCCTGCCCGACGCCCAGCGCGAGGTCACCGCCGTTCTCGTCACGACCGCGTCGATTCCCGGCCTGCCGGCGGAGCTCATGGCGATGGGCCTCAAGCAGGCGATCAACGAGGGACGCGACGGGCAGGCTGCCGAGCCGGTCCGCGAAATCCGGCAGCTGCTCGATCTCTTCGTGCGGCCGCTCGAGCTGCTCTTGCTCCTGGTGACGGCGCTCGTCGTCATCGTGTCGGCGATCGGCATCCTCGTGAGCATGGTGGGGTCGTCGCTCGAGCGGAGCCGCGACGTGGCGATCATGCGGGCGCTGGGCGCGCGTCGCAGCCACGTTCTGGCCACGGTCCTCATCGAGGCGGTGCTCCTGGCGGGGGCGGGGGGGCTCGCCGGCTGGGTGCTCGGCCACCTGCTGGTCGCCTCGATCGGTCCGCTCATCACGACGAACGCGGGCGTCTCGGTGGGCGTGCTCTCGGGGGCTCCGCTGGCCGAATTGCTGCTCGTGCCGGCGCTCGTGCTCCTGGCGGTCGGCGCGGCCCTCCTGCCGGCGATCGCGGCGTATCGCACGGACGTGGCCCGCTGGCTGCAGGGCCCCGGCTGACGGCCGGGCGACACGGCGACGCGGGCCGGTATGGATCGAGCCGCGATCCGCCTTGCGGCCCGCACCATCGCGGGCCTTACAATGAGGCGATGAGGCGTCGATTCCGCGTGGCCGATCGTGACCGCACCGACATCCGGGGGCCGCTGCCGCTCCTCGCGCCAGGCGTCCTCCTCCTCGCCGTGCTCCTCGGCATCCTCGGGGGCCGGTCGATCGGACGGGCATGCCCGTTCTGCTCGGCCGTGTCGCTGACCTTCTCGCAGGAGATCGCGCAGAGCGAGGCGGCCGTCATCGCGCGGCTCGTCGAGCCCCCGCCCGCCGGTTCACTCTCGCCGCGAGCCGATGGCCCGCTCCCCAAGGGCAAGTTCGAGGTCGTCGAGGTGCTCAAGGGAGCGGCCGCGGTCGAGGCGGCGGGACTGCTGGGCCCTGATGCCCGGCGGCTCGAAACCATCCTGCTCGAGGACAAGCCGGTCGGGACGCTCTTTTTGCTCATGGCCATCGAGCCTCCGAAGCTCGTCTGGTCGAGTCCGATCCTCGTCAGCGACCGGGCGGTCGCCTACCTGCGAAAGCTCGGGGGCCTGCCGGAGAAGGGGGGCGACCGGCTGGCCTTCTTCCAGGATCACCTCGAGGACGAGGATGACACGCTCGCCCGCGACGCCTACGACGAGTTCGCCGTCGCGCCCTACGCCGACGTCAAGGAACTCAAGAGCCGGATGGACCCCGCCCGGCTCCTCGGCTGGATCGAAAATCCGAAGGTGCAGGCGAATCGGCGCCGGCTCTACGCGACGATGCTCGGTGTCTGCGGCACCCCCGAGGATGGCGAGCGGATCGGCCGGATTCTCGAGGGCGATTCCCTCGGACCGGACGCGGCCGAGATTCGCAGCGGCCTCGATGCCCTCATCGCCTGCTACGTCACGCTCCGTGGGCCCGAGGGGCTCGACCTCGTCGACAGACGCTTCCTCAAGCGGGCCGGCACCGACATCCCGTTCGCCGAGACGTACGCGGCCGTCATGGCGCTGCGCTTCCTTGGCGAGGAGTCGGACATCGTCCCGCGCGAGCGGGTGCTCGCCTCGCTGCGACTGCTCCTCGACGAGCCGAAGCTCGCAGACCTCGTGGTGGCCGACCTCGCGCGGTGGCAGGACTGGTCGGTGGTCGACCGGCTCGTCGGCATCTTCAAGGATGCGACGGCCGACAACATCTTCGTGCGCGAGCCGATCGTGAACTACCTGCGGGCCTGCCCGCTGCCGGCCGCGGCGGCGGCCGTGAAGGAACTGGAGAAGATCGATCCCGAGGCGGTGCGTCGTGCCGCGACGCTCGCCGGCCTCGCGGGACTCACCGCTGCGACGCCCGGCGCGCCCGGCGCGGCGGGTGCGGCGACGACGGGGGAGCCGGACGCACCATCGAGCGAGCCTTCCGCGACGGACGCCGCCAGTGGCGGCTTGGCCGCCCGCATTCCCACCGTCATCGCGGAGGGCGAGGCCGAGATGGTCGCCGCGGCACCTGTGGCTCCCCCTGCCGCCCGTCCCGCCGCGGCCTCCGATCGCGATGCGGCGCCGCCGGGATGGAAGTGGGCGTTGTGGGCGGCGGCGGTGCTCGTCATCGCGGTACTCGCGAGGCTCTTCCTGAGACCGGGCGGCAGCGCCGGCACGGCAGCGCGGTAGAATCCTGGTGCGTCGTGTTGGAGCCGCGCCCGTGGCGCGCGGTCGCTCCCCGTCGCACCTCGGCATGGATCCATCGATGGCCACCGGTCTGTTCGACACTGCCGCCACCGTCCACGAGGATGCCGCCTCGCCCGAGACGGAGGAGTATCGCGCGCTCTGCGGCACGGCCGTGGCGGCGATGGCCTTCGCCGTCCTCGCACCGCTCGCCTTCATCGACTGGTGGATGCTCGCCGTCCCGCTCCTGGGACTGGGGCTCGCGGTCGTGGCCCTCGTCGACATCGCCAAACGCCCAACCGCGCTGACCGGCCGGACGCTCGCGATCGGGGCGGGGGTCGTCTCGCTCCTCTGCCTCACAGGCGCGACTGCGTGGCTCTCGGTCGTATACGCCACGGAGCTGCCACCGGGCCACGAGCGGCTCGGCTACGCCCAGCTTCAGCCGGCCCCGGGTGAACCGGCCACGGCGGTTCCCGCGTCGGCGGTGCCGTTCCACGGCCGTGACGTGCTCATCAAGGGCTACATGTACCCGGGCACGAAGCAGCGCGGCATCGCGCAGTTCCTGCTCGTGCGCGATCAGGGTGACTGCTGCTTCGGCGGCAATCCCAAGATCACCGACCGGGTGCTCGTCAACGTGAGCGATCCGCGCGGTGTCGACTATTCACCCCGGCTCCGCAAGCTGGCCGGGCGATTTCGCATCGAACCCACCGGGACCGCCGACGGAGGCGTGCTCTACCACCTCGACGACGCCAGTCTGCGGTGAGCCGGCATACCCCCTTCACGCCCCGATCCCGCGCGGAGCGCGGGGAGCTCCCCATGGATGCGCCGTCGCGACCGAGCAGCCGCGGCACGGACAGGACGGCACCTCGGGGCGTCCTCGCGTGGTGCCTGCCGATGGCCGCGGCGCTGCTCGTCGGCTGCGGGTCGGTCGGGCCCACCGAGACGCCGCCATCTCGATCCGCCGCGACCGCGGCGGGCGAATCCGCGCCCGTCGCGCCGCCCGTCGCGCCGCCCGTCGCGCCGCATGTCGCGCCGCCCGTCGCCACGCCGAGTCCCGGTGCCGGTCCCGCCGAGATCACGTTCGACGACATCAAGCTCGACCTGGCGAAGGGAGCCCCGTTCCGGCGTGAGGTGCTGACGGAACGGGTCACCGGGCTCGACGGCCGCCGCGTCCGCATCCGGGGCTACATCCTCCCGAGCTTCCAGCAGTCCGGCCTCACGCAGTTCGTGCTCGTGCGCGACAACCAGGAGTGCTGCTTCGGCCCCGGCGCGGCACTTCACGACTGCATCGTGGTCCGCATGCAACCGGGCCGCACGGCCGACTTCTCGATCCGGCCCGTGGCGGTGGCCGGGACGTTCCGGGTGGCCGAACTGCGGGGCCCCGACGGGAACCACCTGGCGATCTACGCCCTCGAGGGCGAGAACGTGCAGTAGGCCAGACGCGGTGCTACCATCCGCGCCGCCGCGGTGGACGTCCGCGGGTCCGCCCTCACCCTGCTCGCATCGCCGTGGACGCCCCGTCGCTCTCGCTCGTACCCCACGACTGGTTCTGGCTCTACGACATCCCCACGCATCGCCTGGCGATGTTGTTCGTGGCGTCGTTCGTCGCCTTCTACTGGTTCGGGTGCGTCTTCCTCCGGCCGATCCTCCGGCAGTTCGTCAAGTACAACGCCGGCGCCAACGACATCATCGGGTACGTCCTCTCGTGCTTCGGCGTCTTCTACGGCCTCCTGCTCGGCCTCATCGCCGTGACGGCCTATCAGAACGTCGCCGACGCCGGCGCGAGCGTGACCCGCGAGGCGGCGGCCCTGTCGGCGCTCTACGAGGACGTCTCGCGGTACCCCGATCCCTACGGCCAGAACCTGCGCTGGCTGCTTCGCGACTACACCCGCTACGTGATCCGCTACGCATGGCCGCTCCAGCGGCGCGGCATCATCCCCCAGGAGGGCACGATCCGGGTCGACGCCTTCCACGAGGAACTGCTCGACTTCCAGCCCGGCACGCCCGCGCAGGAGATCCTCCATGCCGAGGCCCTGCGGCAGTTCAACCACTTCCTCGAGGCGAGGCGCACGCGGCTCTTCACCGTCACCTCCGGCCTGCCGACGTCGATGTGGTACGTCATGTTTCTCGGGGCGATCCTCACGCTCGCGATCTGCTGGCTCTTCGAGATGCGGTTCGTCACGCAGCTGGTCCTCGGCGGCATCCTCGCGGCCTACCTCGGGCTCATGATGTTTTTGATCTTCGACATGAACCAGCCGTTCCGAGGAGACGTGAGCATCCCGCCGGACGCCTTCGAATCGATCTTTCAGCGGATGAACGAGGAATGAAGCCCGCAGTGCCCGCCATCCGATCCCGCGAAAGCCAATCGCGCGTCACCCGCCGGCAGAGCCTCGGGGCCGGTGCAGCCGCCACGCTGGCCGCGGCACGCACCCTCGCGCCGGTCCTCTTCACGGGCTGCTCGCTCGGCCTCCCGGCCCGTGCGCGGCCGATCATGCTCGGCCTGCTCCACTCGCAGACCGGCACGCTCGCGATCAGCGAGACGTCGGTGCGCGATGCCGAGATCCTCGCGATAGAGGAGATCAATGCGGCCGGCGGCGTGCTGGGGCGGCCGCTCGAGTTTCGCTGCCCCGACCCCAAGTCGCGTGCGGCGGACCTCTTCCCGAAGAGGGCCCGGCACCTCTGCGAGGAGGATGGCGTCGCGGCCCTCTTTGGCTGCTGGACGAGCACGAGCCGCAAGGCGGTCATTCCCGTGTGCACCGAGTTCGACCGCCTGCTCTTCTATCCCGTTCAGTACGAGGGCAACGAGAGCGCGTCGCACTGCGTCTACGGCGGCTCCGTGCCCAACCAGCAGATCCTGCCGGCCGTGGACTGGCTGCTCTCGTCGGCGGGCGGCCCGCGGCGCCGGATCTTCCTCGTCGGCTCCGACTACATCTTTCCGCGCACGGCCAACTTCGTCGTCAAGAAGCATCTGGCCGCCCGTGGCATCGAGCCGGTGGGCGAGGCGTATGTCCCGCTCGGACACCGGCAGTTTCGCGGCGTCGTCGAGATGATCGGCGCGTCGCGCGCGGACGCGGTGCTGTCCACCGTCAATGGCGACAGCAACGTCGCGCTCTTCGAGGAATTCGCCGCCGCCGGGATCGACCCGGAGAAGGTGCCGGTCATCAGCACGAGCATCGGCGAGGACGAGCTGCGGCATCTCGCGCCCCGGGAGGTCGCCGGACACTACGCCGCATCGAGCTACTTCCAGAGCGTCGCCACCGACCCGAACCGCGACTGGGTGGGCCGCTTCCGCCGCGAGTTCGGCTACGACCGCGTCACGAGCGACCCGATGGAGGCCGCCTCCACCCTCGTGCATGCGTGGAAGGCGGCCGTGGAGCGGGCCGGATCCCTCGACACCGCCGCCGTGCGTCAGGCGCTCTCCGCCGGCATCGAGGTGCCCGGGCCCGGCGGGCCGTTCCGCATCGATCCGAAGACGCAGCACGCGGTGAAGCGGTTTCGTCTCGGCCGCATCCGCCTTGACCGGCAGTTCGACATCGTCCACGAGTCCGCCGCCACCATCGAGCCCGACCCGTACCCGCAGTCGGCGTTCCCCGGCTGGAAGTGCGACTGGACGAAGGGCGGGCTCGAGCAGGGTCCCGAGGTGAGGATCGATGGCGACGTTTGAGGTGGAGCAGAGCGAGGGGATGCGGTGGATTCGCGTCGACCTCGACGACGACGACTGCCGCACCGAGCGGGGCGCGCTCAACCACATGGTGGGCAGCGTGAAGATGGACGTGCCGCTGCCGTCGCTGCGCGGCATGTGGGTGTCGCTCTTCTCGGATGAGTCGGTGCTCCGGCCGCGTTACGTCGGGACGGGCACGGTGTACCTCGACTCGACGCTCGGCGGCTACCACTCGTTCCCCATCCGGAACGGTGACCGGTGGATCCTCGACACGCACTGCTTCTGGGCGAGCGACGGCGAGGTGCAGCTGAAAATCCACCGGGAGCGCGTGCTCACCGCGTTGTGGGCCGGCGAGGGACTCCTCTGGTACAAGACGGCGCTCGTCGGTGACGGACAGGTGGTGCTGGCGGTGGACGGCCCGGTCGAGGAGATCACGCTCGAGAACGACCGGCTCGTGACCGACGGACCGTTCGTCGTGGCGCACACGGCGGGCATCACGCTCCGGATGCGGCGCCCGGCACGATCCATCTGGAGCCACTGGCTCTCGGGACAGCGACTCTCCTACAGCTACGAGGGCACGGGCCGCCTCCTTCTCTGCACGGTGCCCTATTGGCGCCGCCGCATGGAGCGGGAGCGGCGGTCGCTGGCGACCATGGAGTAGGACGTGGGGGCGGCCGGCTTGCGGCCGGACGGATTCGTGGGATATTTGCGGCGACGACTCCCTCCCTCGACGCCTGGCATCGTCCCGGCCGCCTGCCGCCCCGCGCCGGGTCCGTCATGAAGATTCACGAATACCAAGCGAAGGATCTGCTGCGGGCCGCCGGCGTGCCGGTGCTCGCGGGGCGGGTGGCGCGCACGGCCGACGAGGCCGCCGCCGCCTTCACGGCGCTCGGCACGCCCCTCTGCGCCGTCAAGGCGCAGATCCACGCCGGCGGACGTGGCAAGGGCCAGGTGAAGGGATCGGGACAGCGCGGCGTCGAACTCGCCCGCAGCGCCGATGACGCGCGGCGCATCGCGGCCGCCCTGCTCGGCGGGACGCTCGTCACGATCCAGACCGGGCCGGCGGGCCAGCTCGTGCGGCAGGTGTTCGTGGAGAGCGGCTGCGCGATCCAGCGCGAGCTCTACTGCGCCGTGCTCGTCGATCGCCGTGTCGGCTCCCCGGTGCTCATCGCGAGCACGGCCGGCGGAGTCAACATCGAGGAGGTGGCGGAGCGGACGCCCGACCTCATCCTCTCCGAGCCGTTCGACCCCGACCGCGGCCTCGCCGGCTGGCAGGCACGGCTGCTGGCGTCGAAGCTCGACCTGCCGACGGCGAGCTGGCGGCACGCCGAGTCGTTCTTCCGTCGGCTCTGTTCCGCCTTCGTCGATCTCGACGCGTCGCTCCTCGAGATCAACCCGCTCGTGCTCACCGGCGAGGGCACGCTCGTCGCGCTCGACGCGAAGATGACCTTCGACGACAACGCGCTCTTCCGCCACAAGGAGATCGCGTCCCTGCGCGACGAGGCGGAGGAGGAGCCGGCGGAGATCCGCGCGGCTACCGCCGGTCTCTCCTACGTCAAGCTCGACGGCACGATCGGCTGCCTCGTCAACGGCGCCGGCCTCGCGATGAGCACGATGGACCTCGTGAAGCTGCATGGCGGCGAGCCGGCCAACTTCCTCGACGTGGGCGGCGGCGCCGACGTGGGGCAGGTGACCGAGGCCTTCCGCATCATTCTCTCAGACCCGAACGTGAAGGCGATCCTCGTCAACATCTTCGGCGGCATCATGCGGTGCACGACGATCGCGACCGCGCTCGTCGAGGCCTCGAAGACGGTCGGATTCACCGTGCCGCTCGTGGTGCGGCTGGAGGGGACGGAGGTGGCCGAGGGCAAGAGGATCCTCGCCGAGAGCGGCACCACGATCATCACCGCCGACGGCCTGACCGACGCGGCCAAAAAGGTCGTCGCCGCCGCACGTTCCGCCGTATGACCCTTCCTCCCCACCGCCGGCCCCCGACTCTCCGCCCTCGGCATCTCGAATCATGAGCATCCTCGTCGACCGCGACACGCGCGTCATCTGCCAGGGCATCACCGGCAAGGTCGGGGAGTTTCACACGCGGGGCTGCCTCGACTACGGCACCCGCATGGTGGGGGGCGTGACGCCGGGCAAGGGAGGCGAGACGGTCGCCGGACTGCCGGTCTTCAACACGGTGGCCGAGGCCCGCGACGCGACCGGGGCGAACGCCACGATGATCTTCGTGCCGCCGGCTTTCGCCGCCGACGCGATCCTCGAGGCGGTCGGTGCCGGCATCGAACTCGTCGTGGCGATCACGGAGGGCATCCCGGTAATCGACATGGCGCGGGTGCTGCCCGTCGTGCGGGATTCCGGTTCACGGCTCATCGGCCCCAACTGCCCGGGTGTGATCACGCCGGCGGAGTGCAAGATCGGGATCATGCCCGGCTACATCCACGCGCCGGGGCACGTCGGCGTCATGAGTCGCTCGGGCACGCTCACCTACGAAGCCGTCTGGCAGCTGACGCAGCTCGGCCGTGGGCAGAGCAGTTGCGTGGGGCTCGGAGGCGATCCGCTCGTCGGATCGTCCTTCATCGACATCCTCGCGCTCTTCGAGGCCGACCCCGACACGCACGCGATCCTGATGATGGGCGAGATCGGCGGCAGTGCCGAGGAGGAGGCGGCCGACTACGTCAGGCGGCACGTCACGAAGCCCGTGGCCGCGTTCATCGCCGGCCGCACGGCACCCCCGGGAAAGCGGATGGGGCATGCGGGGGCCATCATCTCCGGCGGGAAGGGCACCGCAGCCGCGAAGCTCACGGCGCTCGCGGACGCGGGCATCGAGATCGCCGAGAGTCCGGCCGACATGGGGGCGGCCTTGGTGCGCGCGATCGAGCGGCGGGCGTCGGCACGCGGCCGATGAACGGCGATCGCTTCATCCCCTGCTTCGTCGATCGGATGACGCCGCAGGTCGGGATGGCCGGTCAGGGCGCGAGCAGGATCGTGACGGTCTTCTCGTCCGAGAGTCCGGCGGCATCCGTGGCGGTGAGGGTGATCTCGAGGGTGCCGCCAGCCTGACGCAGTTTCGCGACGTCCGGAACCGTGATGTCGCCCGTCGCGGCGTCGATCGCGAGCAGCTTGTCGTTTTCCTGGTTGCCCGACGGCCTGAGCGCGAAGGTGATCGCGTCGCCTTGACGGATGGTTCTCACCTGGTGCAGCGTGCCACCGTCGGCCAGGTCGGCCGGAAGCCTGATCTCGTCCGGTGTCACGATGCTGGGCGCATGGCCTGCCGGCACCGTCGACGCCGCCCCGCCCGCCGTCGGACCGCTCGCGATGCCCTTCCAGGCATGCTCGTGGTACTGCCGCACGAGGTCCTGGCGTCGCGCCTCGTCCGCTCCCAGGCAGGCGGCGTACGTGTCGAGCATGATCCGCCCACAGTCGAACCGCAGAGCCTTGCCATCGATGTGGTAATCGGCCGGCCTGGGGATCGTCGAGAGTCCGATGAGCCCGCCACCCGCCGCCGCCAACCCGGCGACGCTCCCCACGAGGAGGCCTCCGCCGGCGTCGAAGAGCGGAGGCAGTCGTACGGCGTTTTCCGGCACGGTGGCGCCCACCAGCAGTCGTGCGCCGACGAGACAGCCACCGAAGACCAGGCCGAACACCGTCGCCAAGGCGTAGGGTTCGGGACAGCCGAGCGACACGACCAGCTCCGCGAGCACTCCGGAAGCCGCGAGCGCGACGACGAGCGATACGAGCACGGCCAGGCCCGAAAGCGTGGCAATGAAGAGGCCGTGGCGGTATCCGAACGCGGCCAGGCCCAACGCCAGCGCGATGACGAGCAGGTCGCCGACCGGCTGCATGACTCCTGCCTGAATCATCCGCACCCTCGCTCT
>CAIWZS010000436.1 GCA_903917235.1 uncultured Planctomycetaceae bacterium | reverse complement strand
CCGTCGGGCGCGGGAAGCAGGTCGACGCCTGCCACGGCGGTCCCGAGGGTGTCCGCGGCGATCCTCGCCGCCGCCGCCCACGCCGGAGGCGGGTCGAACCGTTCGGCACGGCCGCCGACCGCGAGATTCGTCCGCCACTCGCCGGCCGGCGCGGTGCGGCGCATGGCGAAGAGACGATCGCCGACGAGCAGTATCCGCGCGTCCCAGCGTGCCGCCCCCAGAAACTCCTGGATGTAGACGACCGCGTCCGGACCCGGTCCAGCGGGACGTCCGAGCCACCTCGCCAGGGCGGTTCGGGACTGGACCCGTTCGACTCCCTTGCCCTGCGATCCGAAGAGTGGCTTGACGACGCAGTCCCCGCCGAGCGCGTCCCATGCGGCCAGAGCCGCCGTCTCGCCCTGCACGACGCGGGTGCGCGGCACGCGCAGTCCGGCCGCGGCGATTCGGGACGACGCGAGGTACTTGTCGATCGCCGCCTCGAGGGCGCGCGGGGCGTTGACGATGGGCGTGCCGCCGCCGGCGAGTCGGCCGAGCACGTCCATGCGGAAGACCACCCGCTCGAGTCGGTCCGGGCCGGTCGGCGCGCCGGGCATGCCGCGCACGCAGACCACGTCCGCCCGCGCGAGTGCCCGTGGCAGGAGCGTCTCCCCGCCCGGCTCGAGCGACGATGCGAGGGCCTCCCAGCCGACGTGCGTGACGTCATGGCCCCGGGCGCCGAGGGCCATGGCGATGCGTTGGGCGTGCCAGCCCGTCTCGCGACCGACGATCGCGACGGCGAGCCGTCCGGTGGCGGCGGCAGCGGTGCCATCGGAACGGGTGGGCATGCCGGTCATGCCCGGGCCGGCGACCGATCGGGGCCGGCAGCACCGAACGACTGGCTCACGATGTCGGGCCGCATCCCGCCGAACCGGTGGGTGCGGCCCGAGGCGAGGCTCACGAGATCGACGGTCGCCGGGGCGAAGAGCGCCGGATCGAGCGCATAAAAGTCCCGTCCTGCCGCCTCGAAGAGCTCGAGGAAGGGCCGGCCATGGCTCGGAGAGCCGCTGCTGACGACCCGCGGACCGATGTCGCACAGCGAGGCATCGAGCGCGTCGATCTCGAGCCGCACGTGACCGCCATAGAGGATCGCGTCGTTCGTGCGACCGATGGCGGCCAGATCATCGTTGCCGAGGCCGGACGGGGGCAGAGGCGCGACCCCCGATCCACGGACGACACGGCCGACGTCGAACCCGAGATCGTGGAGCTTGTGGAGCGAGGTCTCGAGCGATCGCGCGACCACCTGGAGCGTGCCGGCCACGCTCGCCGTCCGCGCGACGAGCAGCAGCAGGCCGGCGGGGGGCACGCCCGCATCGGTCGCCAGCCGGATGCACACGTCCTCCGGCGGCAGTCGCGACGCTTCGAGCACCCCGACCGCAACCGCCGGGTGCTCGCGGAGACCGATCGCCTCGAAGAGTTTCTCACGGCCGATCGCGGCGCGGATCGGCCCGCTCGCCATGGCGAAGTAGTCGGCGGTCGCCACCTTCCAGCCCGCGTACTGCGCGGCGAGGCAGGCCGCGACCGGGGCGTCGCTCGCGACGGTCACGATCGGCCACGGACAGGCAGGCCACAGCGCGGCGAACGGCCCGTCAGACGCGGCGTCCTCGCGGCACTCGACCCTGCCTAGGTCCGCCATGGCGGCACGGGCGACCAGCAAGCCGGCCGCCTCGCTCCCCACGGCCTTCACGCCGCAGTCCACCACGGTGACGCCGCCAAGCCTGCTGACGACGGCTCCGAACGCCTGAGGATCTCCGACGAGCGGCTCGACCAGCCGGAAGGCGGCCTCGTTCAGGGGCATGCGCGCATCCCATGGGAAAGCCATAATCATACTGCGGCCGCAGGGCGTCGTCCGTCGAGTTCCCGTTTCGTGGAGGCACCGGCATGCCCAGTCTCACCGTCGAGAACTACGTCAAGACGATCTGGCAGATCACGAACACGCAGGACGGCCGGGCCGCGAGCACGGGGCAGATCGCGACGGCGCTCGGCGTCGCACCGGGCACCGTGACGAGCATGCTCAAGACGCTCGATGCCGCGCGGCTCGCGACGCACCGCCGTTACGAGGGTGTCGCGTTGACGCGGGCCGGCCGGATGCTCGCGCTCCGCGTGATCCGTCGTCACCGGCTGATCGAGCTCTTCCTCCTCCGCACGCTCGACATGACGTGGGACGAGGTGCACGACGAGGCCGAGCACCTCGAGCACGCCGTGAGCGACCTGCTCGTCGATCGCATCGACGCCTACCTCGGTCACCCCGAGGTCGATCCGCATGGAGACCCGATCCCGCGCGCCGACGCTCAATCACTCCCGGCCGCCGACGAGGCGGCGACGCGACCGCTCGCGGAATGTGCCGCCGGCTCGTCCTTTCGCCTGGCGCGCGTGCTCGATCAGTCTCCGCCGTTCCTCCGCTACCTCACCGAGAGCGGACTGGAGCTCAACGCCACCGGCGCGGTGGAACGCAATCCGGACGGCGCGGGCCTGATGCGGATCCGTGTCGGCGACCGTCGGCTCTCGCTCGCCATCGATGCCGCGGGAAAGCTGCTCGTGGGCGAGGCCTGAGCGATCGGACCCGGGCCCCGCCGCGTCGGCCGACGGCCGCGCGTCGTCGGCACGAGGTGCGACACCTTACTTGTCGGCCCGAAACCGGCCATCCCGCGGCTTGTCGCGCGAAAGCGTGTAGGCGATGAGGTCGAGCACCTCGCGCTCGTTGAGCTGGTCGAGCAGACCGGCCGGCATGAGCGAGGTCGGGCTCGCCGTGATCTCCTCGATCTGCGACCGGCTGATCTCGACCACCTTCGTGGCATCCTCTGGATCGACGACGAGCGTGACTTTTTCCGGGGACTCCGCGACGAGCCGCCCGGTGACGGTGCGGCCGTCGGCCGTCTGCACCACGCTCGCGCGGTACTGGTCCGAGACCACCTTGCTCGGCTCGACGATCGCCTCGACGAGGTCCTTGAGCGCGAACCGCCCGGCCGCCTGCGTGAGGTCGGGGCCGGTGGCACCGCCGTCCTCCCCGTACCGATGGCAGACGACGCACCGCGCCGCGGCGAACGACCGCTTGCCGTGCTCGAAGCTGCGACCGCGAGCGACGCCCTCGTCACCCGCACGGCTCGCCAGGGCGACCACCTCCTCCACGGTCCACTTCCGGCCCGGGCCTGCGGGCTTCGGCAGCGGTGGCGGCACCCAGGGCGCCCGCACCCCGGTCGCCTCGAGCGCGAGCTTCTGGTTCTCCGTGAGTCCCGCGAGCGCGTCGGTCTCGATCGCCACGAGGAACTTGCGGTAGCTGTTGCCGCCGGACCACTCGCGGGCCCGGGGAAACCAGCCGAAGAACACCCGCCGATCCGCGTCGGTCCACGCGTCGGCGTCGTGTACGGTGCGCAGGACGTACGCGTAGTGCAGCTGGAGGAGGTCGGTGCGCTTCTCGAGCGACGCCCGCACGGCCCCGCCGTAGCCCGCGTTGCGTGTGATCAGGGCGCGGAGGGCCTCCTCGTCCGGCGCGAGATTGGTCCGGCCCGCCGATGCGGTCGGCTGCGCGAGCATGCCGGCAAGCTTCGCGACGATCCCCGGGGCACGGACCGCCGCCAGGAGGCTGGCGAGCTCGCGGTCGAGCGCATCGTCGTTGGACGGGAACAGCGGCCCGAGCCTGTCCGCGATGCGCCGCTTCGCGTCGGAGGGGGGATCGCCGAGGCGGATCATCGCCAGCTGGTAGGCGCGGACGAGATCGAGGCGGCCGGATGCGTCGAGCGACGCGGGATCGATCGCGGCGAGTGCCGAAAGGACCGCGGGCTGTGCCGCCGGCTCCGCCTGGCGGGCGACGGCGATCGCGCCCGCGATGCGGCCCCGGGGCTCGGTGACCGCAAGTGCGGCGTCCTGCCACGAGGCGAGCGGCTGGTGTTCCAGTGCCACCCGTGCTGCATACCGAATGAAGCGATCGGCATGCGACAGGGCCGGCAGCGCCGTCGCGACGGCCGCCGCCGGGACGGGGCTTGGTCGATGCAGGGCCTCGAGTTCGTGGCGCAGCCTCCGCAGGTCGGCATGCGTCGTGCTGCGTGCATCCACCGGCGTTGTCGGCTCGGTGCCGGCGTAGGTGACCCGATAGAGTTCGCCCTGGCCGCCACGGCCGCCGACCGTGAAGTACATCGCCCCGTCCGCGCCGATGGTCACGTCCGTCAGCGGCAGCGGCGTGCGGGAGACGAAATCCTCCCTCCGTCCGCGGTACGTCGATCCCTCGGGCTCGAGGTGGATCGCATACATCGTGCCGAACGTCCAGTCGCAGACGTAGAGGGCCCGCTGGTAGGCCGCCGGAAACCGTGCGCCGTATCCGAACGCCACTCCCACCGGTGAGCCGGGCCCGATGTCCACGAGCGCCGGCAGGCTGTCGGGATACGCGGCCGGCCACTTGCCCGAGCCGCTCCGCCAGCCGAGTTCCGACCCGCTCGTCGCGTGGTTCACACGCGTGGGTCGATACCACGGCGTGCCGAAGTCCCATTCCATGTCGGCGTCGTAGACGAAGAGCTCGCCATCGGCGTTGAACGCCATGTCGTAGGCGTTGCGATAGCCCGCCGACCACATTTCCCACGACTGTCCGGCGGGATCCGTGCTCACGACGTATCCCCCTGGGGCGAGGATGCCCGCGGCGTGGCCGTTGGCGTCCCACATGCGCGGGGTGAGCAGGTCCTCATCCCAGCAGGCGGGCAGGCGGCTCGCGCCATCCGCACCGAGCGTCAGCCGCCGCTGGTTCTCGCGGATGCCGCCCATCGTCTGCGGCGGCGTGTCCTCCGTCACGGCGAAGGGCACCTTCGTGTGATTTCCGCAGACGATGAAGAGCCGCGTGCCGTCGGGTGAGAGGATGATGTTATGGGGACCGTGCTCTCCTCCACCCTCGATCGCGCGCAGTTTCTCGACCGTGTCGAGCGTGTCGTCCCCGTCGGAGTCGGTCACGCGGTACAAGCCGCTGCCCGGACCGCCGTTGCAGACGACGTAGAGGGAATCGAACGCCCACAGAAGTCCCTGGGCTCCGGTGAGTTCCACCGGGATCTGTTCGACGAGGGTCGGTGTCGAACCGTCAGCCGCCGCCGGCGTGATGCGCACGAGGCCCTTGTCGCCCTGATCGCTCGCGATGAGCCTGCCCCGGGGATCGCTCGTCAGGGATACCCACGAGCCAAGTTCCTCCTTCGGGACGACGAAGAGTCGCTCGACGACGAAGCCCTCCGGCACGTTGAACGCCGGATTGGCGTCGGCGGGGGAACCCGACCGGCCGGCGAGGGCCGCGCCCCATGGACCCTCGCCCGCCTTCGCCACGACGCGGGCCGGTGCGGTCGATCCGGCCGTAGCCTTGTCCCGGGCCGTCCACGACCCGTCGCTCACGATCACCGTCGTCGCACCGTCGGCTGCGGTCAGCACGAGGCGGCATGAAAAGCCGGATGGCCCTCCGGCGTTCGCGACCTCCGCGACGAGCTCGTTGTCACCGTCGCGCACGTGAGGTGTCAGGTCGATCCGGAGCGGTTGTTCCCAGGAGGCACTGGTGCCGACCTCGCGGCCGTTGAGCGAGAGGACCATGCGGTTGTCGCAGGTGGCGACGAGCGTGGCCGAACGCACCGGCCCGCGAAAGGAACGGACCAGCCGATACTCCCGATCCGCGTCCGCCCCCCAGATCCACGGTGCGACGTCCGGTGCCGCCGCCGCTTCGACGGGCCGCGCCGTCGCCGCGGCGTTGGGCATGCGTTCGGATGCCTGCTCCCAGCGGCGTCCAGGCTCGGCGGCCGGGGCCGAAATGACCGAGAGGGTCGTGATTGTCAGGGCCATCAGGGCCGCGAGCATCAAGCGTGGGACGTGCATGCGCGCCTCGTCGGGAAAATGCTTCGAGGAACCGAAAACCGGATGATACCAACGATCGCACGCCTGGAGGCTTGCGCCACAGGGGGTTCAGATGCTCGGGACGATCGCGCGGCGGATCGGTCGGTCCCAGCCGCGCTGGCCCGTGGGCCGCGGGCTCGGCCAGAGTCGGGGCCCCATCTCGACCATGCCGTGGTGCGTGTTGTAGTCGCCGAGCAGGTTGAGAAACGGCACGGCGTCGAAGGCATCGGCGCCGCGCACGCCGACCCCCTTCCATGCGCCGGTCGCCAGCAGTTCGAGGGCGATGACCGGGCAGACGGCCGTCTGCCAGAGCACCGCCTGCGCCCCGTACTCCCTCATGGTCGTCGCGTTGTCGGCCACGTGGTAGAGGTACACCTCGCGCGGCTCGCCGAACGACGTGCCCTTCACCCAGGTGCCGGCGCACGTGCGTCCGTGCATCACGTGGCCGAGCTTCGCCGGATTGGGCAGCACGGCGGCGAGCACGTCCCGCGGCGCGACCGACACGTCACCCACGCGCACCTTGTCGGTGCTGTCGAGTCCAAGGTAGGCGAAGGTCTTGAGCCAGTCGATGAATTCGGCGCCGAGCGCGTACTTGAAGGTGACGCGGCTGCAGTCGATTTCGCGTGGGATGAGCAGCACCTCCTCGTGCTCCACGTTCACGCACTCCGTCGCGCCGATGCCCGCCGGAAAGTGGAAGACCTCCGGCTCGCTGAAGCACTCCGTCGTGAAGAGCCCGCGGCTTCGCTCCCAGATGATCGGCGGGTTGAGGCACTCCTCGATGGTGGTCCAGATCGAAAACGTCGGCGCGAAGTCGAAGCCGTCGATGGAGAGGTTCGACCCGTCGCGGACGCCGATCTCGTCGATCGTGTCGAAGAGGTGATCGGCGGCGTACCGGGCGAAGACGTTGCTCAGGCCCGGCTCGACGCCCATCCCGACGAGCGCGAGCAGGCCGCGCTCGCGCCACTGCTGGTCCGCGGCGAGCTGGGCCGCCCCCAAGGGGACGCCGACCTCCTCGTAGGGATTCGTGGGGTGGGGCTTGCTCAGGTTCATCGCCAGGTCGAGGTAGGTGCAGTTCGCGGTGAACGCGGCCTCCAGGATCGGGGCATTCAGCCGCGGGTCGCACGCATTGACGATGATGTCGGACTTGGTGGCCTCGGCGAGGGCGACGATGTCGGCCGACTTGCGGGCGTCGACGACCGCCGTCGAGAAGCGGGCGGGATTGTCGAGGCTCTTCACCGCGTCGATGCACAGCTGCTCGCGGATGTCGGCGAGCACGAACGACTCGAAGAACGTGCGGGTCTCGGCGATCGACGCCATGCTGGCCCCGACACCGCCGGCACCGATGATGAGAATGCGGCTCACGGGAGGGATCCTGGCGGTCGGGCACGCGGGGCCGGGGCGGGAGAAACCATGATTGTATCGGAAGGATCGTGGGATCCGCCGAAGAGCGCTCCGCGCGGCGGTTCATACGGTCCTCATGAAAGCGGGGCGTCGTGATGGCGGGATCAGGGGGGTATCCTTGACAACCGCACCGCGGGCACGCGTCGAGTGCCCCGCGCCGCAGGGAGCCTTTCGAAATGGCGAATCCCTACCGCATCGAGGTCCAGGTCGAGAGCCTCGACAGCCTCTACAGCGCGCTCGACCCATCGCCGTTCCGGCAGCGGGATCTCGATCCCCGCGCGGTCGAGCACATCGTCCAGTGGGCGAGCGACGCGCCGCCGAAGGTGCCGCTCGAGCTCCAGGTGCGCGTCTCGCACGGGGACGATCCGGAGGCCACCGAGGCGGAGACGCAGCAGGCCGTCCGCAACTTCTTCTCCTACGAGGCCGGCATCCTCCAGCGGCAGCACCAGCGCAACCGGGTCCGCACGTTTCGCTGGCTTTCCGTCGGGATCTCGATCATGACGGTGCTCCTGGCCGTCCACTCCGGCGTGAGCCGTCTCTATCCCGACAGCCTCTTCAACGACATCGTGGGCGAGGCGTTCGTGATCGCAGGCTGGGTCGCGCTCTGGGTGCCCATGGAGCGTCTCGTGTTCGACGGGTGGCTGCTGAAGGACAAGCTGCACCTCTACCGCCGACTCTCCGACCTCACGGTGGACGTGGTGCGCGACGGGCCGCCCGCCTGACCGTGGCGGAGGAGAGCCCGCGGCCGGCTCGTTTGCAGACTGTGGAGCACGTCTACCTGAGCAGGATGCGAGGAGTGCCGACCATGGAAACCCTCGGCGTTTCCACCGGTCGGCAACGTGGACAAAGGCCATGAAAGGCTTTGTCCACGGACGACTCCGGGCTCAGAACTGGAAGATGGCGTCGCAGCCCATGTACCACTGGTCGAAGGCGTCGCCGGTGACGAGTCCGCCCGGCGTCGTGGTGAGCGGTCCGAAGGGGAGCGCGCCGGTCCCGTAGTCGTCCGGTGTGTACCAGTCGTAGCGCACCTCGGGCCGGACCACCCAGTTGGGCGTCGGCAACCAGTTGAGGCCGAGCGTGACCTCCCAGAAGTTGCCCGCGAACCCGCTCGCCACCGGCGGCATGCCGAGCGCCGCGTTCCTCGCCGGGTAGGCGGTCCGGAAGCCGTTGTTGTCGCGAAACCACTCGAGTCGGCTGCCGGCCGAGAGCCGGTCGGTCAGCCCGCGATAGAGGTACTGGCAGACGCCGTACCACTGGGCGAGGCCCGGCTGCTGGCCGAGGTTTGCGAGTCCCGTGTCGGCGTTGAACTGCCAGGCCGACGAGGCTTCGGTCACGGACGTGAGGCGGTCCGCCAGTTCGTTCTGCCAAAAGGCCGTCACCATCGAGCGGTTGCCGACGAGCAGCCGCCCGGGCGCACCCGACGGATCGACGACCGGCGTGTACTCGTTGCCCGTCGACACCGCGATCGACACGAGCTGCTTCCCGTCCGGCGACGCCAGCACCGCGTTGCCGAGGTAGGCCAGATTGCTCGACGCGCCCGGATAGCCCGGATTGTCGAAGACCGGCATGCCGTCGGAGAAATTGTCCCAGCCGTTCGTCACGCCGCTCGACACCCGCACCCCCTCCTCGGGCTCCCAGCGCGCGATCACGCCGGTGACGGTGTTGGGTGTCGCGAAGTTGAACGTGTAGGAGTGCGAATAGAAGAAATTGCCGACCGCGGGAACGTTCTCGTAGCCGAGCGGCGAGTAGACGTGGCCGGCGAGCACCGCGACGTCCCCCCGGCCGATCTCGGCGTAAAGCTGCGGCATCGCCAGGTCGTAGAACCGGCTCGAGTCCCAGCGCGGGACGCCGAAGTTGTCGTACTCGTTGAAGGGGTAGGCATCGAGGCCGCGCGCGAGCGTCTGCCACGCGTCGGTGCCGTAGAGCAGATCCACCCGGGCGCCCCACTGCCAGTCATCCGACTCGAAGTCGAGCGACCGCTCCGCGACGAGGTACAGCTGCGACATCATCGCCTGCAGATTGCGGTCCTGCAGGCCGACCGTCCCGTTGTAGGCGCTGCCGTTCGTATTGCCGCCGATGCCGCAGTCCACCCAGCCGTAGATCGACACGCGGCGGGCCTCCTGCCACTCCGGCCAGAGGAACCGCTTCGGGTCGGGCACGTCCTGCTGCGGGTCGCGGGCCCGCAGTTCGTAGACCTCGTCGGGTGGCGACAGGTCCGCAGCGGTCGCGGGTGCATCGATCGCCGTCGCCAGCACGCATGCCACGGCCGCCGCGTGCCGCCATGGCGTGCCGGGTCGCATCATCACGGGGAGGGTCCGTCAGCCGGAGTCGGATCGGTCGGCTGCCGGGGACATCGACGCTCGTGGGTCCACGGTGCGGGCCCCACGCGGTGCGCCGGCCCTCCTTGCGCCGACCGCCCAAAGGAGCGGTGCTGTGCGGGGGAAGTCGCGGGATACGTGTCGAGTTTGCCGCGTGCGGCGGATGCGCCACCGGTCCGCTGCCAGCCTGGCCATGGCACGCCGGGGGTGGCCCGCCTACCCCGCGCGCGATATCTTCCTGCCCCATCCGCGTCGTGGTCCGTCACGTTCCCCGTCCCGAGGCTCATTCCATGGATCGCGCCCATCGTCGTTCGACACACGGCCGGGTGCCGCGGCGCGGCCCTGCCGTGCTTGCGGCAATGGTCGTCGTGACGGCCTGCCTCGTGGCGGCAGTCGCCCACGCCTGCACGCGCGCGGTCTATCTCGGGCCGGAGGGCCAGATCGTCACCGGCCGGTCGATGGACTGGCAAGAGGACATGCGCACGAACCTCTGGCTGTTTCCCCGCGGGATGAAGCGCGACGGCGGACTGGGCAGGGGATCGCTCGAGTGGACCAGCCAATACGGGAGCGTGGTGGCCTCCGTGTACGAGGGCGCCACCGCCGATGGGATGAACGAAAAGGGGCTCGTCGCCAACATCCTCTACCTTGCGGAGTCGGAGTATCCGGCTGCCGATGACCCGCGGCCGGTGGTCAGCGTCTGCGCCTGGACGCAGTACGCGCTCGATCGGTTCGCCAGCGTCGAGGAGGCGGTCGCGGAACTCCGCAAGGAGGCCTTCCGCGTGGTGCCTGTGATGACGCCGAACGGCCGCCCGGGGATGGTGCATCTGTCCCTCTCCGATGCGACCGGCGACTCGGCGATCGTGGAGTATGTCGGCGGGAAGGCCGTCATCCACCACGGCCGGCAGTACCAGGTGATGACGAACTCCCCGCTCTTCGAGCAGCAGATCGCCCTCGATCGCTACTGGCGGGAGATCGGCGGCACCGTGATGCTGCCCGGAACGAACCGCGCGGCCGACCGGTTCGCCCGGGCCTCCTTCTACATCAATGCCTGCCGCCAGTCGTCCGACCCGCGGGAGGCCGTGGCGGACGTCTTCAGCGTCATGCGGAACGTCGGCGTGCCACGCGGGATCACCACGCCCGACAAGCCGAACATCTCCTCGACCATCTGGCGCACCGTCGCCGACCAGAAGCAGCGGGTGTATTACTTCGAGAGCACGTTCTCCCCGAGCGTCGTCTGGGTGAAGTTCGCCGACCTCGACTTCGGTCCGTCGTCGGGCGTGCGGAAGCTCCAACTCGACGGCGAGCCCGACCGCGCCGGCAATCAGACCGGCGGTTTCCGCCCGGCGGAGCCGTTCCAATTCCTGCGGCCGAGGTGATGGTGGCCCGAGGAACGTCACCGTGACCCACGTCACCGCGGTCATCGATGCCGGCAGCAGCGGCACCCGGCTCTTCCTCTACCGCGTCGAGCCCGGCCGATTCGCCCGTGTCGAGAAGCTCCTCGAGAAGGAGTTTCCCGTCATGGCCTCCGGGGCGAAGGAGGACGGCATCAACAACTTCGTCCGGCCGGACGATCCGGCGGCCGCGGCGAGCGTGGTGCCGGAGATCGTCGACCCGCTGCTCGAGCACGCCCGTGACTTTCTCGCCGGGCTCGGCATCGCGCCGTCACAGGTCGAGGTCAATCTGCTCGCCACCGCGGGCATGCGCTACGCCGAAGGGCTCCACGGGCGGGGAGCGGTGGATCGCCTCTACGACACGATCCGCGGTGGCATCGGCCGCCATGGTTTCGCGACCGGCGAGGTGCGGACCACCTGCGGCAGCGAGGAGGAGGGAATCTGGACCTGGATCAATCTCAACGACGTGCTCGTCCGGGCGTTCGACGAAGGCCATGAGCCGGTCGGCATCGTCGAGGTCGGCGGCTCGTCGCTGCAGTTGACGTTTCCCACCGACGAGGATCCGGACCGGGTCCCGCACGTGCATCGTGTCGACCTCGGCGGCAGCCGGTTCGCCGTGTCGTGCCGGAGCTTCCTCGGGCTCGGCCAGGACGACGCCCGCAAGGAGATGCGGAGGCGTCTGGGCCCCGAGGGTTCGGCCGTCTGCTTCCCCGGAGGATTTCCGGCGGCCGCCGACCATGGCGACGTGATCGACGGTGTCGGTGCCTACCGCCTCGGTGTCGACGG
>CAIWZS010000435.1 GCA_903917235.1 uncultured Planctomycetaceae bacterium | reverse complement strand
TCTAGCCGGCGGCGGACGCGGGGTCGGCACCGACCGGCGCCCCGGAGGCGGACGCCGACCCCCGCCGCGCCGCCGAGGCGGAGCGGGCGCGACTCGTCGCCGCGGCCGAGGAGGCATTCCAGCGCTTCCGCGGTCGCGTCGACACGAAGGATCGCCTCGGCGAGTTCGAGAAGGCGATCGACACCGCCTTCGCGGACGTCGAGAACAAGGGCGTGCTCGACAAGATCCAGCACGGCATCGACGACGGCAGCCAGACGGAGATCGACGTCCATCCGCTCGGCAGCACGGCGGAGATGACGCGCGTGCAGGTCGCACACGTGCTGCTGGGCGAGGCGAAGAGCAGGCTCAAGTCGCGGCTCGCCGACGAACTCGGCACCGGACCGTTCGGTGATCGCGTCTTCGCCTGGCTCGAGCCGCGATTGTCGGGGTCCCTGCAGATCGACCGTGAAGGCACCGCGCGGGCGAAGCAGGACGCGATCGCCAAGACGCCGCAGCAGTTCGTCCGCTACTCGTCCGGCGACGTGCTCGCACCGGCGGACACCGCGATCGACGGCGACGCGCTCGTGCTGCTGCGCCGCGAGCACCACGCCCACTCCGGGGAGCAGACGACCCGCCAGCGACTCGCCCGCGTGCTCTCGATGCTCGGGCTCTTCGTCGCGATGTTCGCCCTGGCCGGCTTCTATCTCCACATGCACCATCGCCGCGTGCTCACCGACCTGGGCAACGTGGTCACCATCACCGCCCTCGCCGTGCTCACGGTCGTGCTCTGCGTGCTTCTCGCGAACGATGCGTGGCGGGCCGAGTCGGTGCCGCTGCTCGTCTTCGCGATGACGGTCGCGCTGGCCTACGATCGCGACCTCGCCCTGCTGCTGGCGGCCCAGGTGGCGCTCGTCGTGGTCGTGGGGCTCGGCCGCGGCCTCACCGACTTCGTCACGCTGTCGGCCGGCGCCGCGGCGCTCGTCTTCTGGATGGGCCGGATCCGCAGCCGCAGCAAGCTCATCTACGTCGGCCTCTGGGCGGGTGCGGTGGCGAGCCTCACCCAGCTCGGCGCGAGCCTTCTGGAAAGCCGGTCTCTCGACGTGGCGCTCGTGCAGGAGGCGGCCCGTACCGGCGCGTGGACGGTCCTGGCCGGGTTTCTCATGACGGGCCTGCTGCCCTTCATCGAACGGTCCTTCGGCGTGCTCACCGATCTCAGCCTGCTCGAGGTGGGAGACGCGGCACACCCGCTCCTCCAGGAGCTCGTGCGCCGCGCCCCCGGCACCTACAACCACTCGATCAACGTGGCGAGCCTCGGCGAGGCGGCGGCCGAGGCGATCGGGGCCCGCGGCCTCCTCGTGCGCGTCGGCGCCTATTTCCACGACGTCGGCAAGATGCTCAAGCCGGCGTACTTCGTGGAGAACCAAGGGGACCAGAACCGCCACGAGGCCCTCGTTCCGGCGATGAGCACGCTCATCATCATCGCGCACGTCAAGGAGGGTGCGGAACTCGCCCGCCAGTACAACCTGCCGCAGCCGATCATCGATCTCATCGCAGAGCATCACGGCACGACGCTCGTCGAGTACTTCTACCGCCGGGCCGCGGAGCGGTCCCAGACCGACCCCAACGGCGGCGAAGTGGACGAGCAGACGTTCCGCTACCCCGGGCCACGACCGAGCACCCGGGAGTCGGCGGTGATGATGCTCGCCGACGCCGCCGAGAGCGCCAGTCGCACGCTCACGGAGCCGACGCCGGCGCGGATCGCCGGCCTCGTCCACGACATCGCCATGAAGCGGCTCCTCGACGGCCAGTTCGACGAATGCGGGCTCACGCTCGAGGAGCTCGAACTCATCGAGCAGAGCCTCGTGAAGAGCCTGACGGCCGTCTACCACGGTCGCGTGAAGTATCCCGGCCAACGGACGGCATGAGGCATGCGCATGTCGATGCGGCACGCGCGACCGCCCCGGAGGGCCCGCGGCACGTCGAGTGGACGAGGCGGGGAGCCGGCGGCGGCGAACGAGCCCTCGGCCGCCATCGAGATCGACGTCGTGGACCGGCAGCGCGTCGTGCGGATCGGCGGGCGGTGGCTCGCGCGCGTGGTGCGGGCCGCCCTCGCGCGACAGCGGATCGAGCGGGCGCGCCTGTGCGTGCTCCTCGTCGATGATCGCCGCATGGCGACGCTGCATCGCACGTGGCTCGGGCTCCCGGGGCCCACCGACGTCATCACGTTCGATCTGTCCGGCGACGAGCCCGCCACGGTCGCCGGCGACATCGCCATCAGCGCCGAGACGGCGCGCCGAACGGCGCGGGAGGTGGGCTGGGCGGCGCGGCACGAGGTGGCCTACTACGCGGTCCACGGTCTTCTGCACCTCGTCGGCTACGACGACCACGACCCCGCTGACCGGCGGGCGATGCGGCTGCGCGAGCGCACGCTGCTCACGGCCGCCGGACTGCCTCCGCCCCCCCGCAGCCGGCGGGCCGCACGATGACGACACCGTGGTCGGCCGCACTGCTGGCGATCGCCGCGCTCGCCGCCGTTCAGGCACGGGCGGCCCGGGGAGCATCGCTTCAGGACGTGCAGGAACGCTGCCAGCGCCGCGGACGGCCGGACCAGTGCGCCGCGATGACGGCCGCCGGTCCCACGATCGCCTTCATCTCCGCGACCGTGGTCGCCGCGGCCGCGGTCGTGGCCACCCTGCTCGCGTTTCAGGGGGTCGACGTCGCCACCGCCGGCATCCGGGCGGTGGCGGGATGGATCGTGATCGTCTGGCTCGCGCTCGTGGTCGTGCCGGTGCTCGCGGTGCGGCTCGCCGGGGCATGGGTCGTGGTCGTGACCTGGCCGTTCTGGCGACCCGTGGTCGGAGTGGTGACGCCCGCCGTCGAGTGGGCCGCACGGCTCGTGACGGCGCTACCGCGGCTGGTCGGACGCCGCGGCCGCGACGAGCCGGAGCGCCCCCACGAGGAACTGCACGCGGTCGTCGAGCAGGCGCATCGTGAGGGCCGACTGGAGGGGGAGGCGCGCGACATGATCCGCGGCGTCATCCGCCTCGACGAGGTCCGGGTCGCCGACGTGATGACACCCCGGACGAGCATGCTCGCCATCCCCGCCTCGGCTGCATGGGAGGAGGCCGTCCGGCTCGCCGCCGACAGCGCCCACACGCGGCTCCCCGTCTGGGGCCGCTCTCCGGACGACATCGTGGGAATCCTCCACATCCGCGACGTGCTTCAGCTGTTCGCCGAGGGCTTCGCCGCCGGCTCCACGGCTCCGTCGCTCGAGCAGCTGCTGCGTCCCCCCTGGTTCGTGCCGGAGTCGATGACCGTACGGAAGCTCCTGCGGGAGTTCCAGCGCGGCAACACGCACCTGGCGATCGTGACCGACGAGTTCGGCGGAGTGGCCGGGCTCGTCACCATCGAGGACGCGCTCGAGGAGATCGTCGGCGAGATCGCCGACGAGCACGACGAGGCCTTCACCGATGGGATCCGCCAGATCTCCCCGAACGCCTGCGAGGTGCTCGCCAACGTGCGCCTCGAAACGCTCAATCGCCACCTCGGCTGCGCGCTGCCCGAGGAGGAAAACTTCGACACCGTCGGAGGCTTCGTGTTCCACCACTTCGGCAGAATTCCGCAGATCGGCGAACGGATGGAGGCGCACGGCGTGCGCGCCGAGGTGCTGGCGGCGACCCGTCGCCGCATCGACCTCGTGCGGATCGAGCGACTCGAACCCGGGGCGGACGAGCCGCCCGGGCGGGCGGGACGCGATGATGGCCGCTGAGCGGGCCGGTCCGGCCAAGTCACGCGCGATCGTGATCCGCACCGTCGCCTTCGGCGAGACGAGCAGCGTGGTCACGCTCTTCGCCCGCGAACTCGGCAAGGTGCGGACCCTGGCGAAGGGGGCGTGGAGGCCGAAGGGCCACTTCGACGGCGGCCTTGACCTGCTCTCCACGTCCGAGGTACTCGTCCTGCGCACGGCGTCCGGAGGGCTCGACCTGCTCACGGAAGCCTGCCTGGAGCATCGTTTTCGCGTCGGCACGAGCCTCGCCGCGGTCAGCGGCGGCATGCACGTCGCCGCGCTGCTCGATGACCTGACGGCCGACGCCGACCCGCAGCCGGAACTCTTCGATGCCGCCCATGCGACCCTGCGGGACCTGTCGGGCACCGTCATGCCGGACGACATCGTCGCGGGCGTCGTCGTGCGTGCGGAGCTGGCCATCCTGCGGATCACCGGCCACGGTCCGGCCCTGTGCGAGTGCGCCGCCTGCGGCGCGGCGCTGCCCACGGCGGGACGCGTCGCCTTCGGCATGCTCGACGGAGGCACGCTCTGCGGGCGATGCCGTCAGGGACGTCGCGCGGTCATCTCGGTCTCACCGGCGGGACTCGCGACCCTGCGCGGATTCGCGAGCCCCGATCGTCGGTCGATCGACCTGCCGCCGGCCGTCGGCGCGGAGGTGCGGGCGATCATGAACGCCTACCTGTCCCACCTGCTCGGCAGGCCGCCCGTCGCCGCCCGCTGGCTGCCGCATCAGCCTGCACCGAAGGCCGCCCGTCCGCGTGGATCGCGGGAGCGGCACGCGCCATGACATGCTCGCCGCACACCACCGGCTCGGCGACGACGCCGCAAGCGGCGCGCCGGGACGGACCAGCCCCAGGAAACGACCGCCCATGAGACGCCCCGTGACTGCCTCCCGTACGGCACGATGCATCGTGCCGGCCGTGTGCTGCGCGCTCGCGGCCGCGGGCTGTGCCAGTCTGAAGACACCGAAGTGGCCCTGGTCGAAGGCGGATCCCGCGACGTCCGCCGACTCGCAGGTCATCTCGTCCGAGTACACCGGCGCCGAGCAGATCGACCCATGGGATTACTTCAAGGGCGAAAACGTCAAGAAGCGTTGGAAGCGGATGGTCGGCCGCGGCCCGAACGAGCAGGTGGCCCGCAAGGCGCTCGCGGAGGGAGACGAGCTGTTCCGTGAAGGCCGCTACAAGGACGCGATTCCGAAGTACAAGGTCGCGGTCGATCGGTGGCCCGATTCGGGCGTCGAGGAGGACGCGCTCTGGCAGCTTGGCGAGTGCCAGTTTTTCACGGACCAGTATCCGAAGGCGGAGGACACCTACGACGAGCTCGTCAAGAAGTACAGCAACACCCGCCACATCGACCGCATCGCGCAGCGGCAGTTCGTGATCGCCCAGTACTGGATCGCCCTCGACCGGGCGCACCGGCTGCCGGTGATCGTGCCAAACCTCGTCGACCGCAGCCGGCCGCTGTTCGACACGCGGGGTCGTGCGCTCAAGGCCTACGACCACGTCCGCATCAACGACCCGCGCGGGTCCCTCGCCGACGACAGCATCATGGCCCAGGCCAACGCCCACTTTCTCGATCGCCAGTGGATGGATGCGGACTACTTCTACGGCCTGCTGCGGAGCGAATACCCCGACAGCGAGTTTCTCCTGCAGGCCCACCTCCTCGGCATCCAGGCCAAGATGCGTGCCTACCAGGGACCGGGCTACGAGGGGGGCATGCTCGACGACGCCGGCCTGCTCGCCGATCAGACGCTCGTGCAGTTTCCCGACCAGTTGACCGACGAGGACGAGGAGCGCGTGGAGCGGACGCGGGCGGAGATCGCCGCCCAGCAGGCCCAGCGCCACTTCAACCGCGCGGAGTTCTACGCCAAAGGGAAGCACTACAGCTCCGCCAGGATCTACTACGCACTCGTGGCACGCGACTACCCGCAGACGCCCCTCGGGGAGCGGGCCCTGGCCAAGTTCGACAGCATCCGCGACGCCAAGGACGTCTCCGACGATCCTTTCCCGATGCTGACCCGCGTGTTCAACCCCGACGCCCTCAAGGAGGCGGAACTCGACGCCATGGCGGAGCAGGCCGACGGTGATCCCGTGATCGCCTCCCAGCCGCCGGAGCCGGGGAAGCCGCTCTATTGACGAGGCGACCGGACGATGGGCAACGAACGCGTCGGAGCGGGCCCGAGCGAGCCGCTCGGGCCGGGTGCCCGCACGCGAGCGGTCGCGCAGAGGCGAGGAGCGGCGGCATGATCTCTACGGCAGCACGCATCCTCCGCCTGCTGGCCTGCGCGGCCCTGCTCGTCACGGGCTGCGCGACCTACCGCTTCGGCAACGGCACCCTCTACGCACCGGACGTCCGCACGGTCTACGTGCCGATGTTCCAGAGCGACAGCTACCGCACCACGCCGTCGGTCGACGTCGGGGAACGGCTCACCGAGGCGGTCTGCAAGGAGATCGAGAAGCGCACGCCGTTCAAGGTCGTGGGCAGCGAGGCGGCCGCCGACAGCGTGCTCACCGGGAGGGTCGTCGCCGACACGAAGCGCATGGTCGTCGAGAGCCCCACCGACCAGTCGCGGATGGTGGAGATGAATTACCAGGTGCTCGTCACCTGGGCCGACCGGGGCGGGTCGGTGATCGCCACCGGCGACGTGCCGCTGCCGGCGGCCACGGTGGACGTGGGGCAGGCGGGGGCGCTCGTGCCGGAGTTCGGCCGTTCGGTCGCCAGCACGCAGCAGGAGGCGATCGAGAAACTCGCCCAGCAGATCGTCGGCCTCATGGAGGAGCCCTGGTAGGCCCGTCCGGCAGCCGCCGGCACGCCGGCGTTCAGTCGCCGTCGGTCAGCAGAAAGTTCTTGAATTGCCACGGGTCGGAGGGATCGATCGCCGGCCGATTGAACCCGTGGAACGCGTTCGAGTAGTACTTCAGGGGCGTCCAGTCGCTCGGCAGCGACAGGAACCTGCCGAGATAGGAACGTGCGACGTCCAGGATCTCGTCGTGCGGCAGGTCATCGGGCAGCCTCACCCCCTCGGTCGGATGCTCGATCATCCACATGGTGGCGGCCACCACCGAGATCGCCACCTGCAGCGTCGTGGCGTTCTGGTGCGGGACGATGCGACGCGACTCCTCGATCGAGAGGGACGTGCCGCACCACCAGGCCCCGAGCGGGTGGCCCATCACGAGCGCCCCGAGCGTATCGGAGCCGCTCGTGATCTCGTCCGTCATGATGCGGAGCCGTGACTGGAGTCGATAGTCGTTGCCGCGGAGCTCCCAAAGGCTGGCGATCGCGGCGTCGCAGGGGCAGTAGGCGTAGTGGACGGTGGGCCGGTAGATCGTCGCGCCGGACGCATCCCGCACCGAGAGCTTCTCGGTGATGCTGAACGCCTCGCCGTGTCGGACCACCATGCCCACGATCGAGCAGTGCGGCACCCACGACACCACCTGGGTGTTGATGCCCATCCGCGCCAGACAGATCTGGCTCCGCGGACCGTCGGCATGCTCGTAGGCGAAGGGGGGCAGCTCCTTCTCGTGCGTGCCCCAGCCCATCTCCGCCGTCGTCGTGCCCTCCTCGCGGAACCCCTCCACGCTCCAGGTGTTGACGAACTCGTCGACCTCCTTGGGCCGGTCGGAGATCTGCGTGTCGCGCTCGCTGCAGTGGATCACTTTCACGCCCAGGGCGTGGGCCAGGCGATTGAAGGCGCGGGACGACGCATGCTCGGCGACCTCCTCGGCCTGCCGGCCTGAGATCTTCCGCTCGTCGAGGCACGTCCGCGCGATGTCGAGCAGCGCGTGCTTCGTGAAGTGGCTGATCAGTCCCGGATTGGCGCCGTGCTCGAGCACCGCGGTCGGGCCCGGCCGTTCCCAGCCCTCGACCATCCGGCGGATGTTCATGTGCCGCCAGTAGAGCGTCATCTTCGTCGGCGGAGCCCCCTGGGCATTCCGGTACGGGTCCCAGAGTTCCACCGACGTGTTGATGTAGAGCACGCCGTGGTCATGGCACCACCGCACGATGTCGCAGCAGTCGATGTTCCAGGCGAGGTCGATGAGGAGGTCGCCCGCCGCGAGGTGGTCCCCGAGCAGGTTGGCGAGGTTGCCGGGTTCGATCTTCGCGCGGACGAAGTTCACGCCCTTCGCGATCCACGGCCGCAGGGCGTCCTCGTCGGGCTGGAATTCCAGGATCGTGACGTGACGCGGATCGACGCGCACGTGCTTGAAGAGGACGGGGAGCGTGCAGCGGGCGACGAACCCGAAGCCGACGAAGACGATCCGGCGGTCGAAGGCGATCATGGTCTCGGTCGGATCTCCTGCAAGGGGCTCGGCGGCCGTGAGAATGGGGCCGCGCCGCGGCCGGATACCGCTGCGGATGGCTGCCCGGACACGGCCGGCGGGGTGCGTCGCCGCCGGAGTATAGGAGCAGGCTGACGCGTCTTCACGCCCCGGGGGCGTTCGCTGGAGCGATTCGCCGCCCGCGGGTCAGCGCCGCCGATGTCGCCGATCGCCGGGCCCCCGGTCCGAACGTGCATCCTGGGGACTTTTTGTGAGCGCCTCGTGAAGCCGGATGTGCGGGCACGACCGCAGCGCGATGAGGGCCGCAGCGGAGACCGTCCGCACCCCCTGCAGGCTCACGACACCGAAATGCCTGCAGAGTGCCTCCGCAACCTCGTCGGAGACCGTCTCCAAGCCGTCGAGCCCCAGCCAGTCGCGATGCCCGACGAGCGCCGTCGCCTGCTCCGGCGACAGCGCGCGGAGCCCGTTCAAGAGGAGGTTGCCGCGATGGCGTGCGAGGGCCGCACACGTCTCCGGTTCAATCGTGGCCAGCGAGGGCAGCGAGAGGGTGCCGCGATGCCGCGACAGGATCCGCGCGACGGGCGCGGTGATCTCGACGAGCGCATCGAGGTGCACGTCACCACGGCCACGCGCGAGCAGCGCGGCCTGGTCCTCGGAAAGCTCGGTGAGAAACCGCTCGCTCTCGAACGGACCGTGATACCCGTCGGGGGCTCCGTACGGTGGTATCTGCGCCGCTGCTGCTGCTGCCATGATGTCTCCTTTCTGGATTCGGCGCGCGCGGCCACGCTGAAGCGACGCGCACGGATCGACGAGGCTCGACGAACCACCGGACGGTCCGCCAACCATCCGGTCACGACACCACCCCGCGCATGGCCGCGGCCGCACGGGGGTCACTCGGCTCCGCCCAGACCAGAAAGGCCGGGCGGCACTCATTCGTTCCTAACGTCCGATTACGTATATCGCAACGTTTCGGTTCGTCACTTCACGTGTGATGTCATCGCTCGCGACGGCTCATTTTGTGAGCGCACGTGG
This sequence comes from uncultured Planctomycetaceae bacterium, assembly GCA_903917235.1. GTDB lineage: Bacteria > Planctomycetota > Planctomycetia > Pirellulales > UBA1268 > QWPN01. The sequence continues at coordinate 5,945 of CAIWZS010000435.1, read as the reverse complement.
TCGCGTTGCTCACAATCGATCGTGTGTGCCGAGCATGCGCACGGCGGCCGACAGCTGGCGCGAACGCAGCAACGCGGTGCGATCGGAAGGACATTGGATCGCCGCCCTGCACCATACGGCGCAGCGGCTGCTCGAGCGCCGGTCTGTCGTGATTTCGTTCGCCGAGCCGGCTGACGATGCGCTCGTCGCGCGGCTGCTGTCGGGTCCACCGGGAAGGACGAGCGGCGACAGCCTGTCCGACCCGGCGCAGCGGTTCCTCGATCGTCTGACCGGCGAGATTCACGACCCGGTCGATTCGCTACCGGTCCCGTTCACGGCGAAGGACGGCATGATTCTTGTCCCGCCAGCCCCGGCGAACCGGCCCCCTACCCGGGTTGGGTTGGGGGGCTGGCAAAAACTCCTCGCTCCGGCCGCTCTCTCGGGAAGCGTTCGCCGACCCCCTTCGCCTCGGCTGTCCTGCCCTCCTCGTCACCGCTCTCCATAATCCGACTGCGGCGTGGGGGTCGGCGGTCGTCCCCGCCGGCCGGCGGCTCGGCTTGAAAACCCCGTATTTTCCCGCACGAAATCGAATCGGGGCGGAGAGATTCGAACTCTCGACCTCCTGGTCCCAAACCAGGCGCGCTAGCCAGACTGCGCTACGCCCCGTGCAGGTCCGAGTGTAACACGGCCATTCAGCGGCGTTCGTCACAGAGCTGCTCGAGCAGCCGCTGGAACTCGTCGAGGTCGGCGAAGGGAATCACGATCCGGCCGGCACCCTTGCCGTTGGCATGCACGACCACCTTCGCCCCGAGCGCCCGGCGCAGCTGCTGCTCGACCGCCGCCACCTGGCTCGAACGCCGCGTCGCGGGACGCCCGGGCTTGCGCTTCGGCACGGCGTCGGTGCGCGCGGGCTCCGCGTCATGAGTGCCGTCCGGCGGCGCGCCGGTCGCGAGATCGTCGGCCTCGTCACCGCGCAGGAACTCCTGCACCTCCGCCTCGACCGCACGGACCGAAAGCCCCTCGGCCACCACGCGCGCCGCCAACCGCGCCTGCTCGGTCTCGTCGCCGAGTGGCAGAAGCGCCCGGGCATGCCCCATCGAGAGCGCTCCGGCTCGCAGGTGCTTCTGCACGACCTCCGGAAGATCGAGCAGCCGGATCATGTTGGCCACCGTGGAACGGTCGACCGAAAGCCTGCGGGCGAGCTCCTCCTGCGTGCAGCCCCATGTCGAGAGGTACTGCCGGAAGCACGCCGCCTTCTCGAGCGCGTCGAGATCCCGCCGCTGCAAGTTCTCGACGATCGCGATCTCGGCCATCTGCCGATCATCGACGTCGAGCACGCGTGCCGGCACCTGCTTCCAGTCGAGCGCGCGCGCGGCGGCGAGACGACGCTGCCCGGCGATGAGCTGGTAGCGCCCCTCACGCTGACGCACCACGATCGGCTGGACAAGCCCGTGCTCGCGGAGGCTCTCCGTCAATTCGGCGAGGTCGGTGTCGCCGAGGACGGCGCGGGGCTGCCACGGGTTCGGGTCGACCGCGGCCACCGCGACCTCGCTCGTCGGCAGGCTCGCCGCCGCCTGCTCGACCTCGTCGGGCGCGTGCAGGATGAGCCGGGCGGCGCCGCTGCCGAGGCCGGGACCGGGCCGGGATGCGACCGCCGCCGTGCCGTCGGTCACGGGGGGCGGCGTGTCGAGTCCGGCACGACCGAGGAGAGCCTCGAGTCCACGTCCCAGGCGGCGTTCCCTACTCACAGTCGCGTACCTCCATGCACAGTTCCGTATAGGCCCGCGCTCCCGGTGAGCGCGGGGCGTAGTCGATCACGCTCCGGGCGTGGCTCGGTGCCTCCGCCACGGCCACGTCACGGGGAACGACCGTCTCAAAGACGATCTCCCCGAAGAAGTCCCGCACCTCGGCCTCCACCTCGGCCGTCAGCTCGAGGGAGGCGTCGTGCATCGTGAGCACGATGCCGCTGAATGCGAGCCGCCCCGGACGCTCGTGCATCACGTCGCGGATCACCTCGATCATCTGCGTGAGCCCCTCGAGCGCGAAGTACTCGCACTGGATCGGCATGAGCACCTCGGAGCTGCCGGCGAGTGCCGTGCGGGTCAGCTCGCCGACGGACGGCGGGCAGTCGATGAGGCAGTAGTCCCAGGCCGACAGACCCCGGGCGAGGTGTCCGGCGAGCGCCGTGGATCCGGCCCGCGCCTGGGCGGCGATGCGCTCCACTTCGCGGACGCTCCGGCTGCCCGGCAGGATCGACAGCCCCGGCACGTCGGTCACCGTCACGGACTCCGTGAGCGACGCGTCGAGCACGAGCGGATGGACCGCGGCCGGCGCGACGCCGAAGCCGGTCGTGGCGTTGCACTGCGGATCGAGGTCGACCAGCAGCGTGCGCATGCCGCCCCTGGCGAGGCCCGCGGCGAGGTTGGCGGCGGTCGTCGTCTTGCCGACGCCGCCCTTCTGGTTGGCCACGCACAGAATCCTTCCCACGCGCAGAACCCTTCTCCACGGTCTCGGGCGCAACGACCGGCGCCTTCGGGATATCGGCCACGACGCGCACGACCGCCACACGCCGACGCGCGGTGCGCCAGAGACGCCCCGGCAAGCAAGGTCCACGGCACGGTTTCACGTGAAACCGCACTCCCTGCCCCGGCCCCGCAGATCCCGCAGGCCCGCGCGTCGACCCGGTTTCACGTGGAACCACGAGCGGGGACCCGCATCGGGCCGGCGTTGCCGGGCCGGTCACTCGAGCGGGTTGAACACGAGCCCGCTCGCGAGCTTTGGGTAGAAGTAGGTGCTCTTCGCCGGCATGCGTTCCCCGGTCTGGCTGACGGCCCGGATGTCGCCGACGGAAGCCGGCATGACGAGGGCCGCCATCCCGTACCGTCCCGTCTCCAGGCCCTCGCGCACCTCGCGAATCAGGTGCACGTACGTGGGCGTGGGCAGCGGCGACCCGGCCGCCTCACCCGGCCGCAGCAGTTCGTCCAGCACGAGCCGGTGGAGGATGGCCACGCCGAGCCTGCGCCACGCCGGTCCATGCTCGCTCGCGAGCGCCTCCATGCGAGCCCTGCCGGCCGGCGTGATCCGGGCAAGCGTCCACGCCTGGTCGCCAGACGTGTAGAGGCCGAGGACGCCCTGATCACCCTCGAGCTCGATGTTCGACCACACGGCGTCGGCGGCCTGAGGTCCACGCCACGACGTGCGCGTGGTGAAGCTGTCTCCCAGGCGCCGCACGAGTTCGGACGCCAGCGGAATCACCGGCTCGATGCACAGCCGATGCGTGGGCAGGACGAGCAGTCCGGGATCGTCCATGCCGACGAGCATCATGAGCACGAAGTTGGCCGGGTGATCGGCGGGCAGCGGAGCCCCGCCATGCTCGGCCGCCCAGGCGGCCGCCACCTCGTCCCGGTAGTTGCAGGCGGTCTCGTAGCGATGGTGGCCGTCGGCGATGAACACCGGCTTCGGCCCCATGAGCCCCGAGACCTTCGCCGCGACTCCCTCGTCGGTCACCGGCCAGAGCCGGCTCGTGACGCCGAGATGATCCACCGCCTCGACGGGAGGCTGCCCGGCCACCGACGCGTCGAGCAGCGACTGCACCTCGCCGGCGTCGTCGGGGTAGAGCCCGAAGACCTGGCTGAGGTTGGCTCGGCAGGCCCGCGTGAGCAGGAGCCGGTCCTGCTTGGGCCCCGACATCGTCTCCTCGTGGGGATGGATGGAGCCGCTGCCGAACCGCTCGAGCCGCACCCGCGCCATGAAGCCACGACGCACGTGACTCGCACCCTCCACCTCGAAATGCTGGTGGTAGACGTAGAGCGCCGCCGCCGGTTCCTGCATCACGACGCCCTGCTCGCGCCACTCCCTCAGGAACTTCGCGGCCCGCGTGTAGCGATTGCCGCGGGCGTCGTCCCCCGGCTCCTCACGATTTAGTTCCAGCCGCACGACGTTGGCGGGATGACGCTCGTAGAGCTCGTTCTGCAGGGCGCCGTCGATCACGTCGTACGGGGGAGCGATGACCTGCGACAACGCGCCGACGTGCTTGGGGTCGTAGCGAAGACCGCGAAACGGGGCGACAGTGGGCATGCGAGGAGCGTGTCCTGGAGGGGCGGTATCCGACGGCGCAGGCCGGAATGGTACCAAACCCGCCCACGTTTCACGGGAAACGTCGGGGCTGCCGGGGGCATCGATGCCCCGGCAGCCCCAGTCCTCCGGCGGCCGTCGACCGACCGCCGCTCAGTAGCGGTAGTACTCGGGCTTGTACGGCCCTTCGACCGGCACGTGGATGTACTCGGCCTGCTCGGGCGTCAGCCGGGTGAGCTTCACCCCGAGCTTGTCGAGGTGGAGCCTGGCGACCTCCTCGTCGAGCTTCTTGGGGAGCAGGTGCACACCCACGTCGTACTTGTCCGTCTCCTGCCAGAGCGCGAGCTGCGCGAGCACCTGATTGGTGAAGCTCGTGCTCATCACGAACGAGGGGTGTCCCGTCGCGCAGCCGAGGTTCACAAGCCGCCCCTCCGCGAGCACGATCACCGACCGACCGGAGGGGAGCGTGTAGCGGTCCACCTGCGGCTTGATCTCCTGCTTCCTGATCCCCTTCGTCCGCTCGAGCCATGCCACGTCGATCTCGAGGTCGAAGTGGCCGATGTTGCAGACGATCGCATCGTCGGGCATCTGGGCGAGATGCTCGGCCCGGATCACGTCGCGACACCCCGTTGCGGTGACGAAAATCTGGCCCCGCGAGGCCGCCTCTTCCATCGTGGTGACCTCGTAACCCTCCATGACCGCCTGCAGGGCGTTGATGGGGTCGATCTCAGTGACGATCACGCGAGCCCCGAGCGCCTTCATGGCGTGCGCGCACCCCTTGCCGACGTCGCCGTAGCCGGCGACCACCACCACCTTGCCAGCCACCATGACGTCGGTGGCCCGCTTGATGCCGTCCGCCAGGCTCTCGCGGCAGCCGTAGAGGTTGTCGAACTTGCTCTTCGTGCACGAGTCGTTGACGTTGATCGCGGGCAGCTTCAACTCACCGGCCTCGTGCATCTGATAGAGCCGATGCACGCCCGTCGTCGTCTCCTCGGAAAGCCCCCGGATCCCGCCGAGCAGCTCCGGATACTTCTGATGCACCATCGCCGTGAGGTCGCCGCCGTCGTCGAGGATCATGTTGAGAGGCTCGCCGTCGGGGAAGAACAGCGTCTGCTCGATGCACCAGTCGAACTCCTCGTTCGTCATGCCCTTCCACGCGTAGACGGGCACACCTGTCTTGGCGATCGCAGCCGCCGCGTGATCCTGCGTGGAGAAGATGTTGCAGCTGCTCCAGGTGACCTCCGCACCGAGGGCCTTGAGGGTCTCGATGAGGACGGCCGTCTGGATGGTCATGTGCAGGCAACCGGCGATGCGGGCTCCGGCCAGCGGCTTCGAGCGGCCGTACTTCTCGCGGAGCGCCATGAGGCCGGGCATCTCCTTCTCGGCGAGCATGATCTCCCGACGGCCCCAGTCGGCGAGGGACAGATCGGCAACCTTGTAGGGCAGGCGGGTCTCGACGTGCGTCACGGAAGGCTCCTTGCGGACGAGGCGGGAAGGGGCGATGCGGTGGTCGATTTCCACACGTCGCTCAGACTTTGCCGAAGTGTAGTCGGAAGCCCCCCTCCGCACAGCGGGCCTGCCTCCGGGCCGTGCATGAGCGGGGCCGGGCCGGCGGCGGACGGCATGGGGCCGTTCAGGATCCGGCGTGCGAGCCCAGCGCGACCCGTGCCGCGGAGACGAATGCCCTCACCCGCCCCGCGTCCTTGCGACCCGGAGACGACTCCACGCCGCTGGCGGCATCGACCGCCACTGCACCGCTGGCCTCCACCGCCTGCGCGACGTTCTCGGGAGTCAGCCCCCCGGCCAGGCCGAGCGGCACGCCGAGGGATCCGGCCCGAGCGAGCGCCTGCCAGTCGACCGTCTCACCGCGCCCCCCGAGCACGCCGGCGGCC
>CAIWZS010000434.1 GCA_903917235.1 uncultured Planctomycetaceae bacterium | reverse complement strand
GGCGTCGTCGTCGCCATCGTCGTCGAGTCCGTCGAGAAGCGGCCGGCGGCCGGCCCGCTCCTGCGGCGCCAGCGCCTCCCACACGGCCCGGCGGCGGTCGAGGCCGAGCGAGCCGAGCGCGCCCGCCCGCGCCAGATGCAGGAGCGATTCCCGATCGATCTCCGCCCGCCGCACGAGATCCCGCGGCAGTCGGAAGGGGCCGTCGCGGCGGGCCTCCTCGATCCGTCGCCCCGCCGCCTCGCCGAGCCCGTGCACCTGCTCGAGGCCGAGGCGGATCGCCGGCTCCCGCTCCGGGAACCCCCTGGCGTTGCCCACGGCCGACGAGCTGGAACAAGGCCGCGAGCGGCTTTTCCCCCGCACCTCCAGCGACGCATGCCAGCCGCTGGCGTTGACGTCGGCCGGGAGCACCGCCACACCGTGGGCCCGCGCGTCGCGAACGAGCTGCGCGGGCGCATAGAAGCCCATCGGCTGGCTGCCGAGCAGGGCCGCCGTGAAGGCGGCCGGGTGATGACACTTCAGCCACGCCGACACATACACCAGCAGCGCGAAGCTCGCCGCGTGCGACTCGGGGAAGCCGTATTCGCCGAACCCGCGAATCTGGTTGAAGACCTGCTCGGCGAACTGCTTCGACAGGCCCCGTGCGAGCATGCCGTCGACGAGCCGCCGGTGAAACTCGTCGATCACGCCCGGTCGCCGCCAGGCACCCATCGCCCGTCGCAGCTGATCCGCCTCGCCCGGCGTGAAGCCCGCCGCCACCACCGCCAGCCGCATCGCCTGCTCCTGGAAGAGCGGCACGCCGAGCGTCTTCTCGAGCACCTCACGGATCGCGTCGTTGGGATACGTGACCGGCTCCTCGCCCGCCCGCCGCCGGAGATACGGATGCACCATGTCACCCTGGATCGGGCCCGGTCGCACGATCGCCACCTCGATCACGAGGTCGTAGAAGCAGGCGGGCCTGAGCCTGGGCAGCATGCTCATCTGCGCCCGGCTCTCGATCTGGAACACGCCCACCGTGTCGGCCCGCGAGATCATCTCGTAGACGGCCGGATCCTCGGCCGGCACGGTGGCGAGCGCGAGCTGTGGCCCGCCCGTCTCCGCCACGAGGTCGAACGCCCGGTGGATGCAGGTGAGCATGCCGAGGGCGAGGCAGTCGACCTTGAGGATGCCGAGCTCATCGAGATCGTTCTTATCCCACTGCACGATCGTGCGTCCGGGCATCGTGGCGGGCTGGATCGGCACGAGGTCGACGAGCGAGCCCCGTGTCATCACCATGCCGCCGACGTGCTGGCCGAGGTGGCGCGGGAAGCCGACGAGCTGGCCGACGAGCGTCACGAGCCTCATGCACGTGTCGCTCGCGGGGTCGAGCCCCGCCTCGGCCAGTCTCGTCGGCAGGTCCTTCACGCCGTCGCCGACGTCGAGCACCTCGGCGATCCGCTCCACGCGGTCGAGCGAGAGGCCGAGCGCCTTGGCCACGTCGCGCACGGCCGAGCGCAGGCGATAGCAGATCACCTCGGCTGTCAGGGCCGCCCGGTCGCGGCCGTAGGTCTCGTAGACGTACTGGATGACCTCCTCGCGCCGCTGATGTTCGAAGTCGATGTCGATGTCGGGCGCCTCGCGCCGCTCACGGCTCACGAACCGCTCGAAGAGCACGCTCATCCGTGCCGGATCGACCGACGTGATGCCGAGGCAGTAGCAGATGGCCGAGTTGGCCGCCGAGCCACGGCCCTGGCAGAGGATGCCGCGCCGTCGGGCGAAGCGCACGATGTCGAACACGGTGAGAAAGTAGGCCTCGTAGCCCAGTTCGGCGACGAGGGCGAGCTCGTGGCGGATGAGGTCGCCCACACGGTCGGGAATGCCGTCGGGATACCGCTTGCGTGCCCCCTTCCAGGCGAGATCGGCCAGGTGCTCGGCCGCGCCGCGGCCCGGCGGCACGATCGCATCGGGATACGCGTAGGTCAGTTCGTCGAGCGAGAACCGACACCGCCCGGCAATCTCGACCGACCGCTCGAGCGCCCCCGGCAGGGACGCGAACCGCTCGGCGATCCGCCACCGTTCGTGGAGATGCCGCTCGCCGTTGGTGAGGAGCTCACCGCGGATGCCGTCCACCGTGCCGCCGCGACGCACGGCCTCGAGCGCGTCGAAGAGGGGCATGCGGCTGCGTTGGTGGTAGCGGATGTCGCCAGCCGCCACGATCGGCACGTCCGCCAGACGCGCCACCCGGTCGAAGCACGCCAGCCGGTCAGCGTCGTCACCCTCGAGCGCCACCTCGGCCAGCGCCCAGAGCCGATCGCCGAACACGGTCTTCCAGCGGGCGAGATGCCCGACGAGCGCCCGTTGCCGGTCTGGATGCGCCGGGCCATCGTCCCGCACGCCCGCGTCGCTTCCCCCCGTCGGTCGTCGGCCCGACACTCCGGCCAGCGGCATGCCCGCCAGCAGACCGGAGGCGTGCCTGCCGATGTCGTCGAGCGAGAGTCGGAGGCGAGGCTCCGCTTGGACATCAGCAGGCGTGTCGGCAGGCGTGTCGGCAGGCGCATCAGCAGGCGCATCAGCGCGAGCCAGCGGCCGCACGTCATCCCGCCCCCGTGGCCCGGCCTGGGCGGCGGCATGCGTGAGCAGGCGGCAGAGATTGGCATACCCCGCGTGGTCGGCGACCCACACGACCAGAGGCGCCGCATCCACCGGCTCGAGATGGGCACCGATGATGAGCCGGAAATCGGGCCGCACGAGCCGTGCCTGTCGTGCGGCTCCGTGGGCCCGCACGATGCCGGCGAGCGTGGTGTGATCGGTGATCGCCAGCCCCTCGTAGCCGAGCGAGCAAGCCCGCTCGACGAGTTCCTCGGGATGGGACGCGCCCTGCAGGAACGAGAAGTTGCTCGTGGCGTGCAGTTCGGCATAGCGGTGGCTGGTCATCACGCAAAAATCCCATGCAGAAACCAGCAACCGTCCCGGCGGCAGTGAAACAGCCAGAACCGCTCGCCCGACTCCGTCTCGACCACGTAGTAATCGCGGCGCACGGTCGGTCCGCGCCACCAGGCGGTCTCGATGCGTTCGGGACCGTAGGCATGCGCCACGCGATGCCAGCGGTCATGGAGCCACAGGCACGTCGGTGGTGTGTCGGGATCGTCGCCTGTCGGCACCGGCGGTCTGTCGCCGAGGAGGGATGCCGACGGTTCGCTGCACGACGGCATCGGCTCGGCCCGTGTCCGGGGCGGCGCACATCCTGGCCGCTCCAATCGCACGGGCTGATCCAAGCGTACCGGCCGCGGTGGCATCCAGATCGGCCGTCGGCCCGGACCTGCGGCGGTGCGCATCGGTCGCGCGACCCGTGCCGC
>CAIWZS010000433.1 GCA_903917235.1 uncultured Planctomycetaceae bacterium | reverse complement strand
GCGACGGCGGGTGGTGAGATCGACAGATTCACCGTCACCGTCAGCGACGGGTATGGCGGGACCGTGAACGTGGAGATCGAAGTGCCGATCGGCGTGGTGTTCGGCTGACGGAAACCAGGAACCAGACCTGAACACGGAACCAGACCTGATGGCCCCTCTCTTTCGCCGTTTCCACGCACGCCCCCGCCGCTCCCGCGAGGCGGCCCGCCGCCGCGAACGTGCGAACGACCTGAAGCTCGAGTCGCTCGAGCCACGGCTGGCGCTCGCGGTCATGCCTGGGCTGGCCGACGCGATCGCGCCGAAGGTGCAGTCGGTGTCCCTGCCGGCAGCCGGCACGTACGGCACGGGAAGCGCGCTGACCTTCAAGCTCAACTACAACGAGCCGGTGCGGGTGGTGGGAGACCGAGCCGACGTGTTTCTCCCCGTCGAAGTCAACTACGCCATGCGTTCGGCGGCGTACGTGGCGGGCAGCGGAACCCGGTCACTGACGTTCCGCATGACCGTGACGGCCAACGACGTCGACACCGACGGCATCAGCCTCGGCCGGGTGAACGAGACGTCCGTCCGCGACTTCGACTTCCCCGCCGATGGAATCAAGGATCGGGCGGGCAATTCGGCGAGCGACGCGATCCCGGCCGTGAACACGAGCCGCATCCGCGTCGATGCGACCGGTCCGGTGGTGGCGGGCGTCGGCGGCTTCGTCACGCGGGGCCGGGACGTCTCCTTGAAGGTGACGTTCGACGGGCCCGTCACCGTGACCGGCAGGCCGACGGTGCCGGTGACGATCGGCGGCGTGGAGCGGGAGTTGGCGTACGTCGCCGGATCGAAAACCTCGACGCTCACGTTCGCGGTGAAGGTGCCGCGGGGTGAGTCGGTGGCGAGTCCGACATTTCGCGGTACGAACGGCCTGCCCGGGGAGGTCATCCTGCTGCCCAAGACCGCAGACCTCAAGGACCGCCTGGGTAACTCCGTCACCCCGATCGGCGGCAACTTCGGCACGGTCTTCACCGACGACGGCACGCCACACGGCAACCGCGTGGTCGTGATCGGGACGCACTACGAGGCGTTACGAACGGAGGATCGCAGGGTCACCATTGCCGAACTGAGCGAGATCCTCACCTCCGAGTTGGACGCGTTCAACCGGCCCAGCGACGCCAACACCCCGCTCTACTGGAAGGAATACACCAACCCGACCTACCCGACCCCGACGAACGACGTCGATCTCTACCGGGTGGCCTACCGCTCCACGATCCCCGAGCAGGGGAATCGACCGACGATCAGCTACGGCCTCGTCGCGATACCGCACGGAGCGACGGGCAAGCTGCCGGTCGTCTCCTACCAGCACGGCACGCTCTTCTTCAAGGAGTCCGCCCCGTCCCAGGCCTTCTCGTGGGACAAGAACTCCACGGCCGTCGTGAAGTATGGCCTGACGCAGCAGCAGTTCTACGACACCTGCTACGAGACGCGGCTGAATGTCGCCCAGTTCGCCGGCAACGGCTACGTCGTGATCGCGGCCGACTACTTCGGCATCGGCAACTCGGTCGAAAACGACAGCTTTTTCGTCAAGGGAAGCGAGCAGCGGGCCTGCCTCGACATGCACTCCGCGGCGCTCGGGCTCCTCGCGAGCAAGGGCCTGGTGACCGACGACCTCGATCTCTTCCTCAATGGCTGGTCGCAGGGCGGGTTGGTCACGCTCTCCTTTCAGGAGGCCCTCGAAGCCCGGGGCGTGCGGATCAACGGCGTCTCGACGGCGTCCGCACCGAGTCACACGGACATGTTCGCGGAGCGGTTCATTTTCAATCCCCGCTCCTATTCGGATGACGGCACCGAAGTTCCGGATGCCGAGTGGTCCGTGTTCATCCACCAGTTCTCGTCGTTCGCGCTGGGGGGCTACACCGGGCAGACCAACGCACCGCTGGAGTTGCTGGGCGGAAACTACGAGCTCTCCCGAAAGTTCTACATGCGGGAGTTCGTCACGTACCCGGCTTTCTCCTGGAAGGGCTCGCCAGGGAACCGGACGCCGTGGCTGTCGATCGACGGCGTCGAGCGGAGCGCGATCGTGTCTGAGTTCCTCGACCCGCTGGCCGCGAGCAGTCCCCGCGCCTACGGGCAGACCGCCTTCGCGAGCCTCATCCGCGACGTCGCCGCGGGAAAGACGAAGCTCGACAGCGATATGCTGATGTACTACGGGGGTGCCGACGAGGGCTCTCCCGACTCCGTCGCCACCATCATCGCCACGTGGCAGCGGGGGACGTACGGCAAGACGAACATCGAACAGGTGCGGGTGCCGTACGCGAGCCATCGCAGCACGCTTGTGACGGCGGCATTCGGTCAGCTCGGGTGGTTCGACTCGAAGCGATCGGTTCAATAGCCGTCCGGCCCCCGGCCCGGGTGTTGAAGGCGGTGGAAAACGGCGGCGCGGGGCGGGCGTCAGTACGCCAGCTCGAGATCGGTGAACGCGGCGAACATGTCGGGCACGCCGCCGTTGATGTTGCCATACAGCGCCTCGAAGCCCGCGCCGGGCAGGAGGCCGGAGACACCCGCGCGGAAAATCCAGTTGTTATTCAGCAGCGGCCTCGACTCGACGCCGAGGCTCAGATCGGTACCGATCGAGCTCGGGATGTCGTTCTGAAACACGAACGATTCGAGCACCTTCGTCGTGTCGAAAAAGAGGAAATTACAGTTGGAGACGAGCCGCGTGCGCGGCGTGAGCTCGAAGTCCATGCCCACGTTGTAGAGCTGCAGCCCCGGGTTCACGAAGTTGGCCTGTGACTGAAACTTGTTCGTCGCCCGCAGGTCGGGATAGATCGACAGCAGGTTCTTGAGGTTCGTGCCCAACAGGGGAATCTGCTGCCGCACCCAGTAGCTGAACTCCCCGCCGGCAAACTGCGTGTTGTCGATGATGCCGTCGAACCCGCCCCCGCGTCCGTCGGCGATGTCGTTGTCGCCGGATGCGTAGAAGACCGAGGTTCGGAAGCGGATCCAGTCGGGCGAGTACGACAGCTCCAGAGCGGCCAGGGTGGCGCCGATGTCCACCGCCCGCAGTGCCTGCGGGTTGAGCGTGTCGTGGCCGAAGGCGTAGTAGACGGCGCTCGTGATGTTGAAGTCGTTGATGTGGCCGTCGGTCGCGAAGCCGACGTAGCAGGCGTTGACCTCATGGGGCGCGGCGAGTCCCACGGGATCGGGCCTGACGAGGAAGCCGTTCTTGTCGTAGTGCAGGCTCTTCTGGTCGTGGTCGTAGTGGAAGCTCATCTGCGCGGTGTGGCCGGGCCAGAGGAAGTCCTGGCGGTAGTAGTTCGCGATGAAGACCTCCTGGCCGCGATCATCGAAGGAGTTGAGGAAGCTGTTCGTGTCCTTCTCGCGCTGGTCGAAGATGATGAGGTTGAATTGGTCGCGGTTCGCCAGCCGCGTGCCGAAGACGCGGATGGCACGGTTGAGGTCGCTGAAGATGAAGCCGCGGAAGTCGCTCGTGAACGGCTGGGAGCCGCCGCGGACCGAGAGAAAGTCGTAGTCGGGGCTCAGGTCGGCGATTTTCGCCTCGACGAACCATTCCTCGAGCGTGGCGAAGCCGCGCGACCGGCGTCGCCCCTTCGCCACGTCGGGTGAGACCACGCCGTACTCGTAGACCTCCAGGTAGTTCGAATTGAACACCGGGGCGAGCCTGATGCGCCAGTCGTTGGGCTTGAACGACTTGTCGCCGTGGTTGAGCTCCATCGCGATGGAGTAGTACTGCAGGAACAGGAAGCCGTTGGGATTGCCGAAGAAGTCCTCCTGCCCCGGTGTGGGCGTCGATTCGAACGGCGTGTCGGGCGTCGGCACCTGGCGGAAGTTGGCGATCGTGCGACTGGCCACGCGCAGGTCGAAGAAGGTGTGCTGCCCGATGATCGGGTAGTCCTCCTTGAGGAAGTTCTGCGTGTACGGATTGAAGGCGTTGCCGAGCGCGTAGGGGTAGTCCTCCAGCCGTGGATGCCCGCGGCCGTAGCGGTCCCAGGGCTGCAGGCCCAGCCGCCAACGGTCCTCCATCGGCACGAAGTGGCTCGACTCCTGCCGCTCGCTCGGCAGCACGCTCGAGGCACCCGAGAAGCCGGGCGTCGGATAGATGCCGTAGCGGAACAGGGGATCGGCCACCGGCCGGTCCCCCGCGAGGTCGTATGGATTGTCGATGGGCGGTGCGAGGATCGGCGGTCCCCTCGCCCCCGCGGCGGGGTTCTCGGCGGCCGGTGGCGGAAGCACGTTGACGGGATCGCGTGAGTCGTCGAACCACGAGGCCTGCAGGATCGATGGGGGCAGGCCGTCATGAGGCGGGGCGTCGACGGATGGCAACGGGAGCGGCGTCGCCGGCCAGAGCGGCGCATCGAGCACGCCGGCGAGCGGGTCCGTGGCGTTGATCGCTGCGTGGAACGCGACCCGCGCACACGACACCGGCGCGATCGGTACGTCCGATCCGCCGCAGGCCGTCGAGGTGACCCAGCCGGCCGCGAGCGCGAGGGCGCAGGTCAGCATCCCACGGAGGGGCAGACCGTGGGCGAAGACCGCTTCCATGAGAGGCGATGACGGCACCCCGTCGGAGCCGGGGGGTTCACGACTGGTCGGCCGGGTCGCACACGGCCACCACCGGCATGCCGCGCGGGTCGCGAGCGCGGGCCGCAGTCTGTCGGCGCTCGAGCGGCTGAAGCCCATCGTTGGGGAGGCGCGGGCGCCGTTCGGAATGGAGCGGGTACGACCGGATTTCCAGAGGTATCGGCCGTGCCGGGCGGAGCGGTTGTGCGATTCCGGGGAGTTCTCCGGTCTGCGGGGCTTTTTCTGGCTCGACCGGGCAGGATGCGTCGATGTCGCAGTTTGGGCATGGGCGGCCGCGGCCGACTCCGTGACGCCTCACCGACATCTCTTCACCAGAACACCCCGCCTGCCGACCATGCGTCACTCGCGTGCCCTTCTCCACCACCTCGTGCGCGCGGGCGTGGTCGTCTGGCTGCTCATGTGCGGTGACACGCCGTCAGCCCGAGGCCACGACCACACGCCGTGGATGGGCCGGCCCGCGACAGAGCGGCGGCATTTTCAGGGTGACCAGTTCGGCCGGGCCGGCGACCCCCAGTGCATCTCGCCGCTGGCGAAGCCGACGGAGTCGCCGCATGAGCTCGGATACTACGTCGGCGGGGGCGCGAGGCAGCGGAGCCACCATGCCGATCATCGCCGGGCGGCCGAGGGCGTCTGGGGCACCGACTACCGCGGGATCATCATCCCGAAGCATGTGGAACTCGGCTGGTGGCATGGCCGCCGCTACCAGGGTGGCAGTGGGTCATACCGCGTCGACGGGCCGCGCGTCCTGCACCGGCCTTGAACGTCGGACGGAACCCCGCCGGATCACTTCCCGGGGAGTTGCCACACCGGCGAAAAGTCGGCCGGCTCGTGGACCATGCATTCCACCGCGCGTGAGAGCAGCACGAGGGACGGACCATCCCCAGGCACGGCGGCCAGCAGGTTGCCCAGCATGCGGGCGGCGCTGCGGAAGTCGCCCTGCTCGAAGGCCTCGAGGGCCTCCTCGTAGCGGGCGAACAACTCGCGGCGCATCGGCTCGTCGGTACAGTCGAGCTCGTGCAGTTCGACCGGCTCGACGATGTTCACGACGCGGACGGTGCAGAGACGCCGTGTGTGGAACTCGTTGCCGACGAGCCGTCGGGTGGCCCCGGTCACGAGGGCCGGGACGCGCAGGTATTTGGTCGCACCTTCCACGCGACTGCCGAGGTTCACGCCGTTGCCCAGCGGGCCATACTTGAACTTGCGGGTCGAGCCGATGTTGCCCACCCGCGCGACGGCCGAATTGACGCCGACTCCGAAGCTGCACGACGCCCCCAACCGCGGCTTCCAGCGGGTGTTGATCGGGCCGGCCTGGCGGACCATGGCGCGGGCCGTGCGGCAGGCCCGCAGGGCGTGGTCGGGCTGCCGCTGAGGGGCCCCCCACATCGCCAGCACCGCGTCACCGATGTAATCGACGAGCACTCCCCCCGTGGCGACGACTTCGTCGGAAAGCGCCGAGAGCACGTCGCCGATCCACTCCATCGTGTGCGTGGGGCCGAGACACTCGCTCACCCGGCTGAAGCCGCGAATGTCGCAGAAGAGCACCGTCACCTCCGTGTCGCGGCCGGCGAGGAGGTCGGGCTGGGCCTCGAGCTCGGTGGACAGCTCCGCCGAGAAGAACTGATCGAACTGCACCTTGCGGGCCATGGCCGCTCGCTGCTGCTCCAGCCGTGCCAGGCCCGCTGCCACGCCACAGGCGAGCGTCTCGACGAGCAGGGCCTCCAATCGCGTGATGCCCGCACCATCCGCCTGTGTCAGCCCTCGGGAGCGATGGCCGTAGAGGGCGCCGATCACCCGGTCATCACGATCGAGGATCGGCGCGGCGACGAACGAATCGAGGGCGGCGAGGCTCGTGAGCACGTCGGCGGTCTCGTCGGGCTGGCTGAAGAAGGTGCGCTTCTCCGTGAGCAACCGAGACAGGACGCGTGTGCTTGGCCGGGCCGAAGACGCCCCCGCCGTCTCGATCACCGCCGGCCGCCACGTTCCCTGGTCGTGGAGAAACACCGCGCCGAGGTCGAGCCCGAC
This sequence comes from uncultured Planctomycetaceae bacterium, assembly GCA_903917235.1. Classification (GTDB taxonomy): domain Bacteria; phylum Planctomycetota; class Planctomycetia; order Pirellulales; family UBA1268; genus QWPN01. Next base: position 6,617 of record CAIWZS010000433.1, on the reverse strand, counting down.
GAGCCGCACGAGCGCCCGCGCCGCCTTCTGGAAGAAGTCCTCGGAGTTCGAGGCGCTCTGCAGCACCTCGATGACGTCGCGCCACCAGCAGACGAGGCTTTCGAGAGCGGGCAGGGGAATGTCGCGCAGAAAGATGCCGGCTGCGCGGCCTGCGTCGTCGGGCTGTCGGGCGGGAAATGGCGGCGCTCGCTCGAGCGTGCCGAGTGACGCATCCTCGTCCTTGGCCTGTTCGTCACGACTGAGCGACACGGCGACATCACCGAGCCGCAGTCTGATCGGCAGCGGACGATCGACCGTCTCACCGGTGGTGAGGGCGGGCCTGTCGGCGCAGGGGACGGCAATCGAGTCGCTCAGGTTGGTGAGTCGCACTGTTCCGTCAGGCCCCGACTGGATGCGCAGCTGCCGTCGCGATACCTCGAGCTGCGTCGCGGGCGCCACCGGGATCCGCACGATCTCGCCGGCAGTCACCGGGACGAAGAGCTGCTCGGCAGGCGTGCGGGTGACGTCCAGGCGGCCGAGTTCCACGATCTGGCCCGGCTCGAGCGCGACGTCGAGCGCCTGGGAGCGATTCACTCCCGTGCCACGGATGTCCAAGCGGATCCCTGGTGCTGCCATGCCTCGGTCCCGGAGAGCCTTCTCGATCACCGCGCATGCGGACGCGGCACCGTCAGCCTGCCCGCCGGAGGCGAAAAGTGGAACTCCGAAACTCCTCCGAGGGGCGATGCTCGATGAGGGATCGCGATGCTCGGCGCCCGCCGTGCTCCCCCAAGCGTGCTCCGCGAGACCTGCAGTCTCGCAGCGGAACGGCGCTTTCCGCCGCCGGAGTGACGTTTCTGCGGGGGTGACCCAGGCCGTATAGTTGCGGGGAGCCGGAGGAACCGGCGGACGGAACGGAGGCGCCGATCGGCGTCGCCGTCGCCGAGCGAAATGGAGTTCGAGCGATGTGCGACACGCCTTCGGTGCGCCCGCGCCATGCCGGGGTGCTCCTGCTGGCCGGTCTCCTGACCGGGCTCCTGCACGGTCCGCTGCCGGTGCTCCCGGGCCGGTGTGCCGCTCTGGTCGCGATCGCCGCGCCTCCCGAGTCGGAGGGAGGCCGGGTGGTGCCGCTTCCGGCCGTGCCCCCTGCCGAGCCCGCCAACCCGGTCCCGCTGGCGGAGGCGCTGCTGGGACCGGACCTTTCGGCGCAAACCGTCGAGCAGGCCGCCGCCAAGAGTCATGGCTGCATCACCTGCCACGCCGGCGTCGGCGACATGCACCGCAGCCCTGCGGTGCGGCTGGGATGCACCGACTGCCACGGCGGCAACGCCAGCGCGCTCACCAAGCAGGCGGCGCACGTGCACCCGTGCGAGCCCGAGTTCTGGCCGACGTCCGCCAATCCGCAGCGTTCCTACACGCTGCTCAACCACGAGTCGCCGGAGTTCATCCGCTTCGTCAACCCCGGAGACCTGCGGGTGGCGCACGTCGCCTGCGGCGGGTGCCACTCGTCCATCGTTCTCCAGGTGCGCAAGAGCATGATGACCCACGGTTGCATGCTCTGGAACGCGGCGCTCTACAACAACGGCTCGATTCCGAACAAGCAGGCCGCCTTCGGCGAGAGTTACAGCACCGACGGCGTCGGCCAGCGCCTCCAGACGGTGCCGCCGCCGACGCAGGATGAGACCGACCTCAAGGCGATCGTGCGCTACCTCGACCCGCTGCCTCGGTTCGAACGTCAGCAGCCGGGCAACATCCTGCGGATCTTCGAACGCGGAGGTCGCTTTCGCCCCGAGATCGGCAATCCCGAGCGGCTCGAGGAGAACGGCCGGCCCCGTTCCCGGCTGGCGGTCCGCGGGCTCGGCACGGAAAACCGCACCGACCCGGTGTTCGTGAGCCTGACGAAGACCCGCCTCCTCGACCCCACGCTCAACTTTCTCGGGACCAACGATCAGCCCGGCGACTACCGCTCGAGCGGCTGTACGGGCTGCCATGTGATCTATGCCAACGACCGCTCGCCCGTGCACTCCGGCCCCTACCACGTCTACGGCAACCAGGGACGCAGCTTCTCACCCGACCCCACGATCTCGAAGCAGGAGAGCGGGCATCCCATCCACCACCAGTTCGCACCCGGAAACGGCATCCCCACGAGCCAGTGCATCGTCTGCCACATCCACCCCGGCACCACCGTGATGAACAGCTACGTCGGCTACATGTGGTGGGACGAAGAGACCGATGCCGAGCATGTCTACCCGCGGCAGCAGCGCTATCCGACCTCGGAGCAGGTGATCAATTCGCAGTTCCGGAATCCGAACGAGTCGGCCGTCCGCAACTTCCTCTCCGACCCCACGTTTCTCGCCAACCTCACCGACCTGAACGACCGCACCACCCACACGCAGTTCGCCGACTTCCACGGCCACGGCTGGGCCTTCCGCGCGGTCTTCAAGCACGACTGGAAGGGCAACCTGCTCGACCACCGCGGCGAGATCGTGGCCGACTCCGGCAACGAGGCGCTGCGGGCGGCGGTGCGGATGCCGGAGCGCGTCCGAGAGGTCTACCGTGACGCCGACCGGAAGACCGAGGCCCAGGTGCGCGCCGAGGAGGCGGCGGTCGCCCACGAGCGCAACGGCCTGCCCGTGCACCTGCTCGACGTGCACATGGAGCGGGGCATGCACTGCATCGACTGCCATTTCGTGCAGGACATGCACGGCAACACGAAGCTCTACGGCGAGGTGCGGGCCGCGATCGAGATCGGTTGCGTGGACTGCCACGGCACCATCGACGCCGTCTCCACGCTGCGCACCAGTGGCCCGGCGAGCGATACGTCGAGCCCCGAGGGGGGGCGCGACCTGCGCACGCTGCGCACGCCTTCGGGCAAGCGGCGCTTTTTCGTGGAGGGGGACCGCTTCTATCAAAACTCGATGGTCGAAGAGAATCTGACCTGGGAGATCAAGCAGACGAAGGCCACGGTCGATCCGGCGAGCCCGCACTACAGCCCGCTCTCGGCGTTCGCCAAGACGGTGCGCCGCGCGGACGACGGGACGCTCGAGTGGGGCGGCGTGACCGATTCCCGCCGTTGTGCGCACCGCGAAGACCGGATGAGCTGCATCTCCTGCCACAGTTCCTGGAACCCCAGCTGCTACGGCTGCCACCTGCCGCAGAAGGCCAACAAGAAGTCTCCGTCGCTGCACTACGAGGGGGACGTGTCCCGGAACCTCGTCGGCTACAACTTCCAGACGCTGCGGGACGACGTGTTCATGCTCGGTCGCGACGGCAATGCGACGGGCAACCGCATCGGCCCGTCGCGCTCGAGTTGTGCCATCCACGTCGGCTCCTCCAACGCCAATCGCGAGTCGATCTACGTGCAGCAGCAGACGATCTCGGCGGAGGGATTCAGCGGGATCGCCTTCTCCACCAACGTGCCGCACACCGTGCGCGGCGGCCCTGACCGTTCCGTGCCCCGCGATCTGTCGCTCCATCGGCCCGGCACGCACGAGACGAAGATGTGCACCGACTGCCACGTCTCGAAGCACGACGACAACAATGCCATCATGGCCCAGCTGCTCATGCAGGGCACGAACTACCTCAACTTCATCGGCAAGTACTGCTGGGTGGGGCTCGGCGACGGCGGCCTCGCGGGCGTCGTCGTGACGGAGCAGGAGGAGCCGCAGGCGGTCATCGGCAGCTCGTTCCACCGCACCGCGTTTCCCGACTTTTACGCGAAGCACGTGGCCAAGGAGGGCGTGCTCCAGCACGCCCACCACCATGCCGCCGGTGACGTCGGCGAACTGCTCGTCAACCCGCTCAAGGGGCGCGAGGTGCTGCAGGTGCAGGCGCGAGGGGAGTACCTCTACGCGGCCTGCGGCACGGACGGGCTGCGTGTCTTCGACATCGCCTTCATCGACGACAAGGCGTTCTCGAAGCGGATCACGACCGCTCCGGTCTCACCGCTCGGACAGCAGTTGTACGTGCGCACGAACCACGCCACCGGCGTGGCGGCCCCGGCCACCACCGCCCCGGATCCCACCCGCACCCACGATCCGCGGAACTTCGAGGGGAGCGTTCATGCGCTCTACGGCTACCTGTACGTTTCCGACTTCGAGGAAGGCCTGATCCTCGTCGGGGCCGGGACGCTCCTGGACGGCAACCCGCTCAACAACTTCCTGAAGCGCGACCTGACCTTCAATCCGGGAGGCATCCTCAACGGCGCCCGCGGCGTGACCGTGGCGGGCACGCACGCATGGGTGCCGTGTGATGCGGGCGTGGTCATCGTCTCGATCGACGATCCCACGTGCCCCAAGGTGGTCGGCGTCATCGGCGCACCTCACGTGGTGCGGCCCACGTCGGTCGAGATCCAGTTCCGGCATGCCTTCGTGTGCGACGCCGAGGGGCTCAAGACCTTCGACATCACCGACCTCGCGGCGCCCGTGCCGCTGGCGACCGTTCCGCTGCCGACGGCCCATCGCGTGTACGTCGCCCGCACGTACGCCTACGTCGCGGCCGGCCGTCAGGGGATCGCGATCGTCGATGTCACCGATCCGGGCAAGCCGTTCATCGACCAGTTCTTCGACGGCGGCGGCTGCATCAACGACGTGCGTGACGTGAAGCTCGGCATCACCTACGTCAGCGAGTTCGCGTACGTCGCCGACGGCGTCAACGGCCTGCGGGTGGTGCAGCTCACGGGCCCCGAGACGCCGGGCAACTCCGGCTTCAGTCCGCGACCGACGCCCCGGCTCGTCGCCACGTATCCCGTCAGGCGGGGCCTGGCCCTGTCGATCTCGGAGGGGGTCGACCGCGACCGTGCCGTGGACGAGGCGGGCAATCAGCTCTCCGTCTTCGGCCGCGTCGGGGCCCGGCCGCTCGACCGGACCGAGCAGCTGCGGATGTACCTCCACGAGGGGCGGCTCTGGAAGGTGAGCGACGATCCGTTCGACGCCGAGCTCTACCGCTTCCTCGATCCGGTGCCCACGGTCCGCGCCGCGGGGTCCAGGCAGATTCCCGCGCGTCGCTGAATGGCGCCGGCGTCGCCGCGTCGTCCCGCCTCACGGGCCGCGCGGCGGAGGTCGGATCGGCTCGGCCTCGCCCCCGGGAGCGGCGGCATGGTGGAGCGCGGCGGCGAACGCCGCACGGACGGCGGCGATATCGGCGGTGGCGGCGGTCTCGAGCGACGTGATCCAGAATGGCGTCGTGACCGCGGGATCCGCATGGGGTGGTGGGAAGCTGAGCGCCAGGAGCCGCGCGAGGTCGCCGGAGCGTGCCGACGCGTCCGTCGTCGTGTCGCCACGCCGGGCGGCCAACGCCCATGCGAGAAGCCGGGCCGACTCGAAGTCGCCGACCCGCGCGCCGGCGGTGGCGAGCCGGCGCGCCACGTCGGCCTCACGGCGTGCGAGCGCCGCGTCGCGCGGCCAGCCGGCGATGACGGCGATCGCCGCATCGAGCGATCCGAGCGTCTCGTGGGACAGGTCTTCGAGCCCGGCCTGATCGCCGAACGGACGTCGATTGAGCAGGACGACGTAGGGCGCGAGCAGCGCGTCGACGTCGCCCCCCACACCGGCCTCGGCGAGCGCGACGTTCGCGAGGGCGCGAGGCCAGCGCACGAACGACGGCCGACCGGGCACGAGACCGCCGTAGCCTGCCTCCTGCCGCCAGCTCGGCACGGCAAGATCGTGGTGGCATGCCTGGCAGTCGTAGAGCGCCAGTTCCGGCCACGGCCGCGCGTCGCCGGCGGCATGCGCGGCGGCGTACGACTCGATGAGCGTGACTGACGCACGAAGGGTCGCAACCGCGCCGACGAGCGTGCGGGTCAGTTCGCTCGCACCCTCGGTCGCGTAGCCGGCCTCGACGGCGGCCGCCTGCACTCGTGGCGCCTTTTCCCAGACCCGCTTCCAATGCCGCCCCATGCCCTCGCTGAACGCCTCCATCTCGAAGGCCGGCAGGGGTGGATGGCCCGCGGCGTACATCTCGTGCGAGATCACGCGTCCCGAGGCGACCTCGCCAAGGTGGCACGACAGGCAGTTGGCCGCCTTCGTCAGGGGATTGCGCAGGTCGCGCATCCCGAGCGACTCCTTCTCGGCGGAGGTGAGGAAACGCCACGCCTTTTCCATGTGCGGCTCGAAGTAGCCCGACCCCGGACCATGGCACGTTTCGCAGCTGATGCCGGCGTGCACGAATTCGTTTTCCTCCTCGACGGGCGGCTCCTCGACGGGTCGCGTATGGCAGGCCACGCACGCGGCCGTCCTGGTGGCGGTGATGCCCAGCGTCCGTTCGATCGCGCGGGTGCGCGGGTTCTCCGAGGAGAGGGCGAGGTGGCTGCGCGCGTGGGCGTCGTACCGCCAGGCGGTGGTCGTCGCCTCGTCGCACCAGTCGCCCTGTGGGCTGCGGTGGCACCGCGTGCAGAGCGTCGTGCCCTTGAAGGAGAAGGCCGGCGCCGGCAGCGGCACGGCCTCGATCACCGTCTCAGCGGCGCGAGCGGCACCGCCGCCCATGACCGCGAGCGCGACGAGTGCGGCCACCCACGGTGGGGCATCGTGCGGCCGAGATCCTCGAGCGATCGCCATCCCGGTCATGTGTCGTCGTTCCAGGCAGGTGGCTCGCGATCAGCGTCAGTCGGCGGGTCGCACGACCGGGGGCCATGGTACTTCGCG
>CAIWZS010000432.1 GCA_903917235.1 uncultured Planctomycetaceae bacterium | reverse complement strand
TGCCGGTATTGATGCCGAGGGCGATGTTGTCGTACTTGAGGGAGCCGTACTTGTAGCCCCCCTTGTCGGTGTCGGGCTCCTTGGGAAACCAGAACCGGCCCATCGGGATCTGGATGTTCACGCCGGCGGGCAGCGCGGCGATCTGGGCTGCCAGGTTGTCGATCGTCGTGAGCACGTCGATCACGCCCCGGACCGCCTTGCCCTTGGGTCCGCCGAACTTCTCCAGCAGATCCACGACCTTGATGTCGCGGCCCGCCACGTCGGAGAGTACGGGCACGCGAGAGTTCAGGAACGTGAGCACCGGCCGGATCTGGGCCAGGTAAGGATCGCTCTTGTCGAACACCGGCTTGAGGAACTTCGTGAGAAAGCTGCCCACGTCGAGCCGGACGTTGTTGAACCCCACCTCGGGCTTCCAGTCGATCTCCTTGACGAGCGGGGAGGCGGGGTCGATGCCCGGGTCGCCGCCGGTCTTCGCCGACTCCGGCTTCTCGATCTCCTCCTCCTGCACCTTCTTGGCGAGGCTCAGATCGACGTCGTCCTGGGAGCCCGTATTGGAAGTCAGCACGCTGTTGTTGACCTGCAGATCGACGGCGTTCTGCTTGGCCTTTTCGATCTTGGCCCGCGCCGCCCGCGTGCTCCAGTCCACGTTCAGGTCGGCGTAGATCCTGGGGATCGCGACGTTCTGGCTGTTCGCCGTGTCGCCGACCGAGAGTTCCAGCGTCAGGTTCGCGACCGCCGTGGCCTGGACGTCGACCTTGAAGATGTCCTTGAACTTCGCCGCCCTGAACTCCTGGTAGGTGATGCGATCTTTCGACGCGTCGGCATTGATGTCGGCGACCGGGTCCCAGCCGAGCGAGCTCAGCTCGCTCATGAGGAGCGGCGTGCCGTAGTCGATGAAGTTTCCGACCCGCACGTCCTTGCGCTTCACGAACCCGAGGTCGTCCTCGACGAGGTGGGTGAACTGGATGCGGTACCACTTCGCCTTCGCGGAGGCGGGCAACTGGAAGAGGAACCCGGCCTGCGCGAGGTCGAAGGTCGGCTCGCCGGGATCGGCCTTGAGGTTCTTGTTGTCGTCGAAGACGGCCGTGGCCAGGGCGTTATTGAGCTGGGCCGCCCGGATCGCCGGCCCGGCGAGGATGCCGTCGGCGGCCGGAAGCCTCACGAGGTAGTTCCGGCTCTCGTACTCGACGTTGATCGTGATCACTTCCGAGAGCGGCTGATCGACCCACTTGGCCAGGAGCGGCAGTGTCTGAAAGGGCACGTAGGGCTTGAGACGCGTCAGCGGGACGCCCAGGAGCGGCTCGATCATCGCGACCATGGTCCGCTCGAAGATCAGCGGCGTGACGCCGAGCGTCACGGTGCCGGTGGTGTCGAGGAGGTTCCAGCCGGTGTCCTTGTTGGAGCGGCCCTCGGTCACCATCACGAACATCGGCTTGCCGACGAAATCGACGTTGTCGTTGGCGTCGAAGGATCGCGTCCATGCGCCGGGCGCGACGGTGTAAATGCCGTTCTGGGAGGCGACGGCCTGGTTCTTCACGAGGATCCGGTCACCCACCTTGACCTGCACACCGTCGATGATGCCCATGCCCGAGAGCGCGATGTTGCTGCCCGTGGCCAGACGGACCGGGATGTCGAGCGGCTCGTACTCGGCGGGCGGGGCGATCTTGAGCTTGAGGTCGTAATATTCCTTGGCGAACACGCCCTGGATTTCGCGGTCGACGCTGCCCCCGCGCAACCACCCGATCAGCGGCGTCCGCCTGTAGATCGCGCCGGAGGTGCCGACGACGTCGACACCCTTGTCCGTGATCACCCGCTTGGTTCCATGCCCCGCCGGCGCCTGGATGTCGTCTCGAACCGAGAACTTCTTCGAGTTGGCGCTCGGATCGACCATATTGAGGCCCACGGACGCCGAGAATCTCGTGGGAAGCTCGTTGTTGCGATTGACACCCGTCTCCTGGTCGTCCCGCTCCTGGGCCGTGGTCTGCGGGCCGTCGCTGGCGTCGTAGAAGTACTGCGAGTCGACGTCGGTGAAACCGGAGAGTCCGCGGCGGATCTTGTCGGTGGCCTCGAGCCGGAGCACGTACAGGCTGCCGGCCAACCGGGCCGGCGCCATCGCGTTCACTTCGATGAGCGAGTGCGGGTAGGGGTTGGCCTGCGGCACGTAGAGCCCCTGGTCGTTGAGCTCCGCAGGCACGTAGTCGCCATTGCCCGTGCGGGTGCCCACCACCCACCAGATCTGCTCGCCCGTCCCCGTCACGGCCGGCGCTCCGCCGCAGCCGCACGGGTCGGTGACCGTCGTCGGCGTGGTCGGCACGAACGCCGTCACGTCGGCCGCGAACTTGTTGACGGCGATCGCCCGGTAGGGCTGGCCCGTCGTGGCGTCGGTCACGTCCTGGTCGTCGGTCGTGACCGTCGTGCCCCGGGTGTCGACGATCTTCCAGTAGCCACCGGTCGCGTCCCACCGCTGCGTGTAGTTCTTCGAGGCCCCGGTGAGGGTGGCGTCGAACCGCAACTGGGCCTCCGGCTGCGCGGCATCGACCTTGACATAGAAGCCGTCGGTCATGCTGTAGCCGAAACCGAGTACCCACTCCCAGCCCACCTGCAGCCGCAGACCGCCGGAGAAATTCGCCTCCAAGTACGGCTTCAAGGTGTCGAGCTGGAAACTCATGTCGATGCCGGTGTCGAACAACTTCTGCCCGAGCCGGAACACGATCTCGAAGGCGTCGGCCCCGCGGACGTCGGTGGCCAGCACGTTCCGCTTCTTGTCGTAGAAGGTGACGCCGATGTCCTCGGGCCGCGTGGCGGCCGTCATCGAGTCGAGCGAGCGGTCGAGGCCGAGCGGATCGTACTTGAGCAGGATGTTGGCGTGCTTGGGCCCGAGATACTCGAACACCGACTGCCGCATGATGTCGAAGATGCCCTCGCCGGCACCACGCATCTTGTTCCGCAGGTCGAGCAGCAAGCCCTGCTTGAAGCTGAAGACGGCGTTGACCGCCCCACCCAACTGGCCCTCGACGAACGGCAACGGGATCTTGTCGAGCCCCTTGAGCGCGCTCTCCGCGGCGCCGATCGCGACGTTGAGCTTGTCGAGGATCATCCCCGGGTCGCGGATGAAATCGAGCAGCGTCTCCTCGGCGCCGAGCAAGTTGCGGGCGTTTTCGAGTTCCGGCGCGAAGGCGAAGAGCACGCTCTGCAGGTCCGCCGCCGCCAGATTGAGGGCGGCCTGCCACTGGACGAGTGTGACGCCCTGGGCGTCTGCGGATTGACCGCTGGAGAGCAGGCCGGTGACCGCAGCCTTCGCCTTCTCGAGCCGGCCCAGGGCATCCATGTAGTCGCCAAGCCGCGGCATGCCGAGGTAGAAGGTGGCGGGCTGGTTTTGGATGAAGCCCCAGACGCCCGACTCCTGGGCCTCTGCCGCGCTGGTGGCCGTGAGCGTGCCGGGGGCGAAGTTCTCGAACACAGGCATCTTCACCGTGACGGCACCGCTGAAGGCGGCCTCGTAGTTGGCGACGTCGAGTGCGCTTCGCTGGCTGGTCGTGGGCTGTACGTGGAAGAGCGACCCCGCCGGCGTGCCGCTCGGGCCGGAGAGCGTGACCACGAGCGAACCGTTCTGGATCCGCGCCTCCCCCTTCATGATGTTGAGGCCGGACTTGGCGGGCAGCTCGATGTTCTGGCCGTTGACGCTGAAGGTGATCGTGAACGACGTGCCGTTGGCGAGCCCGCGGTTCGCGGTGCCGTCGTGGCCGTAGAGGAAGGTCTGCTTCGAGACCAGGTCGTAGCCGACCGAGAGGATGCTGGTGCCGTTGGCGACGACGTTCAGCGGCGCCTTCGACTCGCCGTCGGTGATGGCGTCGATGCCCTTGGGCAGCACGCGGCCGAGCTGCTCGTAGTATTTGTAGAGATCGACGTCGAAGGGGATCGACTTCGCCACG
>CAIWZS010000431.1 GCA_903917235.1 uncultured Planctomycetaceae bacterium | reverse complement strand
GTGTCGGAGGGGGACTGGACGCCGGCGTCGGCCATCTGCGCCGTGCGGCCCGGGACGGAGCCCGTGCCGGACTTCCAGGGCCGCTCGCCCGCGCTGCCGCTGGTCTACCTGCCGCGGGGCCTCGACAACTCGTCGGGCGGCCAGGTCTTCGTGTCGAGCGATCGCTGGGGGCCGCTCGGCGGCCAGCTCGTCCACCTGTCGTTCGGCACGTGCACGCACTTCCTCGTGCTCCGCGACGAGGTGCGGGGTGATGCGGGCGACGCGCGGCTGCAGGGGGCGATCGTGCCGTTGCCGGGAGAGTTTCGGTCGGGCGTCCATCGCGGCCGCTTCTCGCCCCGCGACGGACAGCTCTACGTGAGCGGCATGAACGGCTGGGGGAGCTACGCGATCGAGGACGGCTGCTTCCAGCGGGTGCGCTGGACGGGCGACCCGGTGATGCAGCCGTCCACCATCCGCGCGCATCGCGACGGCGTCGTGGTGTCGTTCACCGCGCCGCTCGACTCGGCGGTGGCGTCGCGTCCCGAGCTCCATTTCGCGCAGTGCTGGAACTACCGCTACGGCCCGGGCTACGGCTCCCGCGAGTACTCGCCGAGCCATTACGGCACGCCCGGCCACGATCCGCTCGCGATCGCCGCCGTCGAGGTGCTGCCCGACGGGAGAAGTCTCTTCCTCGCGCTGCCCGGCATCCAGCCGGTGAGCCAGCTCCACCTGCTTGTCACGGTGGCACCCGACGTGACCCGCGAGGTCTTCGCGACCGTCCACGCACTCGCACCACCGTTCCGCGATGCGGCGAGCGCGGCACGACCGCTCGCGGCGCACCCGATCCTGCGGGACCTCGCGCTGCTCGATCGGGTCGTGCCGAATCCGTGGGCGAAGCGGCTCGCCGACGCGCGGCCGGTGACGATCGCGGCGGGGCCGAACCTCTCGTACACGGTCCGCGACCTGCGGGCCCGACCCGGTGAAGCCCTGGCGCTCTCCTTCCGGAATCCCGACGCCGTGCCGCACAACTGGGTGCTCGTGAAGCCGGGCGCCCTGTCTCGCGTGGGCGATCTGGCCAACCGGCTCGTCGCCGATCCCGACGCGTTCGTTCGCCACTACGTGCCCGAGAGTGACGACGTCCTCGTGTGGACGAGTGTGGCGGAGCCGGGCGACACGCAGACGATCCACTTCGCGGCACCGTCCGCGCCGGGCCGGTACCCGTTCCTCTGCACGTTTCCGGGGCACTGGATGGTGATGAACGGCGAGCTCGTCGTCGAGGCTCCCGCCGACTGATGCCGCACCGCTCCGTGCATGCGCATGCCCGGAGGCGTGCGCCACGGGGGGGCGGGGAACGAGCAGGGTGAACACCAGGCGCATCCGCATCCACGCCTGGAGGCACGTGGCCAGGGGGAACGCACCGGCCGTCGTCGTTTGGCCCCAGCGCGGCGTCCGCGTAGGCTTGCGGGCTTTGCCGCATGGTTTCCGGAGCCGATCCGGTTCCCCGCATTCGCTCGACGCACGATCCGCCATCATGAATCCAGCCCACTCCGGTCGCACGCTCGACGAGATCCTCGGCCCCGTGAGCGACGAGACGCGCGAGACGATCGGCGTCCTCGCGGAACTCCTCGGCAACGCGCCGACGGCGGCCGCATCGCCCACGGAGTTCGCGATCCGGCATCTCGGCATCGACCGGCTGCAGCTGGCGAGCACGCGCTTCACCGGTCCTTCGACGTCGCTGGCGGTGCTCGGCAACCTCCTGCGACTGGAGATGGAGCGGCATGGCGACGTCGTCACCGTCGGTTCCCCGGGCGACGGCCTGCCCCCCACCTGGTCGCAGCTCGACATCGGGCCGGGGGAGAAGGTCGCGGTGCCCGGGCGGCTCGTGGCGCACTTCCCCGCGGGCACGCTCGCGGCGGAGCCGCTCTGCGTGACGATCGACGACCGCCACTGGCAGCGCGAGTTCGCGATCCTGTCCGCGGCCGTCGCGAAGCCGGTGGCGGAGAGGGTGCTCACGTCCTTCCAGGATCGGCTCAAGACGTCGGAGAATCCGCTGCGGGGCCGGGTGCTCGAGGCGAGCGTGAACGACGGGTGCCTGCGGATCACCGTGAGCCCCACGCCCACGGCGGATCGCGCGGGACTCGTGCTGCCGGCCTCCATCTGGGCCGAGATCGACGTGTTCCTCGCGGCGGCCACGACGAGGCGCGAGGCGCTGCGGCGGCTGGGCCTCGGCACCAACCGCGGGATGCTCGTGGCGGGACCGCCCGGCGTGGGCAAGACGCATCTCGTTCGCGTCATCGCCGCGTCGCTCGCGGGCGACTTCACGACGATCCTCGCCGACGCCAACTCGATGCGGCACACCCTCGCGGACCTCTACGCCGAGACCGACACGTTCGGTCCCACGCTCGTGGTGCTCGACGACATCGACCTCGTGCTCGGCCACCGCGACGGCGGCGCGAACGACGGCCCACTCGCCGACTTCCTCGCGGCCCTCGACGGCGTGAGGCAGCGCGAGGACATCCTCACGATCGCCACGACGAACGATCCGAAGTCGCTCGATCCGGCGGCCCAGCGCACCAGCCGCTTCGACATGATCGTCACGCTCCCGATGCCCGACGAGGCTTCGCGGGCGAGCATGCTCGAGCGGCATCTCGGCTCGCTCGGCCTCCCGCTCGACTACGCTGCCGTCGCCCGCGCGCTCGACGGTGCGACCGGCGCCGACGTGAAGGAGGTCGTGCGGCGGGCCGTGCTGGAACATGGCGAGTCGTTCACGCAGGACGAGCTCGTCGCCGTGGCCGAGTCGGGCCGCTGGAAGGCCAACGCCAACCGGCGTCGCTACCTGTAGCGTCCGGCCGAGTCCGTGATGGAACGGGGGCGGGCGGCTGGTAGACTCTCTCGGTCGCAGCGGCGCGCGGCTCGGACGACGGGAGACCACGATGACGCACGGGCGTGTGGACCGAGGGCGGGGGAGCGGGCGTGACCCGGGTCGGGGGCCGAGCCGGCGGACGCTCCTCGGGGCGGCAGCCGCGTCGGCCGGAGTGGCGGTTGGCGGCGCGCTCGCCGGCGGGTCGCGGGCTCGCGCGGCGGCCAACGAGCGGGTGCGCGTCTGCGTGATCGGCGTCCGGGGCCGCGGCCTCGGCCTCGCGCGGTCGTTCGCGGCACAGCCCGACGCCGTCGTCACGCACGTCTGCGACGTGAATGAGAACGTGTTCGCCGGCGCGATCGAGGCCGTGCGCGGGGCGAGTCCCGGTGGCCCGGATGGGCCCCAGCCCGTCCAGGACCTGCGCCGGGTGCTCGACGACAAGGGCGTGGATGCGATCGTCGTGGCGACGCCCGACCACTGGCATGCACTGGCCACGATCTGGGGCTGCCAGGCGGGCAAGCACGTGTACGTCGAGAAGCCGGTCTCGAACGGCATCTTCGAGGGCCGGCAGATGGTGCTGGCCGCGCGGAGGCACGACCGGCTCGTGCAGGTGGGAACGCAGAGCAGGAGCGCGCCGCACTACCACGAGGCGATGGAGTTCCTGCGGTCGGGCGGGATCGGCCGCGTGCAGATGGCGAAGGCGTGGAACAGCCAGCTGCGGCGGCGCGTGCCGGCGAAGCCCGATGCCGCCGTGCCGGCCGGACTCGACTGGGACATCTGGCAGGGGCCGGCACCCGAGCGACCCTACAACGACAACCGCTACACGTACGGCTGGCGCTGGCTGTGGGACTACGGCACCGGTGACATGGGCAACGACGGCGTCCACGACCTCGACATCGCGCGCTGGGGGCTCGGCGTCGATCATCCCGAGCGGGTTGTCTGCACCGGCGGGAAGCTGCAGTTCACCGACGACATCCAGGAGACGCCCGACACCCAGGTCGTGACGTTCACGTTTCCGGAGCACCGGATGCTCGTCTACGAGCAGCGGCTCTGGTCGCCGTACCACCAGGAGGGACTCGAGAACGGGGTGGCCTTCTACGGCAACGCCGGGTTCGTCCTCATCGGCCGCCGTGGATGGAAGGCCGTGGGCAGGGGGAACGAGGTCATCCTCGACAAACGGGTGGAGTTTTCCGACGTGCCGCACGTGCGCAACTTCCTCGATGCGATCCGTGCCGGCACTCCGCTGGCCTGCGACATCGAGGAAGGCTATCGCTCCACGCTGCTGGCGCACCTCGGGAACCTGTCGTACCGGGTGGATCGGCCGCTGCGATTCGACGCCGCGACCCAGTCGATCGTGGACGACGCCGAGGCCGTGGCCCTGACGACCCGGATGGGGCGTGGTGCGTTCGTCATTCCGACGATCTGATCGTCGCAAGCCCGAGCGTCACGCCGCGCGTTCTGCCGGTGCCGGTGCGGACCTGCGGCGGCGCGTGAACCACTCCGTGCCGAGCACGTTCATCGCGACCCGGTTCTCGAGGTTCGGGCGGAAGACGACGAGCAGGAGCACGGGCAGGTACCAGGCCATGAAGAGCCCGCCGTCGTGGGCCTTCCAGAACTGGCTGCCGAGGAGCACGGCCGCCGAGCAGCTCATCAGCGTGCCGAGGTTCTTCGGCGTCGGCCAGATCGCCAGGGTCGCCATCATCGCGATGAAGCCCGCGAGCACCGGAAGCCGGAAGACCGGGTCGTACCCCGGCAGGGCCCAGAAGCCCTCGAGCTCGACCGCATTCGGCAGGATCCAGCCCATCATCTGCCGCAGCTGCCAGAGAAACGCCCCGGCGTCCGGCGAGGTGAACCACAGGCCCACGACGAGGGCCCCGAGGGCCGCGGTGACGCCGAGCACGAAGCGGCGGAAGCCCCGTTCCCAGTAGAAGCTGCACCACAGCGGCAGGAGGAAGACGGGGTAGTAAATGGCTCCGATCGCCAGCCCGATGAGCACGCCCGCGACGAAGGGGAGGCGGTAGGCCGCGACGGCCCAGAGGACGAGGGCGCCGGGCAGGGCGTGGTCGACCCGGCCGGTCATCGTCGCCGTGTAGGGGAGCAGCAGGTAGAGCACGGCTGCCGCGATGCCCAGCCGCGCGTTGTCGAAGTGGCGCCAGCCGATGAGGATCATGCCGCCGACGACCGCCAGCTGGGACGCGATCGCCATGACCCTCGCCGTCGTCTCGTGGAGCACGCGCCGTCGCGCCTCGCCGGGATCGTCGGCGTCGCCCGGCTCCGGCGTCGCGAGGAACGGCTGCGTGGAGATGCGCGGCAGCAGGAAGAGCAGGGGATAGCCCGGACCGAGCCGCACGAGGCGGTCGGCGTCGACGTCGGCCTCGCGGGCGGTCATCCGGTCGGCTGCGGCGGCCCCGGCGAGGTCGTCGCGCTGGGGCCGCGTCGTGATCACGTTGGCCAGCAGGAAGACGAGCAGCGACAGGCCCAGGAAGACGAGGCCGCCGGTGGTGAGATTCGGCTCGAGGAGCGGGCGGCGCACCATCGTCGAATCGAAGAGCATCCGCAGCAGGAACGCGCCGGAGACGGCGAAGATCCAGATGTAGCCGAGTTCACGGGCCGTGTCGCTCGCCTTGAAGCCGCCGTACTCGACCGCGAGCAGGCCCGGGGCGAGGAGCACGAGGCCGAGCAGGTCGACGTTGCGGACGCTCAGCAGCCGGTTGAACTTGAAGAAGAGCGCGATCGACAGGAGCGACGACAGGTAGAACCAGGTCGTCGGGTTGACGCGGTAGTAGTGGAAGAGGATGTCGCTCATCGCGGCCCCGACCGGCGCTTCGAGGCGGGCTCGGCTCGAGCCGTGCAACGATCCCGTCGACCCGTGCAGGGTACGGCCGGTGACGCGGTTTGGAAAGCCGGCGGCGGCTCAGAAGGGCCAGACAAGCGGCGCCAGGGCCACCGTGATCGCCATCACGAGCAGGTTGAGCGGCCCGCCGAACCGCAGGTAATCGCCAAACTTGTACCCACCCGGACCGTAGATCATGAGATTGGTCTGGTAGCCCATCGGTGTCGCGAAGCCGCAGCTCGCCGCCACGGTGATCGCCATCACGAAGGGCATCGGGTTGACGTCGAGATCGGCCGCCGTCTGCCAGGCGATGGGAAACGTGAGGACCGCCGCGGCGTTGTTGCTCATGAGCTCGGTGAAGAGCATGGCGACGAAGTAGAGCGCCGCGAGCGAGAGGTGCGGGTGCCCCCGGGCGAGGTCGATCGTGGCACCGGCGATCGACTCGGCCAGCCCCGTCTTGTCCATCGCCCTCGCCAGCCCGAAGCTCGCGGCGATGAGGAGCAGCGACTCCCACTCGATCGAGCGCCGCGCCTCCGTCGAAGAGATGCAGCGGGTGGCCACCATCGTCCCGGCAGCGACGAGCGCGGCGGCGACCATCGGCACGAGCTCGAGCGTGGCGGCGAGCACCATCGCGAAGAGCACGGTGCACGCGATCCATGCCCGGTCGTGGCGCGGAGGGGCGCCCCCCTGCACCTCGCTGACGAGGTAGAAGTGGCGGCTCGACCGCTGACGCTCCGGGAAGTCCGGGCCCGCCTCGAGGAGGAGCGTGTCGCCCGGCTCGAGCGCGATGTCGCCGATCTTCATCCGCAGCCGCTCGCCGTTGCGGGCGACGGCGATGACGACGGCCCCGTAGGTCGAGCGGAAGCGCCCCTCGCGGATCGTTCTCCCCACGAGCGGGCAGGTGTTCGACACCACCGCCTCGACGAGCACCCGCTCGGAGCGTGGGTCGTCGAGCTTGAACACCTGGTCGGTGGCCGGGCGCAGGCCGCGGATTTTCTGCAGCTCGACGACCGAGTCGATCACGCCCACGAAGACGAGCCGGTCGCCCGCTTCGAGCCGCTCGGACGGCGCGACCGCCGCGATGACGTGTCCGGCGCGGTCGATCTCCACGAGATAGAGCCCGTCGAGGTGCCGCAAGCCCGCCTGCTCGATCGTGCGACCCGCGAGCGGGCTGCCCGGCTCCACCACCATCTCGAGCGAGTATTCGCGCGGGTCGTCGGTCGGGCTCATCGCCGGCCGACGGTCCCTGAGGAGGCGTGTGCTGGCGACGAGGATGTAGACCAGCCCCGCGACGAAGAGAGGCGCGCCCAGCCACGTGATGTCGAACATGCCGAGGGTGCGTCCGGTCCTGGCGGCGTAGAGCCCGCTCACGACCACGTTCGTGCTCGTGCCGATGAGCGTGCAGAGGCCGCCCAGAACGACCGCGTCGTTCATCGGCATGAGCAGCCTCGAGACGCTCAGCCGCTGCTTGCGGGCCCAGTCCCGAATCGCGGGCACCATGAGCGCCACCACGGGCGTGTTGTTCATGAAGGCGGAGAGCACCCCTGGCACCACCATCGCCCGCAGCTGGGCCGAGACGAGTGACTTCGGCCGGCCGAGGACCCGGCCGGTGATCCCGGCGAGCGCTCCGGTGCGGTCGATGGCGGCGGCGACCACGAACAGGGCCGCCACCGTCACCATCCCCTCGTTGCTCATGCCGCCGAGCGCCTCGGCGGGGGAGAGGATCCCGGCCGCCAGCAGCACCACCACGCCGCCGATCATCGCCATGTCGGCCGACCGACCGACCACGAGCATCACTGAGAGCGTCGCGACGATGACGCCGCCGGTGAGGAATGCCTCCCAGTCGGGCGTGAATGTGGGTGGGGGAGAAGGGGGCATTCGGAGCCGCCGGGCGGTGCGCGTCGTCGCGTTCCACTGGCAGCACTTTCCCGTTGTTGTCGCGGGAACGCAAGGCCAGACCGGGTCGGCGCCGGTCGCCGCGTCGCCGGGTTTTCACGGGGCATGCCGCCACGGTAGAGAGTCGTGTCAACGGAGGGCCGCATGCGCCTGTTTCCATCGGACCGCTACCCGCTGCCGCTCCCGCCGGACCATCGCTTCCCCGCGGCGAAGTACGCGCTCCTGCGCCGCCGGCTCGAGAGGCTCGCGATCGCGGGAGCGCCGTTCGAGTTCATCGAGCCGCACGCGGCGACCGACGACGAGCTGCTGCGGGTGCACGATCGTGGCTACGTGGGCCGCGTGCTCGCCGGCGCGCTCGCCCCGCAGGAGGTGCGCCGCATCGGCTTCCCGTGGAGTCCCGAGCTCGTGGTGCGATCGCTGCGCAGCACCGGAGCGGCGGTGGATGCGGCGGCGGCGGCCCTCGCGGACGGCGTGGCGGCGAGCCTCGCCGGGGGCACGCACCATGCGGGGCCCGACTGGGGCGAGGGCTACTGCGTGTTCAACGACACCGCCGTGGCCGCGCGGGAGATGCAGGCCCGAGGCGCCGTCCGCCGTGTGCTCATCGTGGACTGCGACGTGCACCAGGGGAACGGCACGGCGGCGATCTTCGCGGACGACGCGACCGTGTTCACGCTGTCGGTGCACGGCGAGCGGAACTTTCCCCTGCGCAAGCACCCGGGATCGCTCGACGTCGGGCTGCCCGACGGCACGCGCGACGACGCCTACCTCGCGGCGCTCGAGGCCGCGCTCGCCACCGCCCTGTCGCGGTCACGTGCCGACCTCGCGCTCTACATCGCGGGAGCCGATCCGTACGAGGGGGACCGGCTCGGGCGGCTCGCGCTCACGAAGACCGGCCTCGCCGCCCGCGACGAACTGGTGCTCGACGCCTGCCGGAACCACGGGCTCCCCGTCGCGATCGTCTGTGGCGGCGGTTACTGCGCCGACCTCGAATCGATCGTCGACATCCACGCTGCGACCATGGTCGCGGCCGCCGCCCGGGCCTGGACTCCACCAAACCGCCGCGGCCATGTGAGCGGATCGGGATGACGTGGTGCGGTGACGGGGCAGACAGAGCGGACGAGGCGCAGGGGGGTCGGCGAACGCTTCCCGAGCGAGCGGCCGCTACGGCCGGAGTGAGGAGACTTTTGCCGCCCCCCGAAGCCGGTGCTCCACCAAAGGTCAGATGCGCTCTAGAATGCTTGGCGTCAGGAGAGAGTCGCAAGACCGCCGAAGGCCGAACGCTCAGGCAAAAGAACTGACGACACGCACTGCTGGAGAGCGGCGGGGCTCGCGGAGCCTCGCCCACCGAAGGGGCAAACCGCGGGCGTCGCCCGTGGCGAATCTCTCAGGTCCAAGGACAGCGGGGCTTCCGTAGCAACTGGCGGGTGACGGCACGTCCGTCGGCCCGTCCCCGGAGCCCTTTCATGTCAGACCTCGTGACCACGGCCCGCGCCCCGTCGTCCGCCGCGCCCGCGCCCGCGCAGTTCGATCCCCGGGACCGGAGCCCCGGTCGCCCCGCGCCCCTCCTCGCGCTCGAGGATCCGTCCGAGTTCGTCGGCCGCCACGTGGGCCCGTCGGCCGCGGATGAGCGGCACATGCTCGATGCGCTCGGGGCGGCATCGCTCGACGACCTGGTCGAGCGGATCGTGCCGCCGAGCATCGCCCGCCGTGGGGCGCTGCGGCTGCCTCGGGCGGTGACCGAGGCGGCGGCGCTCGCGGAACTGCGCGGCATCGCCTCGCGCAACCGCGTCCTCACGAGCTGCATCGGACAGGGCTACCACGGCACCCACACGCCCGGCGTCATCCTCCGGACCATTCTGGAGAATCCCGCCTGGTACACGGCCTACACGCCCTACCAGGCAGAGATCGCACAGGGCCGGCTGGAGGCGCTCGTCAACTTCCAGACGATGATCTGCGACTTGACGGCGCTGCCGATCGCCAACGCCTCGCTGCTCGACGAGGCCACGGCGGCGGCCGAGGCGATGACGCTCGCCCGTCGCACCTCGACCGTGGCGAGCGACGTCTTCCTCGCCGACGCGGCGTGCCACCCGCAGACGCTCGAGGTGCTGCGCACACGGGCCCGGCCGCTGGGCATCACCGTCGAGGTGGGGGACGCGGCGGCGATCCACGAGCGTCACGACTGCTTCGGGGTGCTCGTGCAGTATCCGGGCACGGACGGCGAGGTGCGGGACTGGCGGACCCTCGCGGAGGCCGTCCACGCACGGCAGGCCGTGCTCTGCGTGGCCGCCGACCCGCTCGCGCTCGTCGTGCTCGCCCCGCCGGGCGAGTGGGGGGCCGACATCGTCGTGGGCACGACGCAGCGCTTCGGGATGCCGATGGGGTGCGGCGGGCCGCATGCGGCGTTCCTGGCCTGCCGCGACGCATTCAGGCGATCACTGCCGGGTCGGCTGGTCGGCGTGAGCGTCGATGCCCACGGCCGGCCCGCCTACCGGCTCGCGCTCCAGACCCGCGAGCAGCACATCCGGCGCGAGAAGGCGACGAGCAACATCTGCACCGCGCAGGTGCTGCCGGCGGTCGTGGCGAGCATGTACGCGGTGTGGCACGGCCCCGAGGGGCTCGAGCGCATCGCATCACGGGTGGCCGCGCTCACCGCGATCCTCGCCGACGGGCTGCGCGGCCTCGGGTTCACGATCAGGAACGCCCACGCCTTCGACACGCTCGCGGTGGCGACCGAAGGGCGCACCGCGGCCATCGCGGCCCGCGCCCTGGAGCTCGGCATCAACGTGCGCACGCTCGATCGCGCGACGCTCGGCATCACGCTCGACGAGACGACCACGCGGGACCATGTCGTGAGTCTCTGGCGCGCCTTCGCGGCTCCGGACCGGACGGTGCCCGATGCCTCGGCGTTCGACGGCCCGGTCCGCGACCTCCTGCCCCCGTCCCTGCGCCGCACGACCGCCCTGCTTACGCACCCGGTCTTCCACACGCATCGCTCCGAGACGGCGATGCTGCGCTACATCCGCGAGCTCTCCGACCGCGACCTCGCCCTCGACCGCAGCATGATCCCGCTGGGCAGCTGCACGATGAAGCTCAACGCCACGAGCGAGATGATCCCGATCACGTGGCCGGAGTTCGCGAACATCCATCCCTTCGCTCCCGCGGAGCAGCGGGAGGGCTACGCGGTCCTCGACGCGCAGCTGCGCGGATGGCTCTGCGAGGCGACCGGCTACGCCGGCATCAGCCTCCAGCCGAACGCCGGCAGCCAGGGGGAATACGCCGGCCTCCTCGCCATCCGTGGGTGGCACGAGTCGCGGGGCGAGGGGCACCGGGACGTGTGCCTCATTCCGGCCTCCGCGCACGGCACCAACCCCGCGAGCGCCCAGATGGCGGGCATGCGCGTCGTGGTGACCGGCTGCGACGCCCAGGGCAACGTCGATCTCGTCGAGCTCGAGGCGAAGTGCCGCGAGCACGCCGACCGGCTCGCGGCGGTGATGATCACCTACCCGAGCACGCACGGCGTGTTCGAGTCGGACATCGTGCGGCTGTGCGAGATCGTCCATCGCCATGGCGGCCGGGTCTACGTCGACGGGGCGAACATGAACGCCCTCGTCGGTCTCGCCGCGCCGGGCGCCTTCGGCGGCGACGTGAGCCATCTCAACCTTCACAAGACGTTCTGCATCCCGCACGGCGGCGGAGGCCCGGGGGTCGGGCCCGTGTGCGTGGTGGAGGATCTCGTGCCGTTCCTGCCCGGTCACGCGACGGGCGGCCTGCCCGAGAGCGTCGTCGGCGCCGTGTCGGCCGCCCCGCTCGGCAACGCGGCCGTCCTGCCGATCAGCTGGATGTACGTGCGGATGATGGGACCGGACGGTCTGCGGCACGCGACATCCACGGCGATCCTCGCGGCGAACTACGTGAGCTTCCGCCTGCGGGATCACTTTCCCACCCTCTACGCGGGACCGGGGGGCCGCGTGGCCCACGAGTGCATCCTCGACCTGCGACCGCTCAAGGACACCGCCGGCGTCACGGCCGAGGACGTCGCGAAGCGGCTCGTCGACTACGGGTTCCACGCCCCCACGCTCAGCTTCCCGGTGCCGGGCACGCTCATGGTGGAGCCGACCGAGAGCGAGCCGCTCGCCGAACTCGACCGGTTCATCGACGCGATGATCTCGATCCGGGAGGAGATCCGCCGCATCGAGTCGGGCGAGTGGCCGCGTGACGACAACCCGCTCGTCAACGCGCCGCACACGGCCGCGGCCGTGACGTCGACCGCGTGGAGCCATCCCTACTCGCGCGAGGAGGCCGTGTTCCCGGTGCCCGGGCTCGCGCGGCGGAAGTACTGGCCGCCGGTCGGCCGCGTGGACAACGTGCACGGCGACCGCAACCTCTTCTGCAGCTGCGTGCCGGTCGCCGCCTGGGACGAGGGGGGCGGCTGAGGCGGTCGGCACGCGGCGGCGGCCCCGCGGCGAGGCCGGCTTCAGGGCCGGGTTCGGGGTCTGACGGCCCGGAAAGGGCGTGAAACGGCCCGCTCGGGTATCGTGCGGGCTCGCCATCACCCGCGGGACCCAAGCTCATGATCCGCCCGATCGCACTGGTCGTCGTCTGCACCCTCCTGTCCGTCGCGGACGTGCGGGGCGAAAACGCCTCGGCCTGGCCACAGTGGCGTGGGCCGAACCGCGACGGCTTCGTCGCCGCGGGAACCTGGCCCGACGGCCTCGAGCAGGCGAGGCTCGAGCGCCGTTGGCGTGTCGATCTGGGGCCCGGGTACTCGGGCCCGCTGGTCGGCACGATCCCGGGACCGGCCGGGCCGATCGAGGTGGTCTTCGTCACCGAGACGCGGGGCAAGAAGACCGAGCACGTCCGCGCCCTCGAGCGTGCGACCGGCAAGGAGCTCTGGCAGGCCTCGTGGGAAGGGGCGATGAGCGTGCCCTTCTTCGCCGCGTCCAACGGCTCGTGGATCCGCGCGACGCCCTGCCTCGACGACGGCCGGCTCTTCGTGGCGGGAATGCGCGACCTGCTCGTCTGCCTCGATGCGGCGACGGGCGCCGAACACTGGCGGGTCGACTTCACGGCGGCGCTCGAGAGCCCGCTGCCCGCCTTCGGGTTCGTGTCGAGCCCCCTCGTGATCGGAGACCACGTCTACGTGCAGGCCGGGTCGGGCTTCGTCAAGCTCGACAAGGCCACCGGCAAGATCGTGTGGCGCGTGCTCGAGGACGGTGGCGGGATGTCGGGCAGTGCGTTCTCGTCGCCGTATCCGGCCACGCTCGGCGGCGTGCCGCAGATCCTGGTGCAGGGGCGCGAGGCGCTTGCCGGCGTCGATGCCGAGACGGGCTCGGTCCTCTGGAAGACGCCCGTCGAGGCCTTCCGCGGGATGAACATCGTGACGCCCACGGTGGTGTCGAACCGCGTCTTCACGACGAGCTACGGCGGCGGCTCGTTCCTCTTCGCGATCGATCCGGCCGAGGGGACCAAGCCGGTCGCCCAGGTGTGGAGAAACAAGATCCAGGGCTACATGTCGACGCCGATCGTGATCGCGAACCACGCCTACGTGCACCTCCGCAACCAGCGGTTCGCCTGCCTCGACCTCGCCACCGGCGAGGAGGCGTGGATCACCACCCCCTTCGGCCGCTACTGGAGCATGGTCGCCTCGGGCGACCGGATTCTGGCCCTCGACGAGACCGGCATGCTGCGGCTCGTGCGGGCGACGCCGGAGGCCTACACGCTGCTCGGCGAGGCGAAGGTCGCCGAGGAGGAGGCGTGGGCTCATCTCGCCGTGGCCGGTGGCGACCTGTTCGTGCGCGATCTCGAGGGGATCACCGCGTATTCCTGGCGGTGAGCGGCGGCCGATTCATGGCACCACGATGAACCCGATCGTACGATCGAGCGTATTCCCGGGTGGCCGTGGCGGCCGTGACGCACCACCGGGGCCCACCGTTGCGACCCCCGCACGGCACGTTTTCCAGGAGCGATGTCATGTCGGATCGAGGCGGTGAGCGGCGGCGTCACGTCCGCCTCGACGTCCAGCGACTCGAGCCCCGGCTCCCACTCGCCGGCGACGTGGTCGCGACCCTCGCCGGCGGCGTCCTCACGCTCCAAGGGGACGCGGAGGCGAACGGCGTCGAGATTCGCATGACCGAGGCGGGCGACGTGCTCGTGGCCGGCAGTCGCGTCGCGGGCGCCGAGACATCCCTCATCGTCGAAGGCGAGGCGGTCGCCCAGCAGGCCTTTGGCGACGTGACCGTTCTGCGGGTGCGGCTCGGTGCCGGGGCGGACACGTGCGGTCTGTTCGGCCGCGAATCCTTCGACCTCGACTCGGTCGACATCGTCATGGGAGCGGGCGCGGATCGGTGCAGCCTCGGCGTGGGAGTGACCCTCGCCGGGACCGCGACGATCTCCACCGGATCCGACGACGACTTCGTGAGCATCTCCGCCACGATCCTCGGCGACCTGCGGCTGCTGACGGGTGACGGGGCCGACGAGGTGTCCGCGGAAGCGATCGCCGTCGGGGGCGCGACGACCCTCGACCTGGGCGGCGGCGACGACTCGCTCAGCGTCGTCAATCAGGCGACGTTCCAGCGGGCCGTGCGGATCTTCACCCGCGTTGGCGACGACGCGGTATCGCTGCTCGGTGGGATCGACGCGGCGGCATCGCTGTCGATCGTCACCGGCTCCGACGCCGACGCGGTAGTCGTCGACGACGTCGTGGTGCGTGGCGACGCGACCATCGTCACGGGCGTGGGGAACGACCGGGTGGTCGTCAGCGGTGGCACGTCCGTCGGATCTCGGACGACCGTCGGGGGTGGGCTGCGGGTCGATGCCGGACTCGGCGACGACTCCGTCGAACTTGTGGAGACGATCGAGGTGGCCGGCCGTCTGGCGCTGCTGCTCGGCGGAGGCGACGACGCCGGCTTCACCGAGGGGCTCGTCCGGGTGCTCGGCAGCGTGACCGTGAACCTCGGTGGCGGTGTCGGCGAGACGTTCTCCGTGAGGCAGTCGGACGACAGCCCCGACGGTCGCACGCTCGATGTGGACGGCGACGTGACGATCGTGCAGCCCTCGGGTACGGCCACGATCTCGATGAGCGGCGCCGGTCCGAACGGGGAGCCCCTCGTGGGCCGGGATCTCGTCGTCATGGCGTCCGGGAGCGACGTGACCATCGGCATCGTCGGCGTCAGCACGGGGCGGGATCTTCGCGTCGTGACCGGCGCGGGGCGAGACCGGGTCGACGTGTCGAATCTTTCGACCGGCCGGCGGATCGTGGTCGCCACGCGCGGGGGTACCGCGGAGACATCGATCGAGCAGGTGGTGGTCGGGGAGGACGTGCGGGTCTCCGGGGGGGCCGGCACCGACGCGGTGCGGATTCGCGACGGCAGCGTGCAGCGGCGGCTCTTTGCGAGGCTCGGGGCGGGGGGCGACTCGCTCGACGTGAACCGCGTGACGGTCGGCTCGACCGACTTCCGCGGCGGCCCCGGTTCCGACGCGCTCGTCACGGACCTGCTGCTCAACCTCGTGGCGCCGACGTACACCGGGTTCGAGTCGGTGGAGCGGGCCTAGAGCCCATCTGACTGTGGTGAATCGCCGGCTTCGGGAGGCGGCAAAAGTCTCCTCACTCCGGCCGCAGCGGCCGCTCGCTCGGGAAGCGTTCGCCGACCCGCCTTCGCCTCGTCTGCTTTGCCTGTCGTGTCATCGCTCCGTGTCATCCAGATCAGTTCGAACGATCGCGAGCCTGGAAAGTGAGCATGCCGTTGCACGTCCTGCTGCGTCGCCGGGCGAAGGGCCGTTGCCATCCGGCTTCGTCATCGCCGTCGTTCGAGCGGCTCGAGTCTCGACGGGTCCTCGCCACGTTCCACGTCACCGTGGGTGGTGACGATCTGGCGAATGGATCTGAGACCGCGCCCTTCCGTTCGATCCAGCGGGGGCTCGATGCCGCACTCGAGCCGGGTGACACGGTGCTCGTACACGAGGGACGGTACGCGGAGCGGGTCGCGTTCCGTGCGGGGGGCAGCGTCCGAGGCGGGGCCGTCACGCTCGCTGCCGCTCCGGGCGAACGGCCCGTGATCGACGTCGGCGGCGTGGCCGGCGGCTCCGAGAACGTCGTGACGATCCGTGACCTCGGTCACGTCGTGGTTCGGGGTCTCGAGATCGTCGGCAACGAGGCCCATGAGGGGGGCGCGGCCGTGTGGGTAAGCGGTGCCGGAGCCGGGATCGCGATCCGCGACAACGTCATCCACGACCTGCGGGGCGTCAACTCGATGGGCATCGCGGTGTTCGGCACTCGCCGGGCGCCGATCCGGAATCTCACGATCGCCGGCAACGTCATCCACGACGTGGAGGCGGCCCCGAGCGAGGCGCTCGTCGTCAACGGCAACGTCGCCGGCTTCACGATCGCCGACAACCGGGTCCATGACGTCAACAACATCGGGATCGATGTCATCGGCGGCGAGCGGGACGTGCACCCCTCCGCGGTGCCCCGCGACGGGCTCGTGACCGGCAACCTCGTGGAGCGTGCCCGTTCGAACTACGGCGGCGGCTTCGCCGCCGGGATCTACGTCGACGGGGCCCGCCGGATCCGGATCGAGGGCAACACCTGTATCGGCAACGACCTCGGCATCGAGGTGGGGGCGGAGCACCGCGGGTTCGACGCGCTGCTGATCACGGTGACGGGCAACACGATCCGTGGCAACGAGAAGGCCGGACTCGTCTTCGGCGGCTACGGGCCCGGCGTGGG
>CAIWZS010000430.1 GCA_903917235.1 uncultured Planctomycetaceae bacterium | reverse complement strand
GCCGATCACGAGGCCGATGGACGCCCACGTGCGGCGACGAAGCGGGACGGGATGTCGCATGGCGCGTCCACAGGACTCGGGGGAGCTGCGATGAAGCGGTGACGGGAGCATACCGCACGACCCCCGGGTGCTGTTGACGACAGGCTCTCGACAGAATAGTGTACAAGCGTTCATTTCTCGCCGTGATCACACCGCGAGGACGAACGGAAGCCCGGGACCGGATGGAGGCCCACGCCATGGTGACGTTCGGGATGGAGGCGGCGCCATGCCGCGACGGCCGTGACACCAGCACGGCCGGCGGGCCGGGCAGGAGCGCCGTTATCGAGGGACTGCCGGCCGGCATCCTCAGCGCCGGCTCCCTGCGATGCCGGGAACAGTCGCGGGATGCGGTGTCGAGCGGATGTCCTGCACTCGACGCCCTGCTGCCGGCAGGCGGCGTGCGACGCGGCAGCCTGCTCGAGTGGATGGCCGAACCGACACAGGGCCATGGCACGAATTCGGCCGTCTCGCACGGCCCTGCCACGGGCGCCGTGACGCTGGCCTGCGTGGTCGCCCATGCGCTGGCACGTGCCGTCATGACCTCGTCGGGCACGGTCCCGCCGCGGACGATCGTGGTGGTCGATCGCACCGGCTGGTTTCATCCGCCGGCCATGCTGCCCTGGCTCGCCGGATCGACGCCGGCAACGCACCTGGTGGTGGCCCGACCGTCTCGCGACGACGACGAGATCTGGGCGATCGATCAGGCGTTGCGCTGCCCAGGCGTGGCGGCCGTCGTGGCGTGGCCGCGCGCCATCGTGCCGCGCACCTCGCACGGACCCGTGCCCGATGCGAGCCCGTCCCGGCAGCGGCCGTCGTCCGACCGTCGCTGGACGACGGCGATGCGCCGGTGGCAATTGGCGGCGCGGGCGAGTGGTGCGGTGGGGCTCATCGTTCGGCCGGGCGGCGCACACGGTGAGTCGTCGTGGGCCGAGGCACGGCTGGCCGTGTCGTCCCTGCCGAGCGGGAGGCTGCTGGAGCGGCGGCTGCGCGTGCGGATCGTCGGTGGAACGTGGTCCGCCACCGTTGCGGGAGGCACGGCCGACGTCGTGCTCGATGTGGCGCGTGGCGGCGAGGGACCGGTCCATGAATGGAAGGCTGCACCTGCCGCGGCATACCGGCGGGGTGCGCCGCCCGTCGAAAGCGAGGTGGCACGTGCCACGATGTGACGAGCCCCGCAGCCGTCGCGTGCTCGCCATCTGGCTGCCGCGCTGGCCGGTGCAACGGCGGCTCCTCGAGCGGCCGGAACGGCGCGACGTGCCGGTGTTCGTCTGCAGCCGGGGGCGGCGCGGCACGCTGACGGTCGTCTCATGGGCATGGGCCATTCCACCGCGTGGCGCGTCCACACGGCCGGATCGGGGTGGTGGTCGTGGCGCCCCCATCCGGCCGGGCATGACGATGGCCGAGGCGATGGCGGTGCTCGCACTCTCCCACGGCTCTCGCGCATGCCACGTGGCGGTGGTGGACCACGACGATCCGGCGGCCGATCGGACCGCGCTCGTTCAGGTGGCCCGCTGGTGTCGTCGGTTCTCGCCTACGTGCGGCCTCGAGGCGCCGGAGCCGCCGTCTCGCAGCGTCCCGTCGGCGACGGCGGCACTGCCGCCTGAATGCATCCATCTCGACGTCACGGGTACGGCCGGTTTCTTCGGCGGCGAGGCGGCGCTGGTGCGCACGGTCGTCTGGACGCTGGCGGCGCGCGGCCTGCACGCCCGAGTGGCCATCGCCGACACGGCGTCCGCCGCCCGCGCCGCCGCCCGGCACACCGACCTGCTGCCGCAGTCACACGCGTGGCGGAAGCCGCCGCATCGCAGGCAGCGGTGGGCCGTCGTGCCGCCGGGTGAGACGGCCTCGATGCTGGCGGGCCTGCCGGTGTCGGCCCTGCAGCTGGATCGCGACACGCTGGCACTGCTGCAGGAGCTGGGCATGGACTCGATCGGCGCCGTGCTGCGACTGCCGGCTGATCGCCTGGCCGCCCGGTTTCCACCGCAGGTTTCCCGGTGCCTCGCACGATTTCTCGGCACGCTGGCGGAACCCTGGGAACGGCTCACGGGTCGATCGGTCGGCAGCGGACGCCCCTGCGACCCGCTGGAGATGAATGCCGCGGACGCCACCGACGACGAACTGCCACGGGCCGTCGAGACCTTCGACATGCCCGTGGCGCTCGACGATCTGGGCGAGCAGGCGATCATCGCCTTGGTCGAACGGCTGCTGAGGGCGTGCGTCGTACCGTTGGCAGCACGTGGCGAGGGCATCCTCACGATGCAGGCGCGCCTCGACGGCGGTGTCGGACGGGCACCGACCGTGATCGACGTGGGCCTGTTCCGGCCGAGCTGCTCGATCACCCATCTCGTCGATCTCGTGCGGCTCAGGCTGGGCCGCTGCAGGCCGCCCAGGGAACTGTCGGCGGTGAGCGTGGAGGTGGTGGCGGCCGGCGCGGCGGTGTGCCGGCAGCGATCGCTGTTCACGACCGACACGGCGGCCGGCGTGGGGGACAGCGCGGAATCGCAGGCCGTGGCGGTGGGAATGCTGCTCGACCGTCTCTGCGGCCGGCTCGGCCGGTCGGCGGTCTTCGTGCCCTGCGAGGTGGCTGATCCCCAGCCGGAGCATGCATGGGTGGCCACCTGCCCCATGGAGCTCGCGCCTGTCACCGCGGCACGGGTCGCGCGACCGATGCGCACCGCCGCAGGTCCGGGCCGACGGCCGATCTGGATGCCACCGCGGCCGGTACGCTTGGATCAGCCCGTGCGATTGGAGCGGCCAGGATGCG
>CAIWZS010000429.1 GCA_903917235.1 uncultured Planctomycetaceae bacterium | reverse complement strand
TGCGGCTCGTACGGCCCGATGGATCGATGCGTACCGTGCTGGCGAGCGCGGCGCCGATCACCGATGCCGTGGGCCGCGTCTCGGGCTTCATCGGCACGGTGCTCGACATCTCGGGCCGAAGGGATGCGGAGCGACGCGTGCGGGAGCAGACCACGCTCCTGCAGAGTTTCATCGACCACGCCCCGGCGGCGATCTACGTCAAGGATGCGGCCGGCCGCTACCTCCTCATCAACCGCCGGCATGCCGACCTCTGGCCCGCCATGCGCGACGGCTCCGTCGGCACGACGCCGCATGACTGGTTTCCGGCGGACGTCGCCGATTCGTTCCTCGAGAGCGATCGCCGCGTCCTCGAGTCGGGACAGGCTCGCACCTTCGAGGAGAGTCTGCCCCACGCGGATGGCCCCCACTCCTACGTGACGGTGCAGTTTCCGGTCCTCGACGAGGCGGGGCGTGCCGTCGCGGTGGCGGGCGTATCGACCGACGTGACGGAACTCGAGCGGGCCCGGCGGGCGCTCGCGGCGCGCGAGCGGCTCCTCCGCAACCTCATCGACGTCCAGGAACGCGAAAAGCAGATGCTCTGCCATGAGTTTCACGACGGCCTCATCCAGTACGCCGTCGGATCGAAGATGATGCTCGAGAGCCTGAAGCACACGCCGCTCGACGACACGACGCGGCCGGTCGTCGAGTCGGTGATCGACTACCTGGCGAAGGGCATCGAGGACGGTCGCCGCGTGATCCGCGGCATCCGTCCGGCGGCGCTCGACGACCTCGGCTTGCAGGCGGCCATCAGCGACCTCTGTGAGGAGGTGCGGTCGGGAGGGGTCGATGTCGAGTGCGCCCTCGATCCCTCGATCGACACCCTCGCCACCCCCCTGCAGACGACGATCTACCGCATCGTGCAGGAAGCGCTCGCCAATGTCCGCAAGCACAGCGGCGCCGAGCGGGCGACGGTGCGGATCGTGCGACGCGACGGCACGGTGGTCGTCGCCGTCGAGGATACGGGTCGCGGCTTCGCCAGTGTCCACCTGGACCCGGCGCAGGCGCCGGATCTCGAGGGGGGCCTCGGCCTGCTCGGCATGCGGGAACGCGTGCGGCTCGCGGGCGGCACCTGCGTCATCGACTCCGAACCGGGCGGTGGCACGCGCATCCGCGCGACCCTGCCCATCGAGACTCACGTCACCGACGCCGTGGCGGCCTGCTGAGTCGCCGGCTCACAGCCCCACTTTTTTCCACGCCGCGCGGACCGCCCGCCGCGTCGCCGCATCGAACCGGTCGCCCGCGACCTGCGCGGTGAGCGCCGCCATGTCGGCGAACCGGCTCGTGCGCGAGAGCTGCAGCATGGCGGCGTACCAGATCGCTCCCGCGGTTCCCCACGCCGGGCCACCGAGGGCCTTCGCGACGAGCACGAACGCCCGATTCGGGATGCCCGAGTTGAGATGCACGCCGCCCGCGTCGGCCGGCCCGGTGTAGACGTCGTCCATGTGCGCGGGCTGCGGATCGCTGCCGAGCACGGGATCGTCCGTGTAGGCCGTGCCGGGCCGCTCCATGTCGCGGATGCCGCGCCGCGTCCGCGCCGGCACCAGGATGTCCGCGCCCACGAGCCACGAGGCGTCCTCCGCCGGCGTTCCCGCCTTCCACTGCCGTACGAGGACGCCGAACACGTCGGCGAAGTGCTCGTTGAGCGCGCCCGACTCCCCGCGGTAGACGAGGTTGCTCGCATAGGCCTGCACGCCGTGCGTCAGTTCGTGGCCCACGACGTCGAGCGCGCGGGTGAAGCGCTCGAAGACGACGCCGTCACCGTCGCCATACGCCATCCGCTCGCCGTCCCAGAAGGCGTTGCTCATGGGCTGGAAGGAGCCGCGCGGATCGACCTCGGCCACGTGCACGCTCGAGACGAGCGTCATGCCCGCGTCGTCGAGCGAACTGCGGCCGAAGACGTCGTGAAAGAAGTCGAACGTGTCGCCGGAGTGGTCGTAGGCCTCGTTGACGGCCGGGTCGTCCGTGGCAGGATCGCCTTCCGCACGCACGAGCGTGCCCGGCAACGCGTCACGGCCACGGGCGTCGTAGACCAGCCGGTGACGGCGGCCCGTGGGCGAGGGCAGCGCCATCATCGACGGCAGCTGCTGGGCGAAGGCCCGCACCGCCCGCACCGCCGCGCCGTGCTCCAGGGCCGCGAGGGCCCGGTCGCGCAGCACCGCGTCGTCGAGGCCGCACATGTGCTCCACGATGTAGGGGGGCACGAACCAGTGCGGCCCGCGGCAAGAGGGGCAAGCAGGCGAAGGAACCATGGTGGAATCGAATCTCATAAGGGCTCCGTGCACACGACGCCGAACGAAGGGGGTGCCACCCCCCTGATCCTATTCCCTCCGTCGGAGCACCGGCCATGGCCCGCGCGTGCCCGTCCCGTCGAACCGGCGTGCGGCCGGCGTGGTCTTCGTCCGGCCGGGGGCTGCTCGCCGTCAGCGTCGTCGGATGGGGGGCCGTCGCAGCCACGGCCGGAGACATGGGCACGCTGCTGCGCCGGCTCGCCGCCCCGCTCGAACGCGTGCACCGCGAGCCCCCGCCCCCGCCCTGTGACGACCCGCTCGACCGGCTCGCCGACCAGCTCGCCTGGCTCGATCATCACCAGCGCACCTACGGCTGGATCGTGCCCAAGGAGCCCGATGTCTGGGGGCAGACGCGGCTCATGCGGCACCGCGCGGAGTACGAGGCCGAGATGGCGCGGCAGCTCGGCCAGTTCACCGAGCGCACGAGCGCGGCCCTGCGCCGCAGCGACCAGGCCTTCCTCGGCATGGCGCTCGCGCTCCAGTCGGCCTCCGGCAATCGTCGCACGAGCCGCCAGGTCGCCGTGCCCGAGGCCACGGGCAGCGCGAGCGTGGTCAATGCGATCCAGGGGCTGCTGCCCACGACGAACGAGCCGGTCGACCGCGCGCCCCCGGTCGTGATCGCACGCTCCGACCCCTTCGCCTTCGCCCCCGCACCGCCCGGATTCCAGTTCGACGCCGCGCCGATCTCGCTCGAGCCGACCGTGCACCTCGACCAGCTGTCTCGCTATCTCCAGCACCTCCACGCCCTGCGTCGCGTCAACGAGGGGGACGACTCGGCCGACGCGCCGGGCTACGGCCTGGCCCTCGTGCGCATCCCCGTCTCGGTGACGCCCGGTGAGCTGACCGACTCGGGGCACGGCGCCGAGATCACGTTCACGGCCGAGCCGATCCTGGGGGACGACCTGCTGCCCGCCACGTTTCGCAGCCTCATCGTCAACGATCTCGTCGACGTGATCGCCCCGCCCCTGACGTGGTGCGTGAACGACCCGGCGTGCGTGGCGTGGGCCGAGACGATCGTCGCGGGCACCACGGCGGCCGACGGACGTGACGCGTTCGACGCCCCCGGCCCTCGCGACGACGCCCGCCGGCAGGGCGTGCAGGCGGCCATGCAGTCCCTCGCGGAGCGGCTGCCCACGGTCGCACCGGCGCCCGCGCCGGCCATGAAGACGCGGCGCGCCCGCCTGCCCATCCCGTTCTCCCAGCTCGTGGAGGTGAGCGGCACGCGCGAGATCGCGATCCTCATCCACGAGACGCACCGTGCGCTCGCGGGCCATCCGGCGGGCCACCCCTGCGCGACCGTCGTGGACGTGCGCGGCTTCCTCGACGAGGAGGCGAAGGCCGCGGCGGCATTTCTCGAGGAGGAGAGCCGCCGGCACGTCTGGGCGGAGATGACCCAGTGGCATCTCGCGGAGCTCGTCCGCGGGAGGCGGACCACCGAGCTCGACGCGCTCCGTTGCCGGTGGTTCGCGGAGCTCGGTGCGACCATGCGCGACGTCGTGCTTCCGGGCGCTGCGGGCGGCCCGACCCTCGCGACAGCCCCGCTCCCGGTCGCCGATCCGCGCTGCTGCGTGCCGGCGGGTGAACGCCCGCCGGCCTGCGTGACCCCCACGGCCGTGCTGGCGTGGGGCCTGCTCGTGGAGGCGGCGCTGCTCAACGAGCGGCTCGTCGACGACATGCGCGAGTCGGCGACGGCCCAGGGGCGAGGCGGGATGCTTCCGTGCGCGGGACCGTTCTACGGACCCGATCCGTCACCCGAGGCCCGCTCCGCCTTCAACGAGTACGTGCGGCGGCGGTGGCCCCTCCGCGTCTTCGCGCTCGATCCGGTGCGCGAGGAGCAGAACGTGGACGACTCGTTCGCCCGCCGCCGGGAGATGCAGATCGCCCTCGCGGTCGCGGCCGCCAGCGGTCGGCTCAACGCCCAGGCCCTCGCCCGCTTCACCCGGCGGCTCGAGGTCGACATGGCGACGGTGGCCCTGAACCAGACCGCCGTCGGCTTCGCCCACGGCGCCGACACGTTCGGCTGGCGGTTCTACCCGCGGGTGCAGACGCCGCCGACGCGCGGCACCCTCGCCACACTCGGTGAGACGCTGCGCGGCGGTCCGACGAGCGACGGCGATCGGGCGCAGCGGCGGCTCGAGCCGGGCATGCGCGAGTGCACGGCGATCGTCGTGATGCCGTCCTTCGTGCCCTACGTCCGGTTCGACGCGACCTCGCGATTCTTCTCCCTGGCCCATCCGCGAGCCGCCGACCCGACGATGCGGAAGATGCTCGAGCACGCGCGTGCGGTGCAGGCGATGCGGCACACCCAGGAGGAGGTCGTGCGGCGCGCCTGCCACGGCGGCGACGAACAGGCGGCGCTCTTCCTTCGGCAGGTGGACCAGCTCGAACGCCGCCTGCCGCTCCAGTCGCTCGTGGCGCACGTGCCGCACGAGAACACCGCGGGCGGCTTCGAGCTCTTCGCCACCGGCATCAGCGACCTCGCCCCCGAGCTCATGGGGTGGTTCGGCTCGCCAGGCATCGACCCCGCGTCGCCGACCACGCTGTTTCTCGTGGGCAGGGGATTCTCCGTGCACGACACGCGCGTCATCGCCGGCGGCCGCCCCGCCGCGTTCCGCCTCCTCAGCCGCGACGTGATGGAAGTGACCGTCCCGCCCGGCGTCGCGCCGCTCGACGACGCCACGCCGTGCGATCTCGACGCCGCGTCGCGTCCCGCCCCGGCGTCCCTGCGGCTCGCCTCGACCGCCGAGCCGCTGCCGGAGCCAGCCCCCGCCGCGCGGGCCGAGGGGTCGCCCCTCGCGGAAGCGCGTTCGCTCCTGCTGCCGCCGGCGGACCCGTCTCCGTCCTTCCCCGGGCACGCGCCAGCCGCCTGCGAGGTGACGTGCAACCGCCGCGCGTCGGTGGACATTCACGTGGCCACACCCTACGGCGTGAGCGGCCATCTGCTCGTGCCCGTCATGACGGGTGGGGACCACGCGGGCGACACCACGCCGGCATTCCAGTCGGCGTGTGCCATGGAACTGACGTTCGTCGCGGTGAAGGTGACCGGGTCGACGGTGATCCAGGCGAGGGTGGACGAGTTCTTCGCGACCGACTGCGATGCGATCTCGATCCGCGTGCCGAGATCCTTCATTCCGCCATCGAAGGCCTCCCTGTCGATGGTGCTCCGCGACACGGCCTCGGGCGAGACGGCGGCGACGTTCTCCTTCGCCGATCCCTTCTTCGACGGACGCGGGCACCGCTACCTCGTCGCCGGCGGCGACCTCCGCAACCTCGTCGGCGACACCTCGCGGCCGGCCACCGACAAGACGGTGCGAGGCGCCGTGAAGCCCTGGCTCGACCGGCTCCTGCAGCAGGGCCGACTCGCGGAGCCCGACG
Organism: uncultured Planctomycetaceae bacterium; assembly: GCA_903917235.1. Classification (GTDB taxonomy): domain Bacteria; phylum Planctomycetota; class Planctomycetia; order Pirellulales; family UBA1268; genus QWPN01. The sequence continues at coordinate 10,207 of CAIWZS010000429.1, read as the reverse complement.
ACCGGACCGTGCTGACGCTGTCGGCATCGATCGTGGCCGGCCAGCAGGAGGTGCCGGTGCGCGGGGCACTGACCATCACGTGCATCCGTCGCGGACTCACCGGCACCGAGCCCCGCGAGCGGGCCGACGCGGGCGACTGATCCGAGCTCGCCAGATGACATGACAGCGGCGCGAACGATCGCGCGCACCGGCTCCCCGGGAGGGGTTGCCCGCACCCCGAGAGCCGGCGTACACCGACCAGCGCAGCCCGGAGGGCGAAGCGCCGGAGGTGTCGAGTGAGCGAAGGGCATGGATGCCCGCAGCGAACGTCCGGCGACGGGGAGCGGGCAGCCCCGACCCACACCCGACGCGGCCGAATCGCGACGCCCCCACGGGACCCGCGTCGGTCCGACCGACCGGCGACTCAGCCATTCACGACGTTGCGGGGAGTGCCCGCGAGGAAGGCGCGGAGGTTCGCCCCCGATGCGGCGATGAGCCGCGCGCGCGCGTCACGCGTGGCCCAGGCGACATGCGGCGTGACGATGCAGTTGCGGGCGTGAAGCAGCGGATTCGTCGCGGGTGGTGGCTCCACCGAGAGCACGTCGAGCCCCGCGCCGGCGAGGCGACCGGCCTCCAGCGCCGCTGCGAGATCGGCCTCGACGACGAGCGCGCCGCGCGACGTGTTCACGAGGAAGGCGGTCGGCTTCATGAGCGCGATCCGTTCCGCGTCGACGAGGCCCTGCGTCTCCGGCGTGAGCGGGCAGTGCAGGCTCACCACGTCGCTCTCGCGCAGGAGGCGCTCGAGCCCGACGCACTCAGGTTCGTCGCTAGGCGTGCGCCGGTGCGCGAGCACGCGCATGCCGAACGCGCGGCCCACGGCGGCGACCCCGCGGCCGATCCGGCCGTACCCCACGATCCCGAGCGTCCGACCGGCCAGCTCGACCAGGTCCCCATCCCAGTAGCAGAAGTCGGGGCAGGCGGCCCAGCGACCGGCCCGCACCGTCGCGGCATGGTGTCCCACGCGGTTGGTGAGTTCGAGCAGGAGCGCGAAGGTCGCCTGCACGACGTTGGGCGTGGAGTACTCCGGCACGTTGCAGACCGGGATGCCCCGCTCGCGGGCCGCGTCCACGTCGACGATGTTGAACCCCGTGGCGAGCACGCCGATGTAGCGGAGTCGCGGCAGCGCCGCGATGTCCGCCCGGGTCACGCGCTGCTTGTTCGTGAAGAGCACGTCGGCAGCCGCAGCCCGGGGCACGACCTCGTCGGCAGCCGTGCGGTCGTACACCACGAGCTCACCGAGCGCCTCGAGCGGGGCCCAGGAGGTGTCACCGGGATTGGTCGTCAGACCGTCGAGGATCACGATCTTCATGGATGGCCGCACGCCGCGGGTGGGACTGACCACGAAACACCATCCGTCAATGGACGGGACGCGAGGAGGATAGCATCGGTCGCGTCGGCTCCGCCTAGCTGACTGTGGAACAAGTCTGCCCGAGCAGGATGCGAGGAGTGCCGACCGTGGAAACCCTTGGCGTTTCCACCGGTCGGCCAAGTGGACAAAGGCCACGGAAGGCTTTGCCCACGGATAGCTAGAATGCCGACGCTGTCGGCACGCTGCCGGCCCGCCCGTCGCCCTTCCGGAGCCGGACCGATGAACGACGGTGTGCTCGCCGCCGCGGCGCATCAGCCCGGCTCGTGGCACCGCCTCGCCCGCCGCGACCTGCAGCATCTCATCGACGTCCTCGTCGAGGCGGGGCATCGCGTGGTCGGGCCGCAGGTGGCCGATGGGGCGATCGTGCTTCGCGACCTCGCGCACGCGGACGACCTGCCCCACGGCTGGCTCGACGAGCAGGATGGTGGCAGCTACCGGCTGCGGCATGATCCGGGTGCCGGCCCGTTCGACCATGTCGTCGGCCCTCATTCGCTGAAAAACTTCCTCTTTCCGCCCCGCGACACGCTCCAGCGCTGGGTCCGTGTCGCCGGCTCGTGGCAGGAGCAGGCCATTCCTCGCGACGAGCCGCCGCTGGCCGTGATCGGAGCCCGTGCCTGCGACCTCCAGGCGCTCGCGGTGCAGGATGCGATCTTCATCCGCGCGGACTACGCCGACCCGGCGTACGCCGCGCGGCGGGATCGCCTCGTCGTCGTCGCCGTCAACTGCCGGCGTGCCGCCGCGACCTGCTTCTGCCATTCGATGCAGTGCGGACCGGCCGTCACCCACTCGTTCGATCTGGCGCTCACGGACCCCGCCGAAGGTGCCGCGGGCGACGCGTTCGCCGTCGAGGTCGGTTCCGAGCGCGGTGCGGGGCTTCTCGCGGAGGTCGCGCGGCGCACCACCGTCGGGGCGCTCGACGACGAGGCGATCGCAGCGGCCCGCCGCGTGCCGCGGGATCTCGAATCGCGGATGCACGCCCGGTCGGTCGAGCCGGGTCAGCCACGCCCGCGTTCACTCGACACCGAAGGCATCCGTGACCTGCTCTTCGACAGCCTCGCCCACCCGCGCTGGGACGAGGTGGCGACGCGCTGCCTCTCCTGCACGAACTGCACGCTCGTCTGCCCCACCTGCTTCTGCCACTCCGTGGGCGAGGTGGCCGACCTGTCGGGCGACCACGTCGATCGCGACCGCCGCTGGGCGAGCTGCTTCGAGATCGATCACGGTCGCATGCACGGCGGCAACGCGCGGCCGACGACCGCGTCGCGGTATCGCCAGTGGCTCACGCACAAGCTTGCCGGCTGGATCGACCAGTTCGGCACCTCAGGCTGCACCGGCTGCGGTCGCTGCATCACCTGGTGTCCCGTCGGCATCGACATCACCGAGGAGGTGGCCGCGATCCGGGCGAGTTCCGCGCCCGATGGTCAGCCGGCTGCCGGCCACGAGCCGTCGCCATCCCCTCCCGATGCCCCGCCGTGAATCCGCCGCCTCCCGCCCCCCGTTCGAGCGCGCCCGCGCGTGGCGCACCGCCGCCGACCGCGTCCCTGCCGAGGGCCGCTCGGGGCCCGTCGCCGTGGGCGAGCCGTGTGATGGTGGTCGCGGCGGCCGCGTGGGAGATCCCCGGGGTGCGCACCCTCGACCTCGCGTTTCGGGATCCGGGACAGGGCTTCGTGTTCGAGCCCGGGCAGTTCACCATGCTCTGCCTGCCCGGCATCGGCGAATGCGCGATTTCGATCGCGAGCGATCCGGGAGGCGGGCCGTCTCGAGCGCCGCGCGCCGACGCGCCGACGCTCCTCAGCCACACGTTCCGGGCGGTCGGCAACGTCACGCATCCGCTGGCCCGGCTCGTGGCGGGTGACGAGGTGGTCGTGCGCGGTCCGTTCGGCTCGGCGTGGCCGCTCGAGACGCTGCGGAACCGCGACGTGGTCATCGCGGCCGGTGGACTTGGCCTCGCGTCGATGCGTTCCGCCATCCTTCACCTCCTCCGGCATCGCGCCGCCTATCGAAGCGTGACGATCCTGCACGGGGCGAAACACCCCGGCGAGTTGCTCTTCACCGCGGACTACCAGGCGTGGCGGGAGGCGGGCGCGACCATCCTCACGATCGTCGATCGCCCCGCGGACGACCGCCCGGCGACGTCCGCGATGTCGGAGGCGTGCGTGGCACCGGTGGCGTGGGCGGCCCCGGCGGCCGTCGGCTGCGGCGGCGCGTCATGGTCGGGTCCGGTCGGGTTCGTGCCCGCGCTCCTCGACACCCTCGACCTCTCGCCCCGCGACACGTCCATCCTCTGCTGCGGTCCCGAGCCGATGATGAAGGCCGTCGTGGCCCGCGCGAGCGACCGGGGCATCGCCGCGCACGACATCTGGATCTCGATGGAACGCAACATGGCCTGCGCCGCAGGGTTCTGCGGCCTGTGCCAGTTCGGGCCGGCCTTCGTCTGCCGGGACGGGCCCGTCTTCCGTCACGACCGGATCGCGCCGTTCCTCGCCGTGGCGGGTCTCTGAAACGGCGGCCCATCGTCCGTAAGGGGCGACGAGCCACACCGGTGGAACGGGATCGGCCTCGTCGTCGAGCAACGCCGCGCCCGGTCCGGCGACGCTGGTGGCCTCCGGCTCCTCGTCAGACTCGTGGTGCCGCGCGACCCGCAGCCACGCGTCCGCGAGTCGATCCATCTCACCACGGGCCGGCTGGATGACGTCGCGCCGCGCCACGAGGAACGGGGACGCGGCGAGGATCATGAGCAGGCAGCCGGCGAGCGCGAGCGCTGCCGAACGGAGCCGGCCGGCCGCGCATCGGCTTCGCGGGACGTCGCACCGGGCGCCGCCCCGATCGCGGCGGACGACGCCGGCCGCTTCACGGCCGCTGCGGCCTTCGGCTTCTTCGGTTCCGCACGCTTCGCAGCAGCCGTGCCCCGCTTCTTTCCATCCGAGTCGGTCTTCTTCGCCGTGGACTTCGGAGCCTTCGTGTCACCGGCCGTCGCGTTCCCCGCCGAGGCCTTGTCGGTCGCAGCCTTGTGGGTCGCGGACTTCACGCTTCCGCCCCTCGTGGCCCCCGCCACGGACTTCGCTCCCGCCCCCGACCGTCCGGCCTCCTGATCGGCCCGGGCCACCACCAGCGACGCACCGGCGATCGCGAGGGACGCCACCAGCACCGATTGCCGCGAATCCGTGGTTGCACAAACGCGGACAACCAATAGTCTGCGGATCGTCCGGGGCACCCGCGAGACGCCTCCGGGCGACTCGCCAAGCTCCGTGTCCTTCGTGCGCAGTGGAAGCGATCCCGGCAGGCCGTTCCCGAAGGCCGAGGACGATTCCTCGCGATCCGTCACGGCTGCCACTCCATGTCCGTCTGCTGCACGACTCCTCCGGATGAGGTCCGCGGCACGGATCCCGAGCTCGCCCGCATCGATGTCGCGGGGTTCGCCGCGGAGATCGAGGCGCTGCGGCGGACGGCCTACGCGACGATCTCCCACGCCGACTATCTGCACATGCGGCGGGTCGAGCGGCGCGGTCGCCTGGCGACGCTCGTGGGATACCTCACGGTATGGCTGCCCCCGAACCCGTTCACCGCGGTGGCGCTGAGCCTCGGCCAGAACACCCGCTGGCTGCTGGCACACCACATCACGCACCGCGGCTACGACCGCATCCCCGGCATCCCGGCCCGCTACACCAGCCGCGGCTTCGCCCGGGGCTGGCGCCGCTTCGTGGACTGGTTCGACTGGATCCTGCCCAGCGGCTGGGACTACGAGCACAACACCCTGCACCATGCCTACACGGGCGAGGACAACGATCCCGACGTCGTCGAGAGGCACGCGGCGTTTCTGCGGGCGCTGCGGGTGCCGCTGGCGGTGAAATACGCGTTCCTGATGCTGGTGGCGCTCACCTGGAAGTTCACCTACTACGCGCCGCGGACGATGAGCGTCCTCGACCCGCGGACCCTCCGCCGCCGGTCCGGCGGCCACATCCTCGGCACCGCGTTCACCAACGTCTTCGACCTGCGGTCGCCCACGGTGCGCGCGCTCTGGACCCGCTGCTACCTGCCCTACGCGGGCTTCCATTTCCTGCTCGTGCCCTGCCTCTTCCTGCCGCTGGGCACGACCGTGGCCTTCTACGTGCTGCTCAACAAGCTGCTCGCCGAGTGCATCACGAACGTCCACTCGTTCCTGGTGATCGGCCCGAACCACACGGCCGACGACCTCTACCGCTTCGACTTCCACTACCACGGCCGCCCGGAGTTTTACGCGACGCAGGTGCTGAGCTCCGCCAACTACCACTGCGGCACCGAATGCGTGGATCACCTGAGCATCTGGCTCAACTACCAGATCGAGCATCACCTCTTTTCGGACCTGCCGATGAGCACGTACCGGGAGATCCAGCCCGTCGTGAAAGCGCTCTGCGAGCGGCACGGGCTCCCTTACCGGCAGGAATCGGTCTTCAAGCGGTTTGCCCGGATGACCGATGTGGTCGTGGGACGAACGAGCGGCCGCAGGCTCGCGCGGCTGCCATGACGCTGGCCGACGGCCCTGCCGTTGCCGGCCACGCCGACCCGCTCGCATGCACCGTGGGCCTGCTCAGGCGAGCGGTGCCACGCTCGAGGACGACCTCACAGCCGGCGCAGGCACCGAGTCCCGGTGCTGGGCGGCCCTCGTCGGCGTAGAATCCCCCACGTGACCGGCTGCCGAGCCGTCCCGCGAGGGTTGCAGGCGCGTCCCGATCTCCAACGCCGTGTCGCACGCCATGTCGAACGCCATCTCCGCGGACGATGCCGGCCCGGGACCCGGGGCGCCGCCCGCTTCGGTGGCGGGCACGAACACGCCGCCCCACGACTCCCGCGGGAAACCGCGGATCGCGGTGTTCAAGTTCGCCTCGTGCGACGGCTGCCAGCTGCAGCTGCTCGACGCCGCGAACCGATTCCTCGAGCTGGCCGAGCACGTGGAGATCGACCACTTCCTCGAGGCCCGCTCCCGCTCGGTGCCCGGGCCGTACGACCTCGGACTCGTCGAGGGCTCGATCACCACCCCCCATGATGTCGAGCGCATCCACGAGGTCCGTGCCCAGTGCCGCGTCCTCGTCACCCTCGGCGCCTGCGCCACGGCCGGCGGCATCCAGGCCCTGCGCAACTGGGGCCGCATCGACGACTTTCTGTCGGCGGTCTACGCATCGCCCCAGTTCATCGACACGCTCGCCACGAGCACGCCGATCGCCGACCACGTGCACGTCGACTTCGAGCTCCGCGGCTGCCCCGTCGACACGACGCAGCTCGTCGAGCTCGTCACCGCCGTGCTCGTCGGCCGTCGACCACGGGTGCCGCAGCACGCGGTCTGCGTGGAGTGCAAGGAGCGCGGCACCGTGTGCGTGGCGGTCGCGCGGGGCATCCCCTGCCTGGGGCCGGTCACGCAGGCGGGCTGTGGCGCCATCTGTCCGGCGCATGACCGGGAATGCTTCGGATGCTACGGCCCCGCGGAGGCGGCGAACCTGGTCAGCCTCACCGGCTGGTACGAGCGACGGGGCACGCCCCGGGAAGAGCTCGCCCGGCTCGTGCGATCCTTCAACGCGTGGGCCCCGGCGTTTCGCGAGGAGGGGGACCGGCTGTCCGCCGGGCCCGCAGGCACCGACGTGGAGTCGAGCCCGTGAGCGACGCGGCGGACGCTGGCCGGGCGACCGGCGGCCGGGATGGGGATGCCTCGGTGCGTCGCTTCACCGTCGCCGCGCTCTCCCGCGTCGAGGGCGAGGGCGCGCTCAGGGTGCGGGTGCGGGGCGACGCGATCGAGATCGCCGAATTCAACATCTACGAGCCGCCGCGATTCTTCGAGCGTTTCCTGCGCGGCCGCGAGGTGCGCGAGGTGCCCGACCTCGTGGCGCGCATCTGCGGCATCTGCCCCGTGGCCTACCAGATGAGTGCCTGCCACGCCCTGGAGAAGGCGCTCGGCATCACGACGACGCCGGAGATCGAATCGCTGCGCCGGCTGCTCTACTGCGGCGAGTGGATCCAGAGCCACGCCCTCCACGTCCACCTGCTGCATGCACCCGACTTTCTCGGCTTCGAGAGCGGGATCACGATGGCCGCGGAGCACCGCGCGCTCGTGGAGGGGGGCCTGCGGCTCAAGGCCGTCGGCAACCGGATCATGGAGGTGGTCGGCGGCCGCGCGGTGCACCCCGTCAACGTCGCCGTCGGAGGCTTTCACAAGGCGCCTGCCCTCGCGGCGGTCGCAGGCCTCCTGCCGGACCTCGAGTGGGGTCTGGGCCGCGCGCTCGACCTGGTGCAGGAGGTGAGCCGCTTCGATTTTCCAGCCGACGTGCGGCCCGCCGAGACCGTCTGCCTGCGGCATGCCACCGACTATCCGATGAACGACGGCCGCATCGTCTCCTCCGGCGGGCTCGACATCGCCGCCGAGGACTTTTTGTCCCACGTCCGCGAGCGGCAGGTGCCCTGGAGCACGGCCCTCCACGCGGGCCTCATGCCGGATGAACGCCCCTACCTCACGGGGCCGACCGCCCGCATCCATCTCTGCCGTGACCGGCTGCCGCCACGCGCCCGCGCCGCCGCCGATGCCTGCGGCCTCGAGCTCCAGCCGCGCAACTCGTTTCGGAGCATCGTGGCCCGCTGCGTGGAGATCGCCGCGGCCTGCGAGGAGGCGGTCGCCATCGTGCGACGGTGCCATGCCGCCGTCGATCCCTGCCGCATCGAGTGGACGCCGCGCGATGGCGTGGGCTGCCATGCGACCGAGGCGCCGCGCGGCCTGCTCTGGCATCGCTACGTCATCGGCGGCGACGGACTCGTGCAGGAGGCCACGATCATCCCTCCGACGTCGCAGAACCAGGCCGAGATCGAGCGCGACCTCCGCCTGCTCCTGCCCGAGGTGCTCGCCCTCGACGACGCGGCGGCCACCCGCCGCTGCGAGCATCTCATCCGCAACTACGACCCGTGCATCAGCTGCGCGACCCACTTCCTCCGGCTCGAGATCTACCGCCCGTCGATGGGCTGACGACCATCGTGCCGACTACGGCTCGACGGCGCGGGCCATCGCGTCGGCCACGCGCATCGTGCCGAGGGGCTCGCGCTCGGCGAACGCCCCGTCGACGCCCCCCGGGGGCCAGGTGGCCGGGTCGGCATAGCGGCCGTCGTCCTGGTAGTGCGCCTGCAGTCGGCCGATCTCCCCGCGGAGATCCGCGAAGAGCCGTGTCACCTCGGGCCGTGCCGCCTCGACCGGGTCGAACAGCAGGTTGTGCTGCTCCAGCGGATCGGCCACGAGATCGAAGAGCTCCCAGGCGTCCTTTTTCCAGTAGTGAATCAGCTTGTGCGTCGCCGTGCGCACGCCGTAGTGCGCCCGCGTGTTGTGGTGGCCGGGATCGTGGTAGTAGCGGTAGTAGACGCTCGACCGCCAGTCGTCGGGGCGCTCGCCGCGCAGGAGGGGCACGACGCTGCGCCCCTGCATCGACTCCGGCACCGGCACGCCTGCGAGATCGAGGAAGGTGGGCGCGAGGTCGATGTTCGCCACGAAGGCGTCGGGGGTGCCGCCGGCCACGATGCCGGGTCCGCGCATGATGAGCGGCACCCGCAGGCCCGGCTCGTACATGAACCGCTTGTCGTAAAGCCCGAGATCCCCGAGGTACCACCCGTTGTCCGCCGAATAGATCACGACGGTGGTCGCCGCGAGGCCCGTGCGGTCGAGCTCGTCGAGCACCTTCCCGACGTTGTCATCGACACCCTGCACGCAGGCGAGGTAGTCCTGCATGTAGCGCTGGTACTTCCACGCCACCAGTTCGCTGCCCGTCAGGACGCGGCCGTCCACCTCGACGGTATCGGGCTTCGCACCGAGCCAGGCCTGGCGGGCCTTGCCCTCGAGCCCTCGCGGCGGCTCGAGCTTGAGATCCCGCCGCGTCAGGTCGCGGGCGACGGTCTGCTCATTGTCGGGCAGGGCCGCCGGCCGCGTCGCGTAGTCGTCGTGGAGCGTCTCGGGCTCGGGGATCACGGCATCCCTGAACCGCGCCTTGTTGCGCTCGTCCGGGGCCCACTCCCGGTGCGGCGCCTTGTGGTGGAGCATGAGGAAGAACGGCTTCTCGGCGGGGCGGGTGCGCAGGAACTCCACGCCGAGATCGCCCGTGATGTCGGTCGTATGCCCCTCGATCGTGAGCCGCCCGCCTCCGGGAACGAGGAACACCGGATCGTGGTAGACCCCCTGCCCCGGCAGCACGATCCAGCGGTCGAATCCGGTGGGGTCGCTGCCGAGATGCCACTTCCCGATCATGCCGGTGTGGTAGCCGGCCTGCTGGAGCCTCCTGGCCACGTGATCGCGCGATCCGTCGAAGCGGTTGAAGACCGGCACTCCGTTCCTGTGGGAGTACTGCCCGGTGAGGAGCGTCGCCCGACTGGGCGTGCAGATGGAGTTGGTCACGAACGAGTTCGTGAATCGCGCTCCCTCGGCAGCGAGGCGATCGAGGTGGGGCGTCGTGTTCACCCGCGATCCGTAGGCCGAGATCGCGTGCTGGGCATGGTCATCCGAAAAGATGAAGAGGATGTTCGGCCGTGGGGGCGCGGCCGCGCCCGCCCCGCACCACATCGCCCCCAGCAGTGTCGCGAGCCACGCGGTCATCCCCCGGTTCATGCGTCTCTCCCGCTGCCGCACCCGCGTTCCCGCGCGGGCGGAGAATCGATCGCCGCCGATCACGTCGGTCAGCCGGAGGCGATCGTGGACTCCGTGCCCGACCCCGTCAACCCGCGCGGCGCGGGCGACGATGACGGGCCGCGTGGCAGGTGGTATACCCCGGGCGGATCGAGTCACCCCGGAGTCGTCCCACCCAT
>CAIWZS010000428.1 GCA_903917235.1 uncultured Planctomycetaceae bacterium | reverse complement strand
GCGCGGCTGCACAAGCGGCTCGACGACGACTATCCGGAGCTGACCGGTGGCCTGCTCGACCTGCTCTACCCGCACTACCTGCGTCCGACGCCCTCGATGTCGATCGTGGAGATGCAGCTCGACGGCAAACAGGCGGCGCTCGTGGACGGGCACGCCGTGCCGCGCGGCACCGCGATCGACACCGAACCCGCGGACGGGGAGCCGTGTCGATTCCGCACCTGCTTCGATCTGCGGCTCTGGCCTCTCTCCATCGTGGACGCCAGGCTCGCCGGACCGCCGTTCCGCCTGCCGCTCGTGCCGCCCGTCGCCACGGCGGCGGTCCTCGACGTGGTGCTCGAGAGCTTCCAGTCGCAGGCACGCATCGGCGAGATGCCCCTGGGAAGCGTCCGACTGCATCTCAACACCGGAGCCGGCACGCTCCTCTTCAAGCTCTACGAGTACCTGCTCACGCGCTGCATCGGCGTCGTCGTCTCCACGGGCCCGACGGACCCGCGGCCGGTGCTGCTGCCGGGCAACCGGGTCGTGGCGGCGGGGTTCGAGCGGTCCGAGTCGGCGATTCCGGACGATCCGCGGTCGTTTCCCGGCTACCGACTGCTCTCGGAGTTCTTCGCGCTGCCCCAGAAGTTCATGTTCGTGGACGTGCTGGGTCTCACGCCGGCGGTGCTCGCCTCGATCGGCCCGAGGATGCATCTGTCCTTCCTGCTGTCGGCGACGGACCGGGAACTCGAGCGGCTCGTCGGCACGTCCGCGGTCCGCATCGGCTGCACGCCGATCGTCAACCTCTTCGATCAGCGACTCGATCCGGTGCGCATCTCGGGCACTCGCACCGATTACCCCGTCATTCCCGACGCGCGTCGGCCCCGGGCGGTGGAAATCCACTCGATCGAGTCGGTGCTGGCGAGCGGGCCGGGCGAGCGTCCGGTGAGAGTGTCGCCGATCTACGCGGCAGGGGCTGCGACGATGTCCGGTGACGACGCCCGGAGGCGGCTGCGCTGGTCGGCGGTGCGCCGGCTCGTGGAGGATGAGCGTCCGGACGGCGGCTTCGACCGCGCCGGCGACACGTGGATCTCGCTGCTCGACGAGCGCGGGGGTCCGGCCGACGTGTCGAACCTCGTCCTGCACATCCGCGCCGTCTGCACCAACCGCAACATGCCTGACAAGCTCCCGTTCGCCGTCGGTCGCCCGCGGCTGCATCTGGAGGACGGGCAGGGCCCTGTCGAGCGCATCTCGTGCCTCGTGCGTCCGACGAGGGCCCTGAGGCACCGTGCGGGCCGAGGGGACGCCTGGAGGATCGTCTCCCACCTGTCGCTCAACCATCTGTCGCTCGTGGACGTGGGGGATGGACGGGCCGCAGCGGCGCTGCGTGACATCCTCGCGCTCTACCTTCACGACGACCTCGAGGACTTCGCGCAGAAGCAGCGCTGGATCCAGGGCATCGTGGGCGTGCAGGGGCGTCGGGTCGCGGCACGCGTCGGCGGCGCCTACGGCGGGGTGGCCCAGGGGATCGAGGTGACGCTGCAGCTCGACGAGGAGCGGTTCAGTGATCACACGGCCTACCTCTTCGCGAGCCTCGTCGATCGTTTCCTCGGGGCCTGGGTCTCGATCAATTCGTTCAGCCGCATGGTGGCGACGAGCCGCCAGCAGGAAAGCCGTCGGGAGCAGTGGAGATGGCCGCCGAGAGCGGGGAGCCGGACGCTGGTGTGAATCCGCTGGTGGCCGAGATTCTCGCCGCGCCACAGCGTTTCGAGTTCTTCCAGGCCGTGCGGGTGATCGACGACGCGACGTGGCGCCGCATGATCCGCGAGGCTACGGCGGCTTCGATGGCGCGTCGGGACCCCGATACGGGCCAGCCGCACCGTCCTTCGGGACTGGTCTCGCGGGGTGGTAGTCAGAACGTGCGGCTGCACTCCGCGATCACGTTCGGCTTCCCCGGCGGTGCGATCGTCGCCGCGACCCGGTTGGCTGAAGACGGTGTCGACATCATCGAGTGCGACGTCGCCTGCTTCGGCCTCGTGGGACCCGGCGGCGTGCTGCCGCGGCACTACACCACGCTCGTCTCGGAGCGGCTCAGGCGGTTTCGTGACCGGACGCTGCGCGATTTCCTCGACGTGATCGAGAACCGGTCCCTCTGGCTGCTCTATCGCGCGTGGATCAAGTATCGGCAGATTCCCCTGATCGAGCGGACGAGGCTGCGAGGTGTGGCCACGCCCTGGGACGACGGTGCCGCGGCGCCCCGGGATCCGGTCACGGCGGCGGTGGCGTGCCTCTCCGGGCTCGGCACGCGCGATTTGCCCGAACGGCTCGCCGTCTCCGACGAGACGGTGTTCCACTACGCCGGGCACTACGCCCATCACCCGCGGTCGGCCGACGCGCTCGAGCGGCTGCTGTCCGACGCGTTCGGTCTGCCGATCAGGGTCGAGCAGTTCGTCGGGCGGTGGCTCGTGCTCGAACCGCAGGATCAGACGCGGCTCGCGTCGCGCGACGAGCCCGAGGGTCGCAACGCGAGGCTCGGTGACGACGCGATCGCAGGTGCGCGGGTGTGGAACGTGCAGTCGGTCGTGGAACTGGTCGCGGGCCCGCTGACACTCGCGACGTTTCTCTCGCTCCTGCCGGGCGCGGAGTGGCTCCGTCAGGTCGGCGACGCCGCTCGGCTGTACGTGGGTCTCGCCCTCGACATTCGCGTCCGCCCGCTGCTCGCCGCAGCGTGCGTTCCCGGCACGTTCCTCGCCACCGCGGGGGATGCCGACGACACCCACCCGCCGGCCCGCCTGGGATGGACCACATGGCTGGTGACCAAGGGATCCTCCGTCGACCGCGCCGACGCGGCGTTCCCGGTGCCCTGATACACCGGCCGGTGCGACGCCGGTGGCCTCTCGTCAGCCGAGGTAGATCCGCTTGCCGTCGATGGTGACGTCGTCGTCGGCGAGTTCCGTGATGCGGCCGGCCTTGAGGTCATAGTCGCCCTCGACGTGGGCACGCACCCTGCCCGCCCGCTGGTGCACCGCACCGGAGACCCACTGCGTCAGGTCGGTGAGCCGTTCGAAGAGGTGCCTGGCCGTGAACTGGAGTTTCTCCGCCACGATGTCCACCAGCCCGCTCTTGATGAAGACGCCGTCGCGGGCGAGGAGGTCGATCCGGCCACGTGGCGCCGCCAGTTCGATGTCCCCGGGTGCGACGAACGTGGTGGTGCCGGTGCCCTCGAGCAGGCCGATCACGTACCAGGCGTCGTCACGGCCGATCGCGAGCACCTCGTCGCCGACGACGGGCGCGTAACTCTGCGCGACCGCCAGGCGG
>CAIWZS010000427.1 GCA_903917235.1 uncultured Planctomycetaceae bacterium | reverse complement strand
CTGGTGATCGTGCTGTTGTTTTGAAAAGCTCCTACGCCAACCACCGCGACGGGCACCCCCCCGATCGTCGATGGGATGTCGACAACGCCACCGGTACCCGTGTAGCCCGTGATCGTTCCCTGCGAGAAAACGAAGTCGCTCGGCGACGACGTCAGCAGGATTCTCCGCTCCAGCACATCGCAGCCCAGGTGGATGCTCGTGCACGCCGCAGCCGCGCTCTGGCCGCCATCAAAATGGGCGGCGAACACCTCGCGGCGTCGAGCGCCACGACGGCGGGAGGGCTTGGCAAAACGGGAAAACAGCGATCGCATGAGGCCTCCGGTTGATTCTCTGGTTCATCGGCCAAACCAGTGTCCTTGATCACCAACTGAAGGCCGACGCCGGATACGACCATTCGAACGTAATGTGAGGCCAACGACAGGGCAACGAATGGGTGCGGCAACGGGTTTTTCGTCAGAAACAGGGAGCCGCAGGGGGATGACCCCACGTCAACTTTACGACGCTCCAGCGTCCCCGCGGCAGCCTCATTGAGTACCAGCAGCAGAACGCCGACATCCGCCTTTCTGCCGACCCCAGGTCAGCACGTATGCCGACCGGCATGCGCGCCACTACTGAACCGGTCCTAATCTTCTGACTGTGGCCTGCCCCCCAGTGCGGTACCAGTTTTTAAATCAGGGATTCACTCTCAGAGAGACCAGCCCTGTGCGGTCGCTGAGGCGTAGCCGAAGCGGGAGCCGGGGGTGAATTGACGCGGCTCCTTCACGCCGTATTTGACGGGAAAAAGGAGACACAGGCCAAAGGGGGGCGAGGCTCGCGCCCGTGTTTGTTACCTGTCACCCCCACATCGACAGGCCGACAGTGCCCCACTTGAACCACACTCGCGCACCGCGGGTTCTACGCCGTACTTGCGAGACGAAAACCGATGAAGGACAGTTCGACGGAAGTCTCGGCGGTTCCAGGTAAAGAGGATGGCAATGCGAAGGCGTCGTCTTGGAAACTGCCGCCCCGCAGCCCACGAGACGAGCCGGCAACACCAGTCAAGTCGTTCCACTCCCTGACATTGCCGCTCTGGTCGAACGTGCCGTAGGCACTCGCGCTATTCGTAAATGCGCCCACGTCGGTCAGGTAGTTCTGGCTCGACACAGTGATAGACGACTGCGTCACGGCGTACAAAGGCGTACCACCGTCGTTGAATCGGTAGTTCGCCCGATTCGCCCCGCTGTCGATCAGGTTGCCCGGAGCCGAGTCGCTCTGCGTGGCATAGTCCCAGTAGCCCGCGTTCGTGCCACCGCCCTTGTAGTACCCTGCCTTGTACCACTCGTTCTCGGTAGGAATGGAAAAAGCCGCACCCGCGCTCCTCGCCACGGCGTCGCCGGTCGTCGCGCCATTGAGCGTGTACGCCCCCGACTCCGTGGTCCCGGGTCCCTGCGCCCCGGTCGGCTGGCCGTTATGCATCCAGTTGGCGAAACGTGCCGCGTCGAACCACGACACGAACGTGATCGGGCGATTCGAGCTGTCACCGCCGTTGTTGACCACGCTGTAGGTGTACGACCCGCTGTCCCCTGCCCGAGCGATACCGGCGATCTTCAGGTTGCTTCTCATACCCGCGTGGTAGAGGGAATAGGGATCACTTTTGGCCACGGCGTTCAGGAACGCCGTGTACTGCCCGATCGTCACTTCATACGTGCCGATCCGATATTGATAGTTCACGGCGCCGTAGCCCGTGGCGTCTGCTTGGTTTCCAAGGTCTCCTACCGTCACAAAGGCCATCTCGACCGCGAGATCAGTCACCGTGATCGTGAACGGCTTCTCGAACGAAAGCCCGCCCTGATCCGTGCAACGCACCAACACCGAGTACGAACCCTTCGTCTCGAAGTCGAAACTGGTCGTGGCCCGCAGCTGGCCGCCCGCGATGCTGAACGAGGCGTTGTCCGTGTCGCCCACGCCCGAGACCAGCGTGTACGTGAACGTGCTGCCGGCATCGGGATCGGTCGTTGTGAACGTCCCCACCACGGCGTTGGCACCGGCGTTCTCGGCGATCGTCGTCGCCGAGAGGGTGATGTCCGTCGGCTGTGCCACTGATGCCGGGACATTGCCCGCCCCGTCGACTATTCGCCCGCTACCGAACGTGATCGCCGGGTTCGAAACAGCGACATCCCCGACAGTCGGCGTCTCAGTCTTCGTGGCCTTGTACTGGAAGACGAGCACGCTAGATCCCGAGCCCCTCCCGTACACGAATTGTCTCGGTGCTCCGGCGAGCGTGAACGGGATCGACGGCTTGCCGCGGACAGTCACCGGTTCGGTGAACGTCACCAACATCGAGACACGCCTGCCAGCCACCGCTATCGGCCCGAAGTCGCTCACGCTAGGGCCGACGGCATCTACTCGGACCTTGGGAAACGCGCCTGATGCGGCTGGATTGAGGTCGTTGCCGGCCCTGTCGCTGATCGTCGCCCCATTGGGAAAGGTGATCGGCCCGGCGACCTGCACCCCCGCGGGGGCAAGATCGCCGGACTGCACGTCCACCATGAACGTGAGCGACTTGCCGCCGCTACCTTTGCCGTTCCATGCGGCCTGCCGCACGGTGGTGCCAACGACGATCGGCAATTCCGGCGTCCCCGTCACGAGGACGGGCTCCGTGAAATGAACCCGGAAGGCGATTCTTCCACCCTCGCCGTAGGTTTGACCCTTCGGCGCCGTAATCGACCGAATTGCGGGCGGAGCAGTATCTGCCGGGGGCGCGGCCGCCTTCTCAAAACCGCCCGCCACGCCAACGGCCAAGGCTAGCCGCGGTTCAAGCGACTGAACGGCGAGAGCCAGCGGCTTCCGACGTCGGCGGTGCGCGTGCCGCCGTTGTCGTTGGAAGACCGATTCCATTCCGGCGAAACGCAGCAGTGAACGAGTCACCGAGACCTCCACAAAAACCCCTGCCGGCTACCAAAACGGCTTGGCGAGCGAATCCCGGGTCAGCGGCAGGACACATCCCCCGATGAGGCTACAGCGTCATGGCGACATCAACAAGAAATGGGTACTCAACCAGCGGCATGAACCGCGGCACCAGACAGGCCGTGAGACCGGCGATCCCGGGCAGAAGGTTTTTGCCGCCGTTTGCCCACCCGTGTCATCCCCAACAAGGACCACACAACCAACCACATGAGCACAGCCACCACGACATCCCGCGAAGCCGGCCAGCACACCAGCAGCCGGCCCACAACCCAACCCACTCCCAGCACCGCCCAGAGACTCCGCACCAAGATGGCCGCCGTCTGGACATTCCCGTGGCTGTCACTGCGGGCTACAAGATCGAGGTACTTCGCCAGTGGGCTTCCAGTCGGAGCCTGTCGGCGGATCGGGCAAGGCGAATGACGGGCAGCGTGGCATCGCCTATGACTGGGGAGAATACAAAGGCCCGTCGCCCTGTCAGTCGGCGCCCGTCCGGGATTTTCGTCCCCCGATCCCGGCTCTTCGTGGCGGACGGCTCCACGGTCGCCCTGAAGGTTGATCGCCCGTCGTAGGGCTTCAAAACCGTCACCAGCCAAGGGATTTTCCGCGCCGGCGACTACACCTGCTTCCCCATCACGTAGTCGTCCATCACGAAGCCGCCGCCGATATCGAACACGGCCTCCCGGGCGACCTCGAATCCCGCTGCCCGATAGAACGCGATCGCCGCCGTGTTCTTTTTGTTGACCTGCAGCCAGAGCACATGACGGCCGAGATCGCGTGCCCGTTGTTCGATGTGCCTGAGCATGAACCTGCCGAGCCCCATGCCGCGATGAGATTCGAGCACATAGAGTTGCCCGAGTTTCATGGCGGCTGCGGTGACTTCACTGCCGTTGCCGTCCATGCCCGCCAGTTCGCAGCCGCAGTAGCCGACAGGTGTGCCCGAAACCCGCAGCAGTTCGAGCCACCTGTCGGCTGCCTGAATGTGCCCCCGTAGGGCCTCGTCGCCGAATCTGGCAGCGAGCATGTAGTCGATCTGAGCGAGTGAGATGATCGCCGCGTAGTGCTGCCGCCAGATCGTGCCGGCCAGTTCACGCAGCACGGCGAAGTCTGGCTCTGCGACGGGCGTGAGCGTGACGGCAGCGGGCAACACGGGTCACTCGCTTTTCGTGAGCGGCTTGTCGATGGCGTCCGCAACCACGTCGAAAAACTCAGTGTCGAACCACGCCGTGAAGAGATCGAAGTCGTTGAAATCCGGGTAGTGCTCCGAGCCCAGATGCCACGCCGACACTTCCTCGTAGAAAATCGCCGCGGCTGACTCCTGCAGGAGATCCGCTTGGTCTTCGGGGTACTCGCACTCCCCCACGAGATACACCGACCTGTCCGCGTGATCCTCGAACTCTTCCTCTTCCACGCCGATCGAACGCAGCCAATCGCGAAAAGCCTCTCGATACCTGATCACGACGGCACTGCGATTGAGCACTGGTTCATTCCACGGACTGATGGGGCGGGAACTGGCTATGCCGCCATCAGGTTCCTGCCTCCAGTCCTGTTCCGCAATCCACCTTCATGGAGACACACAACCAACAACATGTCCACAGCAACCACCACCGAACCCACGACCAGCCACAACCAATCTCCTCGACCCACAACCCAACCCACCAACACGCCGCTCTCCCAATCTGAACGCTCCGCCGCCAACCGCCTCCGCACCCCGATGGCCGCCGTCTGAGGATTCCCGTGGCTGTCATTGCGGGCGACAAGATCGAGGGGTTGCGCCAGTGGGCCCCGGTTGTGGCCTATCGGCTGACCGTGCGGGGGTGTATTCGCGGTCGGACGGGGTGAGTGGTGGCGGGCGAGTCAGGCGGGTGGCGCGGGAGCCGGGAGTGAACCGAGGCCAAGCTTCTACGGCCGCTGCATGAGGAGGCCCCAGTGCCACTCGCGATACCCGGCTCGTGGCGAACACAACCGAACTCCCCGGGTCAGCAACAGCCCGTGTCGCCCACCTTGCACTTCTCCGGCGCAAGGCAGGCCGTGTGCTTGGTGCCAAGATGGAAGAGCAGTCCGGACGGAGTGACCTCCATGCCGCCGACCGGATACTGCGAGATCACGCCCTGCTCGAATTCAACCTCGACGGGAAGTTCGTCGGACTGCAGGAGCGGGGCGGCGATCTCCATGATGCTCGCCAGTTTCGTCGTCTCCAGCCTGTGGTCCACGTCGTTTGCAACCCAGACCTGCAACACGCACGCCTTCGTGGACCGCACCGTGCCGCCGCAGTCGATGAAGTCTTTCTGCACCCGGCCCACCTCCGTGATGTGGTAGTGGCTGGGGACGAACGAGTTGTCGGGCAGCATCCAGTGCATCTTCGCCCCCGGATTGTCGGCAAGGGCGGTGCGGAACTCCTTCACAGTCATCGGCAGGTCCTCATGGGGTTGCTGCGAGTGCCGCGAGAAGGTCTTTGACCTTCCGCTCGATGAGGTCACGGACGCCTCGGAATTGTTCGGGCGTCATGTCCCGCGGGTCCGGAATCTGCCAGTCTTCCCGCTGCGCCGCTCGGACAAGCGGGCATTCGTCGCCGCAGCCCATCGTCACGGCAACGTCCACCTGCCGCCCGTTGAACCCGTCCAGCCCCTTCGACACGTGCGCCGTCAGGTCGTACCCCAGTTCCTTCATGGCCTCGACGGCCTTGGGATTCACCCGCCCGGATGGCTTCGATCCGGCGCTCGCGACTTCGACTCGGCCAGCCCCGTGCATCCGTGCGAACGCCTCGGCCATCTGGCTGCGGTTGGAATTCTCAACGCACACAAACAGAACGGTCTTCATCCACAGGCTCCGTGGCACACGACCCCAGTTTACCGCTCAGGTCTGCGTCATTGCAGGCATGCGGTCTGCGAGCGGCATCCCCCTCACAGGACTCTCAAATGGCAACAGCAACCACCACCGAACCCACGACCAGCCGCAACCAATCCCCTCGACGCACAACCCAACCCACCAACACGTTCCTCTCCCAATCCGAACGCTCCGCCGCCCAGAGACTCCGCACCACGATGGCCGCCGTTCGCCTCGCCTTCACGTGGCTGGGTGTCCGGAAGACCCTCGCCCCGGAGCAGCGCACGACGGCGGCCCGAGCGTTCCATGCCGACCGCGCACTGCTCTCGGCCATGCCCTCGCGTGCAGAGATGTCGGCCTCGGCCCGCTCAAAAGGGACGCCGCTCACCAACGGCGCCAGCAGCCGGCCTCGATTCGCGCTGCATCACCACGCGAGCCGGTATCGACGAGGATGGGCCGGTCGCCGACGACCAGATAGGCGTTCGACACGCGCAGACGAAGGTGATGGATGACACTCACGACCCTGCGTTGACCTCGATACTGTGCCGGACGTGAGGGGCGTGCAACCGAACGTGAAAGGCCAGCAGCGCGTAGGCGCCACGACTCGTGAGCCGCCCGAAAATCGGATGAAGGAACGTGCCGCGGCCCGTAAACGGGTATGACTGCGGTAGACCTGCAATCCGTCCGGCAAGATCACGGAAACGCGGCATCACCTCGGGTCCACAGTCGCCGGGCGGGTGATCAAACCGGCCGATGTCGCCCACGTCGCAATCCCGGTCGGCTTCAAGCTCACGGATAAGTGCAAGCATCGCCTCGTGTACACCGTTGACATGGTCGATCGTCATGAACGCCGACCACGATTGCATTGTGGCCGTGACACCCGGCAACGACTTGATTGGACGACGGCCGCGCAGAACCACATCTGTTGCGGCCGAGACAAGCCCGTCGATTTCGGCCACGGCTGTGCTGAACTGCCGCTCGTTGGCCGCAAGCGAGCGGCTGCGGTAGCCCCAGCGAAGCAGCATCCGGGCCAGAAAGGTGTCGATCATGAGGGCAGCGGCTCCTCGCAAAAGGCCTCTGCTTCGGCATTGTGTCGAGGGGAGATGTGTCCCAGCAACTTCCGCTTACACACCGCGCGGGTGTGACCGGCGTTGTTGGCTGCCGAATGGCCCGCCGCTCGCGCCTCTGGCTGCCGGGCGTGTTTCCCTGCGACCGTACAGCGATCCGACGCCCGCCTTGTTGAGCCAGCGACGTAGGGTCTGAGCGATCAACTCGGGTCCATTGTCGCCGCGGATGTGCCTCGGTACGCCAAGCATCGCGAACAGTTCGGAGAGCGTGTCGCTTACGTTCTCGCTCGTGATGCCTCGGTCGACCTTCAGGGTCAGGCACTCGCGGGTGTACTCGTCCACGGCAGACAGCCACTTCAGTCGGCTGCCGCTCACCGTCCTGTCGAACACGAAGTCCCAGGACCACGCGTTTTTCGCCGCCGAGAACCGAAAACACCGGTTTCTTGCGGGCTTTGCATGGAAACGGTAGCGTCGAGTGACGTTCACCAAGTTCCCCACGAGGCCTGAGCGATGTCCGCAAGATCCCCCCGCGCCGTCGGACGAGCCGGCGCTGCCGATTCCCGTCCCCAACCGAAGCGACCGGGCCGCTCCCGGCGGCGGGTGCGCCTGTGCACGACGCGACTCGACGTGCAATCGCTCGAGCCGCGGGTGGCGTTGGCGGTGGGCGTGTCGGGCCTCGACACCGTCGCGCCGCGGATCGCGTCGGTGGCAGCCCCTGCAGGCGAGTACGGCGAGGAGAGCTCCATCAGGGTCACGGTGAACTTCACCGAGAAGGTGTTCGTCACCGGCACTCCCACGCTGCCCGTCGCGATCGGCGGCACCGTGCGGGACGCCGTCTGGAACGGCACGGGCAGCGGCACCAGGGCGCTGGTCTTCAATGCGGCCGTGGTCGCGGGCGACCTGGCCACCGCGGGCGTGCGCATCGCCGGCCAGATCGGGCTCCCCGACGGCGCGGCCGTTCGTGACGCCGCCGGCAACGACCTCATGCCGGTCGTGGCGGGGCTGTTCCCCCGTGTCCGCGTCGACGCCGTCGGCCCTCGGGCGGTGGCGTTCGTGCCGGCGGTGATCAGGCCCTCCGGCGTGACGGTGCGCGTGAGCTTCTCGGAGCCGGTGGTCGTGTCCGGCGAGCCGTTCATTCCCTTCACCGTCGGCGGAGCGTCGCGGCGGCTGGTCTACGCGAGCGGTTCGGGCACCGACCTGCTCACCTTCCGCTATCGGTCGGCGAAGGGGGAGGTGCCGACGACGGAGAACGTCGTCGTTACGCCGGCCGCGATCGTGCTGGGAAGCGCGCGGATCACCGACCGCTTCGCCAACGCGGCGACGTCGCTCACGGAGCCGCTCGTGGGCAGTACCAGCCCCACGACCGGCGAGGATTACACCGACGCCAATTTTTCCGGCGCGAATCTCACCACGAAGGACTTCACCGGCGCGATCCTCACCCGGGCCAACCTGAGCGGTGCGAACGTCGCCGGCGGGCGACTGTCCGGGGCCACGCTGACCGACGCGAAGCTGACGGCGGCCAACCTGGCCGGGGCAAATCTGACGGGCGCGGTGCTCACGGGGCCAACCTGTCCCGCGCCAACCTCCTGTCCGCCAACTTTTCGCAGGCCGACCTGCGGAGTGCGGTGCTGACCGGGGCCCGGGACCTCACCGCGGCCACGCTGACGGGCGCGAACCTTTCCGGACAGGACCTCAGCGGCCTGGATTTCAGCGGGCGGGATCTCTCGGGTACGAACCTCTCCTACGTGAACCTCACCGGCACGATCTTCACGGGCGCCGACCTCACCAATGCCGACCTCACCGGCGCGATACTCACCGGCGCGGTGCTCGACCGCGCCACGCTGCGGGGCGCGAACTTCACCGGCGTGGTGGCGGGGCTCCAGGGCCGCGACTTCACCGCGACCGACATCGCCGGGGCCACCTTCACCGGCGCGAGCCTGACCGCCGCGAACTTCTCCGGAGCGGATCTCACCGGACTCTCCGCGGCCGGAGCGGACTTCTCCCGGGCGCGACTCGTCGACACGATCCTGGCCGACGCCGGCCTCGTGGGCGCGCGGCTGCACAACGCCGTCATGACGCGGACCGTGTTCCGGGGCGCGAACCTCGAGGGCGCGCGATTCGGCGGCAGCCTGGCGCAACGCGTCGACCTCTCGACGGCCGACCTCACCGACGCCGACCTCACGAGGGCTGACCTGGCCGCCACGCGCCTGCCGGCGGTGATGGCGGGGGCGAACTTCGCCTCGGCCAACCTGTCCGAATCGGACACGGGGGCCGTGCGGAACTCCACCGGGGCGAGCTTCCGCAGCGCCGATCTCCGCAGGCTCAACGTGGGCGCGGGCGCGGCGGGCGGCGGCACATTCGCCGCGCTCGACTTCAGCGGGGCGGACCTGCGGGGGGCGAGGCTCCACGGCATGAACCTCGCCGGCGCGAACCTCACCGGCACGAACCTTGACGGGACGATCGTCCAGGGCGCGAACATGACCGCCGTCCAGGGCCTGGCAGGCCGGGACTTCAATGGTCGAGACTTCAGCGGCACGACGCTCGCGAATGCGAACCTCAAGGGCGTCGTCTTCGCGAACGCCACGCTCGCCAAGACCAATCTCGCCGGTGCCGACCTGACCGATGCGAAACTGGCCGGTGCCGACCTCACCGACGCCGACCTCTCCGGGGCCAACCTGACCAACGCGTATGCCGCATCCGCCAAGCTCGCTGGCGCAACCCTGCAGGGGGCGACGCTGCGGGGGGCGATTCTGAGTCGTACGGAACTGGCCGGCCGGGACTTCGGCGGTGTCGACCTGACGAACGCCAACCTGTTCGGTGCGAACCTCGGCGGCGCGAACCTCACGGACGCGAACCTGACGGGGACCACGCTGACGGAGGCCAACCTCACCCGAGTCACCTTGGCCGGAAGGAATCTCGGCGGCGCCGACCTCTCTCGGGCGAACCTGACCTGGGCCGACCTGTCCAAGACGAACCTTGCCAAGGCGCAGTTGGTCAACGCGAACCTGACCGACGCCAACCTCTACCAGGCTGACCTGACCGACGCGAACCTCCGCGAGGCACGACTGACGGACACCGATCTGCGATCGGTGATCCTGCGGGGAGCCAACCTCACGGGCGTGGACCTCTCCAGACGCGTCTTTCGGACGGGCGTCACGCCGGATCTGACCGGTGCGAATCTGACCGGTGCCAAACTCAACGGCGCGGATCTCTCCGGCGTGACCCTCGCCGGTGCCAACCTGACGAAAGTGAACCTGACCCGGACCTACCTGAACAGCCGCACGAGTTTTGATGGGGCCAATCTGACCGAAGCGGTTTTGACGGGCAAGGACCTCAAGGGGGCCGTCCTGCGCAATGCCACGCTGGTGCGCGCCGATCTCACCCGGGCGAACCTGACCGACGTCGACGCCTCGAACGCGGATTTCACCGACGCCGATCTCAGCAGCGTGTTGTTGGCTAATACGGACGTGGCCCTTTCCAACATGACCCGGACCAAGCTCATCGGCGCCAACCTGATCACCACCAGGGGGCTGTCATCCGTGATCTGGACCGACGCCACCTGCCCGAATGGCGCAAAGGGTCCCTGCGGCGCGTTTGCCACCGTGCCGTTTGGCCCCGAATACCGGGACGTTCAGGGAGGAAAGATGTGGTACGAGTACCGCACGACGGCCTCTCCTGCCATGCCACCGACGCCGTTGTTGGGCACAGCCGGGACTCCGATCTTCGGCGGCGTCTTCACTTCCAACTGGAAGCGGGCCGACACCGGCAGCAAAGGCATACAGGGCACCATCACGAACGCGTCCGGCGAGCGCCTGCTTGTCAGGACGAAATGGTCTGACTTCTCCGATCCCTACAAAACTCTGGGGGTGTCGGAAGTGATTCTCGATCCCGGCGCAGAGATCCCGTATCGCATGTACGCGGCGGCTGAGCCAAGATATAGTGTCAACCCGCGCTCAACCGTGGACAAGTGGTTGACTTTGCTGCAATTCTTCAGGGCGCCGGTCGGACAACCAATCGGCCTTCCCGTCAGTCTCGGTCTTAGCAATAGTCAAGGTAACAGCCACACGCTTTTCTATCCGCCGGGGTGGCAGGAACCGAACGGCACGCGACTCAAATGGGATGAGCAGGAAGCACACGAGGAAATCTGGGGTTCGACGAGGCTGTGGGTGAAGCGCGAGGTTGATGGCTGGCAACTTCCTTCTTCGGAAGCGTACAGAAGCCGCTACAAAGACCCCAATGCAGATGGCTTGGGCTCCCCCTACTTCATCTTCACGATCCGTGTCGAAAGCCTGTAGCCACCGCGATCGCCAGTGCCTTCCGGGGCTGCGCGGAAAGAAGTACGGGGTGGTCGAGAGACGCGTTCACGTGCGTTAGCCGTCGGGGCCAGCGTGGCTGGAGGGCATCGGCAAGGCGTTGGGCCGTCGTCCGGTCGCCCTTGGCGGCCGTCAGAGCCACCTTCGCCTTGATCGCCGGCCCACGCGTCGGTGTGTCGATGATGCGCGGCGACCGACCGGCTCCTTGCCCTGTCAGACGACTGCCGATAGTCTCCGGACACAGGGTTTTTGGCCGTTTCTGAACGAGATCTTCCTGAGCGGCATACCCTCAACATCCGCACCCGAGCAGCAATCGAGGTTCACGATGGCCCGCCGAAAAAGCCCCACGACCGGAGCCCGACTTCGCCGTACCAGGAACCGGCGACTCGCGCTGCGTCGCGACGCGATCGCGACGCCGCTGCGCGGCGTCGAATCGCTCGAACGACGTCAGGTCATGGCCGGCGACATGCTGACGGCCGATCCCGGTCCCGTCGTGACCGTCGACAACCCGTTTGACGAAGGGCGCGACACGAGCACGTTCGTCGCGGCGGCGGCCCCGGCCGCACCGACCAACATGAAGATCGGTTGGTCGAGCGACCACAATTCCTCCGACGCCCTCTCGTTCCAGTTCGGCGAGCAGCCGCAGCCGGGCGACACCTGGCGCGTGCTCGAGAACGGCGTCCCGATCGCCGTGAACACGCAGTACTACAAGGGCCTCACCGGACCGACGTGGGAGACCACGATCGATGCCCTGCCCTTCGACTTCACGGGCAAGCAGTCGTGGGAACTGGCGAGGAACCCCGTCATCCTGCCGACGGCCGACGGTCTTCGTGCCCTGACGGCCGGCAACCGCTACGAAATCGAGGTCATCCGGGGCGGTGCGTCGGCGACCGGTTCGTCGCTGTTCGGCCGTTTCCGCGGGGCCAGTGCCGACGGCGTGAACGAGACGCAGACGGGCACCGTCGCGCTGCTCGACCTCGACTTTGGCGCAGCGGCGCCCGCCGGCGTGACGCTGGTGCGGGCCATGCAGGGGGAGCAGGTGGCGGCACTCGTGCTCGATGCCGGCACGAAGGTGACGCTGCGGCTGGGCGAACTCGGTTTTCGCAGTCTCTACACCTCCACGCTCGAGTTGCTCGATGCGGCGCTCGTGGCGCAGACCAACCGGCCGGACGTCGTCACGGCGACGGTGGCGAAGGTCGCAGATTCGCAGGAGTGGACGCTCACGCTCGATACGTCGGTGCTCCAGGGCAAGGCGGGACTCGTCTCCGTGCGCATCGTGAACACCGCTCCGGGCACGAACGTCGTGGCCCCGCGGTATCTCGGCATCGTCGTCAAGGACTCCGGCGGCAGCGTGCCGGCCCGGCCCGAGTGGCTCGCCGTCGGAGCCGTGAACACGAACGACGCCGATGCGCAGAACTTTTTCCGCGGGACCGATCCCACGGATCCCACCGGCTTCAAGGCCTTCGACACGCAGTACATCTATCTCAACGACGGCCCGCTCATGCGGCCGGCGGGCCAAAATCCGACCCCGACCTCCCCCCTCGAGCCAAACCCCAAGGCGTGGCGCATAAGCAGCGACGGATTCGACGGCAAGAAACTCGTGCAGTCGCTGCGCGAGAGCGCCAAGTTCGGCGCGGTCCCGCAGATCGTCTACTACAACGTCATGACGCCGAACGAGAGCCAGGCGATCGCGTTGGCGAACCTGCAAAACCGGCCGTTCATGGTGGAGTACTTCAAGGATCTCAAGTTCACCATCGACACGATCAGGGAGTTCGCGGCGGGCACCACGGTGGCGCTCATCCTGGAGCCCGATCTCCTGGCGTACATGATGCAGTCGGCGAGGCACGTCACGATCAACCCCGACGGCTCCAAGACGGTGACGTACAACGATCCGTCGACGATCCCGGCGATGACCGACGCCGCCTACGAGGCGGGACTCCTGCCCGACCCCGGGGCAGGCAACCGGCTGCCGAACACGCTGCCCGGCTTCGTCGAGGCGATCAACCGGGGCGTGCGCCACCTGTCGTCGCAGACGGTCGAGGGCGTGACGCGGACGGTCAACCTGGAATACGGCTGGAAATTCAACCTCTGGGCGTACGACACGGACGAGCCCGGCAGCGTGGCGAAGATCACCGACGTACTCGGCTGGAAGGCAGGTCGCGCGAAGGTGCAGGAAGCGGCGAGAGCGACCGCCGACTGGTACACGAAGGCCGGCATTCTCAGCGGCGACGACGGTAGGACGATGGACTTCATCGCGCTCGACAAGTACGGCACCGACGGGGGTGCGACCGGGGCGGACTATACCCAGAACGGCCCGGGCTACGTCGACCCTGCCAACGCGACATACCTGTGGAACGCCGACCACTGGAACAATTACCTGCTCTTCGCCAAGACGCTGCACGACTCGCTCGGAAACCGGCCGGTGAGGCTCTGGCAGCTGCCCGTCGGGCACGTCAACGGCTCGAATTTCATGGTGAACGGCCAGCCGGTTGCCGACCTCGCCAACATCGACAAGCAGTGGGAGGATTCGGCGGTCAATTACTTCTTCGGCGACACCTTCACCGGCGCCTCCCGTGGACGCAAGGACAACGTCGCCGCCGCGGGCTACTTCGCGTCGAACCAAGCCGACGATCCGCTCGTGTCGCGGGTGGGCACCGGCCCGATCACGTGGGGCAGCCACATGGCCGCGGCCCGCGATGCCGGTATCGAGTCGATCATGTTCGGTCCGGGACTCGCCAACAGCACGCAGGGAGGCGGCTACATCGGCCCGCCGCTCGATGGGTCGTTCTGGGCGGAAAAGGCCCAGGATTACCTGGAGAATCCGTTGCCGATTTCTCGGGCACCGACATCTTCGCTCGCGACCACGCTCACCGCCCAGCCTCAGGCGGTCGTCCGCTCGCTCGGCGCCCCGGCACCGGCGGCCGTCGTGACGGTGCACCGCACGGGCGACCTGTCGCGACGCCTGTCGCTGCCCGTCCGCGCGATCGGCGGCTCGGCCGACGCCGGTTCGGACTATCACCGCACGCGGCTGCATCGCCGGCGGGTGACGTTCGCCCCCGGGCAGTCTTCGGCCATCCTCGAGATCCCGACGCTGCCCGCGCGAAAGCCACAGCCGCACGAGACGCTCCGCCTCCGCATCGGGGGCGCGACCAGGTCGCAGCCCGTCGTGCGGACGATGGTCGAATTCGGGACGACGGCCGGCATGCCCACCTCGACACCACCGGCAGCGGTGTTCGTGGCCCGGCTGTCGAACCAGATCCGGGCGATCGAGACGTTCAGCGATCCGACCAACCCCGGACAGATCATCGCCCAGCTCCGGGAAGGTGAGTACCCGAATCCCGAGGCCCTGAACCGGGTCGGTGAGATCTCCGGGACCAACGGCCTGGCGGCCTATCCGGGTGACGGCCGCAACACGCCGGGCGCGTTCCAGGTCGATCTGGCCAACATGGGCATCCGCGATCCCTACAACCCCTGGCAGGAGACGTTCGGGGAGTGGAAGGGCACGGCGCAATCCGACAAGAACGCCTCACCGTTCGACACCCAGATCGCACTCAGCAAGGGGACGCTCTCCGAATTCTTCGGCATCGAGGTCGATGATGGCGGTCTGATCACGAGGATTCCTGCCGCGGCTGCCGCGGTGTTCCTGCGGAACGACGCCCTGGCGTCCGCGACCACCGACGTCTGGGATCCGACGGCCAATCCGCTGGTCGGCCAGCACATCGACGCCTTCCAGACCGAGCAACTCGCGCTCTACCTCGCCGGCCGGTCGCCCGTGGACGGATCCACCGGCGTGAAAGACGATCGGACGGCACCCAAGCCCGTCATGGATCTCGCCCTCGGGCTTCAATCGCAGGTGTCGCGGAGCTTCATGTACGCCGTGTACCAGAAGTTCCAGCATCACGATGCCTACAAGGAGATGTTCGCCGAGGTGAAGCCCTACCTCGGGTCCACGCTCAAGATCACGGCCACGACCGCCTCGTTCGGAGTGAGCGCGGGAGAGGAGTTCTGGTGCCGCCTCAACGGCGCCTTCATCGTCGCGGGGACATACGTCCGCGGCGAGGGCAACATGTACAACCTGCTGACGGCCTTCGTGCAGGCGGCGAAGACGGGCAGCGGGACGTGGGTCATCGAACCCAACAACCCCGCCGCGAACGTGACGATCACGCGGGTCACGCCCGCCGGCACGATCGGTGCCGACGCGGTCTTCAGCGTGGACAAGACGCCGATCAACGTCAATCCCTCCTACCCGTCGATCTTCCACTACGGAGCCGTCGTGTCCCCCATGGACGACGGCGTCGACTGGAACGACAAGGCGGCGTGGGGCGTCAAGGACCGCAACACGGCGGGGGGCCTCGGCTACACGCGTCTCGCGGCCAGCCAGGCCGTGGCGGGCACGACGACCGTCTCGCAGCCCGGCCGCTACGTCTACTCGGGGCTCGCGGCGGGCGGCACGTTGACGCTGACGGGTCCGGGGCCGTTCGTGATCATCGGTGCGGCCGCGGCTGCGGCCCCGACGACGATCACCGATGCGGGCTATCCCCAGACGCAGAACAACTCCCAAACGGTCGGGACGCGACAGAAGATCGACATCTCGTCGTTCGGCATGACGACTCCGGAGCAGGTGTTCAACGCCTCGTTCTACGGCTGGTTCGACAACGGGGCCCTGCGGATGGCGCAGGTAAACGATCCGGCGGTACCCTCCGGCAAGTCCCTCTACCTCTACTTCGTGCCGGCAGCCGGGGGCGATCCCGCGAACGTCCTCGCCAACCAGGGCGCGTTCTACGACTCCGCCTCGCCGTACTACCGCGCGGCCCGCGTGGCGGCCGCGAGCGTGGACGTCCTCGGCCGGCCGGCGACGGCCGCCGCCTGGGCGAACAACTTCCTCCTGACGCCCCCCACCCCGGGCAGCGGGATCATCGACGCGAGCGGGGCGACCGGCAACGTGCTCGTGATCGCCGACGATACGGTGGCCACGGTGAAACTCGGCAGCGGCCGCTCGATCGCGTTCGGAATCGACTCGGGCACGCAGGCGAAGACCTACGTGCTCAACCCGCAACCCGCCGTGGGCAGTGGCGCCAGGCCGCTCATCGGCATGAACGCCGGCGACACGATCGAGGCCCGGCTCGTCACCGGCCAGCCGGCGTGGACGATCGACGGTAGGGACCTCACGACGTTCGACAACGGCGCCGCGACCGGCACGCCCTACCGACGGTATTCGGCACTGAGCCGTCCGTTCGCCACGGCGGGGTCGGCGACGCCCGTCGCCGAGTTCACCGCCTCGCTGCGGACCGCCGCGGCGGTCTCCGACCCGGCCACCGTGATCCGCGCGGCGCTACGAACCTGACGCTCCATCCGACGGCGGTCGCCGGGCGGGCGTGCGGGACTGCGGCCGACAGCGGACAGACTACCGCGACTCGCCGGTGAGCCACAGGGGCCACGGACACCCGCCCGCTGCGGCCGGAGTTCAGGCGCAGTCCATCGGCAGCGCGACCGTCGGCGGGTCACTCCTGGGTGGCAGCCAGTTGTCGAGCGGGGCGCTCAAGGTGTTCGGGTCGATCGGGACCATCCGGATCGGCGAGAGCATCCTCGGCGGCTCCACCCGGGCCCTCATCGACTCGGTGACGCCGATCGGGAGTGGAGAACGCGTGAGACGCCGCGCGTGGCACCTTGACGCCGTTGTCTTCAGGGGAGATGTGGATCAAAGCCTGGATCGGAGTGGGCCAGGCTCATCCCACGAACAACCCGCGGGTGTTTCTGCTGCTGAAGCCACGAATCTTCTCGTTCACGAGGCTCGCACGCTGCGTCCAAGGGTCGGCGACGCCGTTGGCATACGCGAACAGCTGGATCGTCGGACTCGTGCCGGGGCCGGACGCGACCATGACCTGACCGGCACGGGCCGCCACGCGCACGCCGCCCCTGAAGGCCGGACCGAGATTCCTGGTCGAAACGAGCGTGCCTTGGAGGCCGTCGTAGATGCTCACGGTCTGTGCCCTGTCGAACCCGACGACCACCTCGGCCAGACCGTTGCGATTCATGTCGGCCGCGGCCACGTACACGCCGTTGCCCCCTTGAACGGTGAAGGAGTTGAGCAACGCCGTCTGGGGCTGCTGCCACGGCCAGTTCCCGTCCTTCGCGGCCACGGTCATGATGCGACCGCTGTAGACCTCGACAGTCGCCCTTCCGCCGGGTCCCCGGCCCACCACCACGTCGCCATAGCCGTCGCCATCGACATCACCGCCGGCCACGCGTACGCCCACTCTCTTCGCCCCGAGACCGAAGGGCTGGAAGGATTGGAGCAGGGTGCCGCGGCGGCCGTTGTAGACGTGCAACTCGCCGGACCGCCGCCCGTCCGAGCCCACGATCACGTCCGCGAAGCCGTCGCAATTGACGTCGGCCGTGGCCACGAACACGCCGGGCCGAGCAGCCGCTCCAGTGGCGCCGGAGACGAGCGGAAACATCCCCGCCACCTGCCAGATCACCGAATTTCGGGCACCGTCGACCACGATCACGGTGTCTCCCCCCCCCAGGCCGGCACCATAGACGTAGTCCACGACGCCGTCGGCGTTGATGTCGCCTGTGGCCGTCCGCCATTCGCCAAAATAGTTCGGCAGGAGTTGGCCGGGCGAGGTTCTCACGACCGGGTCGTCCACGCCAGGATTCCTGAACTCGAGCACCGGCCGCGCGTTCACACCCACCCCCGAGACCGTGAAGATCGCCGGGTTGGTGGCCGACGCCGCCTGCGACACGACCGGGTAGTCGATCTGGTAGACGTGGCTCGTCGGGCCCGGCGCCATGTCCTCGGTGCGGAAGCGAGTCTGCATGTCGTTCGCCCCCGTGCCGTCCACATAGGCGGCGAAGCGGGGGGAGGGGGCGGTGAGATCCTCCGTGGTCGCGAGGGCGAAGTTCGTGAACAATCCCGCCGAGGGCACGTTGCCGGTGGCGGTGGTGGTGAGCAGCGTGGTGCGGCCGGTCTGCAGGTCGCGGACGAACACGCCCCCCTTGAACGCCCGGTCGTAGACGCCCTCCGCGAGGTTGTTGGCCGTGCTCGAGAACATCACGAAGCGGCCGTTCTCGCTGATCGCGTTGAGCACGTCGCGGGCGCCGGCGGGGGTGGGCGATCCCAGCGTGGCCTTGTTGCCCGAGGCGTTGGGCCGGCCGGTCACGTCGGGATTGCCGTCAGCATCGACGGCGAAGCCGGCCGAGACGAGCGACGTGGTCCCCGTGGCCGCGGCCGCCCAGTTGATCTTCCGGACCCAGAGGTTCGAGAAGCCGCCGAGAATGAAGCCGAGCGGCAGTGGCGCCTGCGGCAGGTTCTGCGTGAACGGATAAGGCGACGTGAAGCCGGGCTGGTAGAAGTTGTTCGCGGCAGTGGCGAACTTGAAGGTCGAGCCATCGGCCGACATGCCAGCGAAGTTGGCGATCCGGTTCGTGTTGGCCAGGCCGTCGGGCGAGTTGACGAGCGCGGCCTTGCCGGTCGAGACGGTCGGGTCGGCGGAGGTGAACTGGAAGCCGTAGATGTCGATCGGGTTGGCCTGGTAGGCCGACCACGTCTGAGTCCCGACGACCACCGGATCGGCCAGGTCGGCCGACACGTTCTTCCAGCCCTGCACGAGGTTGCCGGCCGACGACGTGAACGCGACCGTCCGCCCGTCGTCGCTGATCGAGTGATTTTGGGAATCCCAGAACTGCCCGACGAAGCCGCGGGCGAAGGGGTTCACGCCCCCGCTGAAGAAGTTCGGCTGGGCCGAGCCGGCGGCCTGCGTGACGACTTCCCACCTTCGGCTGACGAGGAGGTTCGTCCGAGAGTCGACATGGTTGGTGAACACGTCGGACGAGAAATCGGAATCGGTGGTGTCGGCCACGACCTCCGGGGAGGTCCGCCGCGTGCTGTAGACCACTCGCGATCCATCGCCGCTGATCTGGCTGAACATCGGCTCGAACAACTGCGCCCCCGATCTCCCGAGTTGCTGCGGCCCCGTGTAGAGGCCGAGGGCCTGCGTGCCGTCGAAGTTGATGCTCACGGTCCGCGCCGACCACTCGCCCACGGCACCGCTGCCGCCAAAACCCCTCGTGCTGGCGACGAAGCTGTCGAGCGTCCACTCGCTCGTCGCCCGCGACTGTCCGTTTCCGGGATTCTGCTGGTCGCGGATCTCCGGGTTCAATGTGTCGATCCAGCCGGCTGGCACCCAGCTGTCGTAAAGCACCCTGGTGCCGTCGTCGGAGACGCCTTTGTTCAGGGTGAGCGACTCGACCGGCTGTTGCTGGACGAAATTCCTGAAGCTGCCCGGGAACAGCGGGAGGAATTCCTGGGCGAAGACGCCGGTCGCCATCGGTTGGCCCGGATTCGGTGCGGGCAAACCCGGCACCAGTTGGTTGGAGGTCACCGCCTCCTGCCGACCCGTGGCATTGAGCCGGCTGACGAGCGAGATGTTGTTCGCAGCGTCACCATCCGCCCGCCACACGAACACGTCGACGGTGCCGATCTGAAAGTTGTTCCACTGGCTGCCGCTGGTGGCATCCTTTTTGAGCGGCCGATAGGTCGCCTGATCGTTTTCAACCGGCACGCTGGCGTCGTATTCGTTGGCGGCGATGATCGAATCGAAGACCACGCTCTTGCCGTCGCCGCTGAGGTCGGCCGTCAGGGGCTCGAACATCGGCCACAGGCCGTATCCTGGAGCGTACGAATTGCCCTCCAGCCCCGCGTAGCCGGTCGACTGCACCGCGCTGCCCGCGCGATGGGTCACGAGCCTGGTGACCCCCTCCTGCGTGTCGAGCCAGAACAGATTGGGGTTGAGAGAAGGGATCGTCTGTTGGCCGGGGATCAGGTTGGTGTCGGTGCTCGAAAAGAGCACGTACCGCCCGATGTCGCACACGTCCACGAGCGTGGCACCCGCGGGGATCGGCAACGAGTCGAGGGCCGGGTAGCCGTCGGAGGCGGGGCGAGGCGCCGCGAGATCGATGACCGTGGCCGCGAGATTGAGCCGGTCCTCGAGCCGCTCGGCGGCGGCGAGCCGACTCTGCCGGGCGGGGCGGACCCGTGCCGGCACGCGGCGGCGTGCGCGGGTGAACACCGAAAAAAACTTCGTCGGTCGCATGGCGTCCTGTTCCTGGAAAGGGATCACGAATGGCCGAAACGAGTGGAGCGGGCGCTACGGGGTCTGCGTGGTCCTACGTGCTGAAGATGACGGCATCGCTGTTCTCGAGCAGGCCGTTCCACGCGTACTCTTCCCGCCCAGCTCTTGGCTGCTCCATGTCGGCCGACGTCAGGTAAATCGTCGTGTCAAAGGGACTGTTGTCCCAGAAGCCCCGGATGTCGACCGATGCCTCGCGCGTGACGGTCAGCGTGCACGCTCCTGGCCCCTCGAAGTCGAAGATCTCGCGGTCAGGTCCCGTTGTGACGGTGTCGTTCATGTCCACCTCGAGCCGCCCGGTGCTTTTGACTGTCAGCTCGCTCGAAGTGAGATTGACACCGTCCTCCGTCGGATCGATGACCTTGACGCGTTCCATCTCGATATTCGAGTCCGTCAGATCGAATCCGTCGTCGCCCGAGCGGTTGATCTCCACCGCCTCGATGTTCCACTCGTCGAACACCATGCCGATCACCGAGACGGCATCGATGTCATCGCGGCCATTGCCGTCGCCATCCCCCTCCGGTGGATCCTTCCGGCCGAGGGAGTTGGCCACGATGCTCGTGGCCCGGAACGACCACCTGGGTTCTGGTCCGACCTGCTGGGACGACACGTCGTCCTTGGTGGCGTTCCGCGTGCCGCCGCAGAAGAAGACGCCGCCGTTGTCGGCCTCCTCCACCGGCTCATTCGCGTCGTTCGCGGCCTGAAAGGTCACGTTCTCCGCGACGAGTGACGACCCCGAGTCGAAGATCAGGGCCCGCGAGGTGAGCGTGGCGAAGTTTTCCTTGCCATTGCGGATCCGTACCTCGACGCCGTCCTCGATCGAAAGGGTGACGCCCGACAGCACGTGCACCTCGCCCGTGATCACGTAGACGTTGCCCGCGCGAAACGTCGCGTCACCGGTGATGTCGCTCGACACCTCCACGATCCCATTGACCGCCGGCGGCAGGACGAACGACGGCTGCGACTGCACGACGGGAGCCTGCGGCGCGGGCGGCACGACCGCCATCGGCGACGCCGAAGCGGACGCCACGGGCGGCACCACGATCGGAGCGACCGCCGGCGGCGCGGCGAGCGTGACGCCGACGGTGACCGCCGCCGGCTTGGCCCCGACGCCGCCGACGGCACGAATGGCTGCAGCCCGGCTGCCGGCAGGGACTCGGCCCCTCGAAAAGAGGAACGTGACGGGAGTGGCGGCGCCGCTGCCACCGGCCACGATGGTGGCGGAGATCGCATACCACCCGGCCGCCACCGCCCGGCCGGGCTTCCCGTCGACGGTGATCCGCGCCGCGACGCGATTGGTCCCCGATGCAGCCAGCGGCAGCGTCGCGGCATCGCTCGGCTGCGGCTCGGCGGCACGGGAGGCCGCCGTCTGACCGCCGAGCGAGAGATCGATCCGCACGCTCGCCCGCGGGGGACTGAACGTCGGCGTCTGCCTGCCATTCCAGTAGGTCGGGCCGCCCGTGGCCTCGAGCCGCAGCGATGTCGCATCCGGAATCGCCGGCACGACGACGTCGACAGACGAGGTCCAGACGCGATGCTTCGCGGTGAAGGCAGCGACGACGGCGGCGGAAGACGTCGTCAGTGCGGCGACCCGGGGGGAAGCCGTTGCCCGATCGGGCGACAGCCACGGTGAATCGTCCGCGTGGCCGCGCGGCGACGCGATCGTGGGCACGAGCGGCGCCCCGGAAAGGGTGACCCGCGACTCGAGTCGCTCGAGCAGCATCGGCCGGACTGCCGTGCAACGGCCACGCACGGCGCCTCGGCCACGGCCGCGAGAAACCAAGCGGGAAAGGCGTGCAGCCCTCATGTCCGGGTTCCGGCAGGGTGGGAGGTGATCGGTATTTGATCGCGAGGAGTGTAGCGTTCACGGCCGATGCGCCGCCGTGAACGCAGCTCGTCCGTCCCTCCACGCCCGCCGGCATGCCCTGCGACTCGGAGCTGCATCGATGCGGGGACCGGCGACCCGCCGAACACGCCGAACACGCCGCTCGTAGTGACGAGGAACGACCACACCCCGTTGCTGATACCTCCCCCGGCGGGGCGACGATCGCCGCGACAACCCCGCCAGGCCATGCCATCCCACCCCGATTTGCGTGCCCCATACCGGTCGGCGCACCCCGAGGCAACCAAATTGTTGTCCTGCCGGCGATTGGCAACTAGCCTCATGCAGAGCGTCGAATGGTCGCATTCCCCGGCGATTACTCGCCCCGATGGGGGGATCGCACATTGAGGCTCCTTGGTTCTGCGCCCCTCTTGCCGAAGGCTTCGTTCATGGCCCCTCTCTTTCGCCGTTTCCACGCACGCCCCCGCCGCTCCCGCGAGGCGGCCCGCCGCCGCGAACGTGCGAGCGACCTGAAACTCGAGTCGCTCGAGCCACGGCTGGCGCTGGCGGTCATGCCTGGGCTGGCCGACACGATCGCGCCGGTGGTCCGCTCCGTCTCGCTTCCCGCGGCCGGCACGTACGGCACGGGCGAGCCGCTGACGTTCAAGGTCAGGTTCAGCGAGCCGGTGCGGGTGGTGGGCAACGAGGCCGACCTGTTCCTCCCCGTCGAAGT
>CAIWZS010000426.1 GCA_903917235.1 uncultured Planctomycetaceae bacterium | reverse complement strand
GTGGAGCGACTGGTACCGCCTGCAGAACATCTCGATGGTCGACAACAAGGTCGCCACCCGTGCGAGCGATGGCATCTCGAACGCCGTCTCGACCAAGGGTGACTTCACTGACCTTGGAGTCCTGCCGAACGAGTACCTCACCTGGAACCACCTGAAGCAGATTTACTGGCAGCTGTGCCGGAACGGTCTCGCCGACGAGCTGGCGGTGGGACGCGACGGCAAGGGCCGCCCCGTGATCCCGCTTCACGCCGGCACCGGCACGATCGGGCGCCTCTGGTCGGACAGCACGACCAAGGACTCCGTCAAGTTCTTCGATCCCGCGAAGAACCTCGAGATCCTCGGCTACGACGGCGCCGTGAACGGCTTCCTGCCGGTCGTGGACCTGTTCCCGATCCGGTTCGGTAAGACCGGCGGTATCGCGGCGCCGGCCGAGCTCACGCTCGCGAACACGATCTACCCGACCGTGAACACCAACGCCTCGGTCGGCCGCAAGTACATGCCCAACGTCGCCTACGGCGTTAACGGCGTGAACGGCGGCCTCGCCGAGTACGAGGTGGCCACGATCCTCGGGCGCCAGGTGTGGGAGGCCAAGTATGAGCCGGTGGATCCGACGCAGTTCAGCGGGATGAAGTTCGATCCCACGAACTACATCGGCGAGTTCCAGTGGATCAACAACCGCACCTTCGGCGGCGACAACGACCGTGGAAACCTGGGCTACTACCTCGCGGACATCCGTGCGGCGGCGAAGCCCATCTTCCCGGAGCTGGGCTTCACGATCCTGACCAAGGCGACCGACGTCTGAGTCGGGCCTTCAATCCGCGGGGTCGTCCTCTGAAGGGACGGCCCCGCATCCCTTTTCATGGAAACCCATAGGACTGCGATCGCAGGCGTCGGGGGGATTCTGGCGATTTTCACCCTCGAGAAGTTCAACGTCATGCTGGGGACGCTGGTCGGGGTGCTCACCCTCGTGCACCTCGGGATCCAGATCGTGAAGCACCTGCGCAAGTAGCCGCATGAAGGAATCAATCCCGTGCTCCCTGCCGCGGATCTCGAGTCTGCCTGGTCCCCGCGGTCCCAAGGGTGATCCCGGCGATCCTGGCGCCTCGGGCGCGAATGGTGTCTCGCCGTTCACGACCACCACGGCCGCATTCGTCATGCCGGCTGCGGGGACGCAGGTGACCGTAGCGGTGGCCAACACCTCTTGGGTGGCCGTGGGCCAACCGCTGTTCATTGAGAGCGCAGGCAGCTTCACCACGACTGCGGTCCTCTCCGTCGCCTCGTTACGGCTGACGGCGCAAGCCGCCACGGCGAATGCGGCCGCGGGCACGGCCATTCCCGCCGGCAAGCGAGTCGTCCCAGGGGCACAGATGACGTTTGATCAGTCAGCACTCGACGGACTCGGGAACCGCATCACGGCCCTCGAGAACGGCACGGGAAACGGCAACCGCTCCTGGTATTCCGGCACGGCGCCGTCCAACGCCGGCGGCCAGCTGAAGGCGGGCGACATCTGGTTCGATACCGCCCACGGGAATAAGATCTACCGCTGGGACGGCACCGGGTGGATCGACGTGCAACGGGTCCTGCTGCTTCCGGATTTCGGTACTGGGATCCGGCCGATCGTCCATGTGGCAACGCTGCCCACCAGTGGCTACTCGGACGGCGACTTCGTCTGGCTAACGACCAACGGAAAACTTTACCGCCGGGTCGGCGGAGCCTGGACCGCGGCGGTGCCCACCGGGGATCTTGTCGGTCAGATCCCGGGTGCGATGATCGTCAACGGCTCGGTGATCGCCGATAAAATCGCCGCGAACGCGGTGACCGCGGAAAAGATCGGGGCGAACCAGATCATCACTCAGTCGGCCAACATCGGCGAGGGCATCATCACCGACGCCCACATCGCGAACCTCTCCGCCGGGAAGGTCACCGCCGGGGACATGCAGGCCGTGAATATCGGCTACGCCGGGCGCATCTTCAACCCCGCGTACAGCAGCCGGAAGTTTCGGGCGGTCGAATACGGCACGTCTACCACGGGCACCACGCCGTTCGCCTTTGGAACCGGCTCCAACTGGTCCTTTAACCACATGGAGCCGTGCCGCGTGGTCTGTCCCGGGCACCCGCTATGGGGCCAACCGGGATACGCGCAGACCCTGAGCCCCGATGGTAACGGCATCGGCCTTGTGCAGCTGCAGGGCCGGCTCATCGGCTACAACGGGCTCGCAACCGTCTACTATCAGATTCCGCGGCTCGGCCAGTACGTGGCGCTGGCCGCGAGGAATGCCTCCGACGGTGACGACGCGATCGTCGACTGCACGCGGTACATCTCCGGGCTGCAGCTCACCGACGAGATCCGCTTCTTCGTCGCGCCGTGCATCGGAACGGGCACCGCTCCGACCGCGGTGTCGTGCCGGGCCGACATCGATGTGTTCTGCTTCAACTGGTGACGCCCGATGATCAAACGCACCTTCGGGGACGTTAAGGAGGAGCTGCGGCGGGTCGCGGGCCAGACGGGTCTCGTGGTCGACGACGACCGGCTCCGGATCGCGGTCAACCTCGCCCAGGAACGGCTCTGCACGCTCGGCGAATGGCCCTACCAGTACGCCAGGATCAAGTTCCGCCAGCGGGGCGGGGTGGTGGCGCTGCCGACCCAGTACGAGGCGATTGTCCACTCCGCGATCAATCGTCAGCCGGTGGAGGTCCAGCCGCCCTGGTTCGAGTTCCTCGAGCACGGTCCCGGTCCGTACCAGAAGAACGAGTGGTGCAACTACGGGGCCGATCTGGGCGAAAGTCCCGTCTACGTTCAGCCGGGTCCCGGCGGCGCCGCGGTGACGGTTCGTGCGACGATCGGCA
Organism: uncultured Planctomycetaceae bacterium; assembly: GCA_903917235.1. Lineage (GTDB taxonomy): Bacteria > Planctomycetota > Planctomycetia > Pirellulales > UBA1268 > QWPN01. Next base: position 1,168 of record CAIWZS010000426.1, on the reverse strand, counting down.
GTGAGACCGGCGCGGTCACGGTAATCGGGCATGACCTGAACCAACTCGCCCAGCAGGTAGAGTACGCGCTGCCCGACTCCAGTTCAGGTCACCTCTGGTCCCGGATCACCCAGGTGATCAAGCCGGTCACGGCCGGGGATGTCGTCCTGTCGCTCACCGACGAGTTCGGCACCGAGACGGTCTCCGGCGATTACCGCGCAAGGGACCGTAGTCCGAGTTTCCGGCTCTACCGTTTCACCGCGATCGCCGACGACCAGTCGAAGATGGTTGATGCGATCGTGCGGCGCCGGTACCAAGACATCGCGGCCGATTCCGACGAACTGTTCGTGACGAACCTGAATGCGCTGCGGCTGGGGGTTAAGGCCGTGGCGCTTCTGGACAAGGGGGAGATCGCCGACTCCGAGGCGGCATTTGCCGCTGCGGCGCAGATTCTCCGCGACGAGGCCTCGCATTACCGGGCTCGGCGCACGCCCGCGCCGGTGAATGTCACGCGGGTGGCCGCGATGACCGAGCGAACCGACATCTTCTGAATGCCCTCCACGCAGAACTGGCTCGCTGACACGCAGGCCACGGTGGCCGAGGGCATGAACCGGGGACGGGAGCCCGAACTCATCTCCGAGCAGCAGGCCCACCTGCTCATGAATGTCTCCACGCGTGGCGGCCGCGTGCGGTCACGTCCGCGGATCGTGAAGCGTCTGACGCTGCCGGCCGGGCTCATGCAGGGGGCGAGTGCATTCAAGGCGCTGTCCCGCATCGTGGTTTCGCTCGGAGGCCGTATCCACGAGATCGACCCGCAGGATTGGGCGATCACGGAAAGGACCGGCTCCGAGGTTAATTCCCCGAAGCAGCCGCGGGTGTGGTTCGGCGAGACGATCAATTCACTCGTCATCCAGGACGGGCAGTCGCGGCCGTTCATCTACGATGGAGACCAGTTCCGGCGGGCCCGCGAAAACGAAGTGCCGGTGGGACGCGCGATGGCGTACGGCAACGGGCGGCTCGCGGTCGTGGTCAATGCCGGTTGCGACGTGCGGTTGGGTGACATCCGGCAGACGGAGCATCAGTCGGAGCTGAAGTTCACGGAGACTTATTCGCTCAATGGGGGCGGGGACTTCTCCTATGCTTCGCCGGTCAGGGCGCTGGCGGTCCTGCCGGTGATTGACACCGGAAG
>CAIWZS010000425.1 GCA_903917235.1 uncultured Planctomycetaceae bacterium | reverse complement strand
TCGACCGACTGCTGCAGCATCCGCTTCTCGTTGCGGATGATCACCTCGGGGGCGTTGAGATCGACGAGCTTCTTGAGCCGGTTGTTGCGGTTGATGATCCGGCGGTACAGGTCGTTCAGGTCGCTGGTGGCGAAGTTGCCGCTGTCGAGCATCACGAGCGGCCGGAGATCGGGCGGGATCACCGGGATGACGTCGAGCACCATCCACTCCGGCTTGTTCTCGCTGTCGCGGATCGCCTCGACGATCTTCAGGCGATTGACGAGATCCTTCTTCTTCTGCTTGGAGTTGGTGGTGGCCAGCTCCTCGCGCAGCTCCTTCGAGAGCCGCACGAGGTCGAGCGACAGCAGGAGCTTGCGGACAGCCTCCGCCCCCATCTCGGCGTCGAAGCTGCCGTCGCCATACGTCGCACGGGCCTCGCGGAACTCCTCCTCGGTGAGCAGCTGCTGCTTCTTGAGGGGCGTGTCCTTCGGGTCGAGGACGACGTAATCCTGGAAGTAGATGACCTTCTCGAGGCTCGACGTCTTCATGTCGAGCAGGGCGCCGAGCCGGCTCGGCATCGCCTTGAAGAACCAGATGTGCACCACGGGGGCGGCGAGCTCGATGTGCCCCATCCGCTTCCGGCGCACGCGGCTGTGGGTGACCTTCACCCCGCAGCGGTCGCAGATCATGCCCTTGTACTTCATTCCGCGGTACTTGCCGCAGGAGCACTCCCAGTCCTTCTCCGGTCCGAAGATCTTCTCGCACATCAGGCCGTCCTTCTCGGGACGGTAGGTGCGGTAGTTGATCGTCTCGGGCTTCTTCACCTCTCCGAACGACCAGCTACGGATGTCGTGCGGTCGCGCGAGGCTGATCTTCACCGCCGAGTAGTCGTTGACGCGATCGTAGGTGGCTTCGCCGATGCTCACGGGCAATCTCCCAGTTGTTTCTGCGTTCTCGAGGTCTTCGACCTTCAGCCGTCACGCCGGAGGCGTGATTGTTGGAGACCCCGCAGCGGCCGCCAGCCGAGAGGGGTTTCCAAGCGGGCGAAGGCCACGATGGCTTCGCCCGCGTGAAATCAGATCCTCCTCTTTTCGAGTTGCATGTTGAGAGCGAGCCCGCGGATCTCGTTGGTGAGCACGTCGAAGCTGGCCGGAGTGCCCGCCTCGAGCGTGTTCTCCCCCTTCACCATGCTCTCGTAGATCTTCGTGCGTCCTTCGACGTCGTCGCTCTTCACGGTGAGGAGCTCCTGCAGGATGTACGCCGCCCCGTAGGCCTCGAGAGCCCAGACCTCCATCTCCCCGAACCGCTGCCCGCCGAACCGGGCCTTGCCGCCGAGCGGCTGCTGCGTGATGAGGGAGTACGGACCGGTCGAGCGGGCGTGCACCTTGTCGTCGACGAGGTGGTGGAGCTTGAGCATGTAGATGTAGCCCACCGTGGTCTCCTGCTCGAGCGGCTCTCCCGTCCGCCCGTCGAAGAGCTGCGCCTTGCCGTGCTTCGGCAGGCCCGCATCCGCCAGCACCTGGTTGATGTCGTCCTCGCTCGCGCCGTCGAAGACGGGGGTGATCGCCTGGAAGCCGAGCACCTTCCCGGCCCAGCCGAGATGCGTCTCGAGAATCTGCCCGACGTTCATCCGGCTCGGCACGCCGAGCGGATTGAGCAGGATCTGCACCGGCGTGCCATCGGCCAGGAACGGCATGTCCTCCTTGGGCAGGATCTTCGCGATGACGCCCTTGTTGCCATGACGCCCCGCCATCTTGTCACCGACCGAGATCACCCGCTTGGCCGCGACGTAGACCTTCACCATCTGAAGCACGCCGGGACGCAGTTCGTCCCCCCGCTTCATGCTGTTGAGCCGCCGATCGCGCGCGTCGATCGCCTCTTCGACCGCGGGCCACATCGTCTTCACGAGCTTGTCCACCGCAGCCCGCCGCTCGGGCGACCGGATGTCGATCTCGTCCGGCTTGAACGCGGCAGCCCGCTCGGCCACGACCTTGTGATCGAGGTCGCGGACCAGGCGGCTGCCGTCCTCCGCGAGGAGCGGCTTCTGCAGCACCTTCTCGACTTCGGCGACCAGGGCGCCGAACGTCTCCGCGATCCGGAGGTTGCCAGCGCTCTCCGCCTCCTTCAGCTGCTTCTGAAACTCCCGGCGCTCGTCCTCCGACAGGCTCATCTGCCTCGAGAACTTCTCCGTCGCGATGACGATTCCCTCGACGCCCGAAGGCACCTCGAGCGAATCGTTCTTCACGTCCTCGCCGGCGCGTCCGAAGATCGCGTGCAGCAGCTTCTCCTCGGGCGTGAGCTCGGTCTTGCTCTTGGGGGAAACCTTGCCGACGAGGATGTCGCCCGGCCTCACGTAGGTGCCGATCCGCACGATGCCGCTCTCGTCGAGGTTGTGCAGCGCCCGCTCACCCACGTTCGGGATGTCCCGCGTGAACTCCTCGCGCCCGAGTTTCGTGTCACGGATCTCGAGGTCGTACTCCTCGATGTGGATCGAGGTGTAGACGTCGTCCTGCACCAGCTCCTCGCTGATGATGATCGCGTCCTCGAAGTTGAATCCGTCCCACGACATGAAGCCGACGAGCACGTTGCGGCCCAGCGCCAGTTCGCCCCGGAACGTCGCCGCCCCGTCCGCGAGCACGTCGCCCTTCTCCACCTTCTGGCCGAGCGACACGATCGGCTTCTGGTTCTGACAGGTCCGCTCGTTGAGTCCCGAGTACTTCCGGAGCGGATACGTGTCGACGCCGCCGGCACCGGTGACCTCGATGGTCTCGGCATCGACGTACGACACGGTTCCCTTTCTCGCGGCACGGACGATGAGGCCCGAGTTCACCGCGACGTCCCGCTCCATGCCGGTCGCGACGATGGGCGGCTCCGTGATGAGCAGCGGGACGGCCTGCCGCTGCATGTTGGACCCCATGAGGGCGCGATTCGCGTCGTCGTGCTCGAGGAACGGGATGAGCCCCGCCGACACGCCGACCATCTGGCTCGGCGCGACGTCGATGTATTCCACCTGCTCCGCCGGCACGAGCACGAAATCGCCGCGGTAGCGGGCGATGATCGTCTCGCCCACCAGCCTGCCGTCCACCACGGTGGCATCGGCCGGCGCCAGGTGCGCCTCGTGCTCCTCGTCGGCACGCAGCCAGACGACGTCGTCCGTCAGCTTGCCCTTGGCGACGCGACGGTACGGCGTGACGAGGAACCCGTAGGAGTCCACGCCCGAGTAGATCGCGAGACTCGAGATGAGGCCGATGTTCGTGCCTTCCGGCGTCTCGATCGGGCAGATGCGTCCGTAGTGGGAGATGTGCACGTCGCGCACCTCGAAGCCCGCCCGCTTGCGATTGAGACCGCCGGGACCGAGGGCCGACAGCCGCCGCTCGTGCGTGAGCATCGAGAGCGGATTCGTCTGGTCCACGACCTGGGACAGTTCGCCGCGCCCGAAGAAGTACTCGATCGCCGCGGAGATGCTCTTGGGGTTGATGAGCGTCCGCGGGGACATCTCCGTGACGTCCTTGAGGCTCATGCGCTCCTGCACGGTGCGGCGGAGCTTGAGAAAGCCCTTCCGCAGCTCGTCGCTGGCCAGCTCGTCGATCGTGCGCAGCCGCCGATTGCCGAGGTGGTCGATGTCGTCGACCTCGACCTGCCCGCCTCCGTCGCTGAGCTCGAGCATGTACTTGATCGCGGCGATCAGGTCCTCCGCCCGAAGCGTCATCTCCGTCTCGGAGACCTTGAGACCGAGCTTCCGATTGATGCGAAACCGGCCGACCCGGCCGAGCCGATACCGATTGGGGTCGTTGAACTTCTCGTCGAACAGGGCTCGCGCCTTGTCGAGCGCGGGCGGATTGCCCGGGCGCAGCCGCTGGTAGATCCTCACGAGGGCATCCTCGTGACTCGGCGCGACCCCCGTGCGGCGCTTCGACTCGTCGGCATCCTCGCGGAGGCTGTTGACGATCAGCGGCACCTTCTGCTCGTGCATCACCTCCACGGTCTTCAGGCCACTCGTGACGATGAGCTCGGCCTGATCGTGCGAGATGGTCGCGCCGGCATCCACGATGATCTCGCCCGCCCGCTCACTGCCACGGGGGTAGACGATGTCGTCGACCGCGATCTTGCCCTCGAGCTTCGCGACGCTGCGGCCGCCGACGACCTTTTCGACCGCCGTCTTGTAGAACAACTTGAGCAGCTCGGCGTCACTCGCATACTTCGGGTCCATCGCCCGCAGGAGCGTGAGCGCCGAAAACTTGCCGCTCTGGTCGATCCGCACCTGGAGCGTGTCCTTCTTCGACACGTTCAGCTCGATCCAGCTGCCGCGCTCGGGAATGATCCGGCAGTTGTAGGTCTTGCGATCCACCGATTCGGTGTCGGCGACGAAGTCGATGCCGGGCGAACGATGCAACTGGCTCACGACGACGCGTTCGGCGCCATTGATGATGAACTCGCCGCCGCCGAGCATGATCGGGATGTCGCCGAGAAAGACCTCCTCCTCCATCGGCTGCTCGCGAGTCAGCCTCAGCCGCACGTGCAGCGGCCGGCCGTACGTGAGCCGCAGCTGACGACACTCGTCCGGGTCGTACCGGGGCTTGCCGAGCCGGTAGCTGAGGTACTCGAGCTTGACCGTCTTGTCGTAGCTCTCGACGGGAAAAATCTCCCGGAGCACGCCTTCGATCCCCTGGTCCTTCCGCTTCGCAGCAGGCACGTCGTACTGCAGGAAGGCGTCGTAAAACCGAGTCTGGATTTCAGTCAGATCGGGAATCGACTGACTGATGCGCCGACTCCCGAAGTGCCGGATCTCCGAGGGCTGCAGACGGCGGACGGCGCTGGTTGCCATAGGCAGGAAACTCCTCAGCGAGCGACGAGGTCGGCGAATGACGGACACGAACGGTGCGAGACAGGGCCGCTGAACGACACCGGCTCACTGGCGGCTGCGACGACCGCCGAAACGACACGAAACGAACGAACGGGGAGCGCAGTTCAGACGGGCCATCGAACAGGGGAGCGCAATCGACGGAAGACAACGGACGACCCGAAGGCCGGGCGACCGAACAGCCGAGGGCAGGGAACCGGTTGCGCTGGACACGGCAAATACTATACCGTTCCAAGCGGAAAGTGCCAACCAGCCCCATTCTCGGCTGAACCAGTCTTGGCTGAACCAATCTGGGCTGAATCGGCCACTTACTTGATCGAAACCGTCGCCTTCGACTCCTCCAGTTCCTTCTTCAGCTTCTCCGCGTCGGCCTTGGAGATACCCTCCTTGACCTTCGCAGGGCATCCCTCGACCAGGTCCTTCGCTTCCTTCAGACCCAGTCCGGTCGCGGCCCGCACGACCTTGATGACGCCGATCTTGTTGTCGCCGAAGCTCTCCAGCACGACGTCGAACTCCGTCTTCTCGGCCGGTGCCTCGGCACCACCGCCACCCCCGGCCGCGGCGCCAGCGGGCGCCGCCATCATGACGGCGCCACCGGCAGCCGGCTTGATGCCATGCACCTCGTCGAGGTAGTCCGACAATTCCTTTGCCGCCTTGAGGGTGAGGCCGACGATTTTGTCGCCGAGCGCCTTCGTCTCGGCAGAGAACTCGCGGACCGCTTCAGCCGTAGCCATCGCTTCTGATCCTTTCGGTGCGTGACGGGGAATCGATGAAGGTACCATGCCCGGCGCTCGAGTGAAGCCCCGGGGTGAATTTTTCGTGAACGGATGGCGGTGGCGTCAGGGCACCGACGCGGCCTCGGACCCTTCGCCTTTTTCGAGATCCTCGATCCGGCTCTTGACCTGCCCAGCGAGGGTGCCGCCGGCGGACGTGATCTGACCGGCAAGGATGCCCGCCAGCGACGAAATCTGGCCCGACAGGAGCGACAGCTGCTCCGCCCGACTTGGCCACTTCGCCACCAGCTTGACGTCATCCGGACCGAGCCGCGACCCATCGAGCGCGCCACCCCGGCACTCGAACCCCTCGAAATCCTTGAGGCCCGTGATCCGATCGAGCTCCTTGGCGAGATCGACCACGTCCTCGCCGCCCCAGGCGACAGCCAGCATCCCCTCGCCCGACGCGAAGGCGGGCGCCAGGGGCGTGTCGGCGGTCGCGATCCGCGCGAGGCTGTTCTTCACGAGCTGCAGCTGGATCCGTTTCTTCCGCAGCGTCTGCCGCAGGGCCGTCGTCTTCTGTGCGTCGAGACGGCCGAGGCTGACGACGATCACCTCCTCCACACCACGCAGGCGTGTGCGAAGGTCGTCGATCAGCATGTTCTTGACGGGCTTGCTCATGGTCTCTCAAGTCGCCACGCGGGCGAACCGGGGATGGAGGTCAGCCGGCGACGGCGACGCCGGGCGTCATCGTGCCGCAGATGGAGATGCTCTTCACGTACTGCCCGCGGACACTCGCGGGCTGCAGCGACTGGATGTGATCGATGAAGGCGCGGATGTTGTCGACGAGTTTGGCGGCGTCGAAGCTCGCCTTGCCCACGACGGCATGGATGATGCCCGTGGGGTCGTTGCGAAATTCGACCTTGCCCGCCTTGTATTCCGCGACGGTCTTCGCGATGTCGGCCGTGACCGTTCCCGCGCGGGGACTCGGCATGAGACCCCGGGGACCGAGCACCTTCCCGAGGGGCCCGACCAGACCCATCATGTCCGGGGCGGCGATGCAGACATCGAAGTCGATCCAGCCTTCCTTGATCCGCTTGGCGAGGTCGTCGCCACCCACCACCTCCGCACCGGCGGACTTGGCCTCGTCGGCGAGATTGCCCTTCGCGAACACGACCACGCGTTTCGCCTTGCCGATGCCGTGAGGCAGGACGAGCGAGCCGCGAACGATCTGATCCGCCTGCTTCGGGTCGATTCCGAGTCGCACGTGGATCTCCACCGTCTGGTCGAACCGCGGGGCCGGAAATCGCTTCAGCACTTCCACCGCCTCGGGCACGGGCAGGGGGGCTTCCGTCTTCGGCAGGGCGGCAACGGCCGCACGCATGCGCTTGGTCTTGGCGGTGAGCGTCTTGGCGGAGAGGGTCATGGCTCGCGTCGGGGGTCGGGGGTGCGGTGGGGGTGATTCTGACGGCGTGGGTCGTGCGGTGCGGATCAGCCTTCGACGGTGATGCCCATACTGCGGGCGGTGCCCTCGATCATGCGTCGGGCGTGTGCGGCGTCGCGCGCGTTGAGGTCCGAACCCTTGAGACGCACGATCTCGTCGACCTGCGCGAGGGTCACCTTCCCGACCTTGTCACGGTTCGGCACGCCCGAACCCTTCGCCAGCCCAGCCGCCTTCTTCAGGAGCGCGGCGGCCGGCGGACTCTTCGTGAAGAACTCGAAAGACCGGTCGTTGTAGACGGTGACCACGACCGGAATGGGCATGCCCGCGGCCTCGCGGGTCCGCTCGTTGAACTGCTGCACGAACTGGCCGAGGTTGATCCCGAAGCGGCCGAGCGAGGTGCCGACCGGGGGCGCGGGAGTCGCCTGCCCGCCCGGGACCTGAAACTTCGCCTGTCCGACCATCTGCTTCGCCATGATGCACCACCGATGTTCCCGAGCCTTGCGTCCGGCGACGGGCGTCGCCACACCGATCTCACCGCCTCGATCGCCGCCTTGATCGGGATCGACCCGATCGCCCCGACGTCCTCGTCCTAGACCGCCTCGATCTGCCAGTACTCGATGTCCACGGGCGTCGAACGGCCGAAGATGCTGAGCATCACGGTCACCCGTCCGTTGGCCTCGTCAATCTGCTCGACCTCGCCCTCGAAATTCTCGAAGGTGCCCTCGTTGATCTTCACGCGGTCGCCCTTCTTGAAGTTGATCTTGAGCCGCGGCGCCTCCGCCGCCGTCTCCTCGTCCTTGTGCAGGAGCTTCGCCACGTCCGCCGGCAGCATCGGACTCGGCCGACCGGCGGATCCGGTGAAGTCACCGATCCCGCCCGTTTCCCGCACCAGGTACCAGGTTTCGTCGTTCAAGATCATGTTCACCAGGATGTATCCCGGATAGAGCTTGCGAGAAACGACGCGTTTTTTGCCACTTTTGAACTCGGTGACCTGCTCCTTCGGCACGATCACCTCGCCGAAGAACCGGCCCAGGCCCGCCAGCGAGATGCGGCGGAGGAGCGTCTCCCGGATCGAATCCTCGCGGTTGCTCTGCACCTTGAGGATGTACCACTGCTTGTCGCCGACCGGCGCCTCCCCCTCGGCATCCACCGCCATTTCGACGGGCTGGGCGTCCTCTCCACCCGCGAACGGATCCTCGAGGACGGCGGGCGTGCCATCATCCTCCTCGTCGTCGGACACGGCATCGTACCCCGAGGGACCGGCCGGTGCGCCGCCCGGAGCATCCGCAGGATGTCCGCCCGTCGCGGCACCGCGGTGCGCGCCGCCTGTCAGATCGTCCTGCACGTCCGGCTGTGTGTCGTGGCTGGCACTCATCACGGGTCTCGATGCGTAAGGGGTTCTCGGTGGGAACGACCGGTCGTCAGACGATGCGCAGCACGTACTGGAGGACGAACCGCCAGAAGAGATCGTACATGGCGAGGATCGCCGCGAGCGCGAACATGAGGAAAATGATGACGATGGAACTGCGGACGACCTCCGTCCCCGATGGCCACGACACCTTCGCCATCTCGGCCTCGACCGAAATCAGGAAGTCGGCGAACCGCGGCATGTTCACGAGCCGAAAACAGAACCACAATCCGGCCGCGAGGAACAGCCCCGGCACGAGGAAGCGGACCACGCCGAGGTCGCCGAGCCCACCGTCCGCCGACATCGTCCCGGCTCCGCCGCCGATCCAGAGCGGCAGCAACTGGGCCAGCCGCCAGACGCCGAGGCCGATGACCAACGCGAGCGCCGCGAACGTCACCTGCCTCGCCACCCTGCCCTGATTCCGCTTGTAAAGCGACGCACTGAGGAGTTCTCCCCAGAATGTCCCGGCTCCCGCACGGCTCTGCTGGATTCCAGCCATCACGCGCTCCTTCGCTCCGCTCGGATCCGTCTCACCGCACCCTCCGCTCCACTCGCCAGTCCACCCGCCACTCGGAGCCGAACCGTGGCCGCCACGGCGCGACCGATACGCCGTGGCGGACGCCTGCAGGGGCGGCGGGGATCGAACTCGCAACCTCTGGTTTTGGAGACCAGCGCTCTGCCAGTTGAGCTACGCCCCTGTTTCCGGATCCGTCCCGATCGAAGCCCCTTTCGAGGACTGTCGCAGCCTGTTTTGAAGTGCTTCGGTCGGAAGGAAACGCTCCGCCCGACCTCCTCCCGCCCTCAGTGCCACCAGCCACCAGCCACAAGAGGCCCCGACCCGTGGCCGGGCGCTCCAGGCGACGCCGGCCACGGACTCGGAACCCGACACTCAACCGTCCGAGCGAACCGCGACTCAGTCGAGAATCTTCGTGACGACGCCCGACCCCACGGTCTTGCCTCCCTCACGGATCGCGAACCGTACGCCGTCGTCCATGGCGATCGGCACCATCAACTCCACTTCCATCTTCACGTTGTCGCCGGGCGAGACCATCTCCACGCCGCCGAGCAGCTTCGTCGAGCCCGTGACGTCGGTCGTGCGGAAGTAGAACTGTGGCCGGTACCCGGCGAAGAAGGGCGTGTGACGCCCCCCCTCCTCCTTCGACAGCACGTACACCTCGCACTCGAACTTCTTGTGGGGCTTGATCGAGCCCGGCTTCGCCAGCACCTGGCCGCGCTCGATGCCCTCGCGGGCGACGCCGCGGAGGAGGCAGCCGACGTTGTCGCCCGCCTGTCCGCTGTCGAGCACCTTCTTGAACATCTCCACGCCCGTGACGGTCGTCTTCTCGGCCTTTTCCTTGAGG
>CAIWZS010000424.1 GCA_903917235.1 uncultured Planctomycetaceae bacterium | reverse complement strand
TACGGCAGTCACGCCCTCAACCGAAACCGTGCCGACAGCGATCTTGATATTGCCGTTCTTTTCGATGCGCCGCTGGAGCCCGTGGCGACCTTCGACGCCGCCGCACGACTGGCGTCGGTGATTGGCGTGTCCGTCGACCTCGTCGACCTGCGGCGGGCCGGCGGCCTGTTGCGGGTCGAGGCCATCCAGGGCGGGCGACCGCTCATGCAGCCCGCGACCGAGGCCGACTTTTTCGCCACTCACGCGCTTGCCGATCACCTTTCATTCGCCGCGAACCGGCGGGCGGCGACGGCCGCCATGCAGGAGAAGTTTCGTGCCCGATGACGTGGTGATGCAGAAACTCGCCAGCATCGATCGCTGCCTGCGGTCGATCGGCGACTACGTGGCAGGCGACTTGGAACGGCTCCGAGAGCCGATCGTGCTCGACGCCGTGGTGCTGAATCTGCAACGGGCATGCGAGCAGGCGATCGATGCCGCCTGTCGCGAGGTTTCTCGCCGCGGGCTCGGGGTGCCGGCCGACAGCGCGGATGCGTTCTCGATGCTGGAACGGGAGGGTGTGCTCTCGTCACCCGTGGCCGAACGGATGCGTCGCATGGTCGGCTTTCGCAACGTCGCGGTGCACGAGTATCGCCGTCTCGATCCGGCCGTTGTCCGCACGGTCATCGAGCATCGCCTCGGCGACTTCGCGGACTTGTGCCGAGAACTCTCGACCGTTTCGTAACACGCAGGAATCGCGACGAGCCTCGACCCGACGACGTTCGGCGTGCTGCGTTGCCTGCTGCTCGACCGAGGGACAAAAAGATAATCCGGCCAATGGCGCTTCCGTCGCCGTTTTCCGTCGCGCGCGGGTCCAAACTGGTCGCTGAGGGGTGCGTGCCGGGCCGGTTTTGGGGCAGGTCCAGGGCCTGAACGTCGGCGGCGAAGGAGCGGATCGCCCGGGCGTAGCCAATCGCGTAGTAGCCGGCCACCTCGGTGTCGGCATACACATGCGGCGCGCCCCAGGTGCCACCGGACCGCGGACGAGATCCCTGCCCGGGGCGGTTCCCCGGCGTCCGACAAGGCAGAGAGCCGACGGGGGCGGCTCTCCCGAGCGGCCCCTCGTCAGCGTCGCATGTCGAGCAGCGCCGGAAAGTCGCGCCGCCACGCCCGGATCTCGTCGGGATCGATCGCTGCCGTGAGGACGTGCTCCCCCTCCCCGGCGTCGGCGACGACGTGGCCGTGAGGGCTCACCACGACGCTGCGGCCGAGGTAGGTGTTGCCCGGATCGGTACCGCAGCGGTTCACCCCCACGACGACGGCCTGGTTCTCGATCGCCCGGGCCGCGAGCAACGTCAGCCAGTGGTGCGTGCGGCGTGCGGGCCAACTGGCGATGACGACGAACATCTCCGCGCCGGCCTTCACCGCCTCGCGGAACAGTTCCGGGAAGCGGAGGTCGTAGCAGATGAACGGGGCCACGGTGAGCCCCTGCCAGGAAAAGCGGACGATCTGCCCGCCGGGTGCGTGGACCTTCCGCTCTCCCCCGAGCGTGAAGGGCTGGATCTTCACGTAGCGGGCGAGGAGATCGCCCTCCGGGGAGAAGACGAGCGACTGGTTCGAGGCCCGGCCGAGCGTGTCGGGCGCCACGATCCCGCCGACGATGGTGCAGCGGTGCCCGCGCGCGAGGTCGGCGAGGAAGGCCTCCGCGTCGCGGGCGTCGGGGAGCGTGCGGGCGATGTCGAAACTGAAGGCGGTGAAGGCGGTCTCCGGCAGAACGATCAGGTCGCCGGCCGCGGGCGCCGCCCGTTCGACGAGCGCCGTCACCCTCGCCCGGTTCGCCACCGGGTCCTCCCAGGCGATGTCAAACTGCACCAGATGGACGCGCATCCCGTCTCCCCGCGGGAGGAGCCCCGTCCCGATCGAAATCAGCCCCGATGGTAGCCGCACCCTCCCACCCCGCCCACGACCCCTCCCCGGCAGGCCTGCGGCGGTGAACGGCCTGGCCGGCGCGAATGACGGCGGTGCGTCGCAGGCTGCTTGGTCGGCAGCCGGCACGAAGACGCCGTCCGTGATGCAGCATGTCGAGGAATCCGAAGTCGGGCGACGCCAACTCCTCCTTCTGGCGTCCCGGGCGTTCCAGCGCGAGTCGTCGTCATCACGGGTCGAGCACCCACACGACTGGCAGCGAGTTGCCGAAGGTCTTGAAGTCCTTGAAGGTCCAAACGACTTCCTTCTCCGGCGTGACCTCGATGATCTGCGGGTTGGCGGGGCCGGCGTGGCAGTTGACAAGCAGGGTGTTGCCACTGGGTAGCCGCCGTACCTGGGTCACCCACGCCAGCGTGATTCCCGGCAGGTCGTTCTGTCCGAGCTTCCAGACGATCTCCCGATCCGGCGTGACCTCGAGCACCGAGTGGCCGTTGCCCGTGCCGATGAGCGTGTTCCCGTTCGCCAGTCGCTCGGCCGAGTACACCTGGTCACCGAAGGCCTCCGGCCCGTGGCCCGCCTTCCGCGGCGTGCCGAAGAGCGGCACATCGAAATCCCACACGACCTTGCCAGTGACGTCGTACTCTCGCACGACGCCGTCCTGCTCATGGGCTACGAGATACGTTCCGGCGGGGGTCTTGCGGGCATTGCGGGTGTCGGAGTGGGTCGAGGGCGAGTCGACCTTGAGAGGAATCTCTCGCACGACCATGCCGGCGCGGTCCACCTCGATGATCCGGGCCGGGCCCGACTCGACGATCATCGTGGAGCCGTCGGGTAGGCGCTGAAACGCGTGCACTTCGACGGGCCGCGTAGCGTTCCCGTTCCCCTTGGCGTCGTACTGCCAGACGAGCTCACGGTCGGCATCGAGTTCGACGATCCGTGTCCAGCCATCCTGATAGAGGAGATGGCCGTCGGGCAGCAGATGGAGGTCGTGAATCTGCCGACAGGGGATCTTCCACTCGATGGTGCCGTCGGCTGCGACGGCGGCCAGGGTCTTGGTCGAATCGTCCGCCGCGATCACGCGGCGGACCGGGCCGGTCTGGACGGCCGACGGGTGAACGTCGGCTGGAGTCTCCCTCCCGTGAGCCGATTCAAAGCCCAGGTCCAGACCGTCGTGAAACGCAACGCCGATCTGTTCCAGCGCGCCGCGACGGCCGTTGTACCAGAGCAACCACTGCCTGCCGTCATAGATGGCGTAGGGCTTGTAGCACGCATCGTGATCCCATTGGTCTCGGCCGGGAGCGATGATCGGATTGGCAGGGTGACGCTGCCAGTCGGTGACCCCGTCTTGACTGCGCGCAAGACAGATCCGAGCCGTGGGTTCATTCTCGAAACCGATATAGAACATCAGATGCCAGTCCCCGACCTTCTCGACCTGGCACGCCGTGACCTTGTGCTTCTCCCAGGGATGATCCGGCCGCGGGACGAAGATCGGATTGCCTGCGTACTTCGTCCAGTTCGAGCCGTCGGGACTGGTTGCGTACCCGATCGCGTTCGGCTCGTTTTGTTCGCCACCGGAATACCACATCCGAAACAGGCCGGCCTCGTCATCCCAGATCACCGACGGGCACATCACCGCGATACCCTTCTCCCATGGCTGGTCGGCGGCAAGCACCGGCTTTTCGCTCATTCGCTTCCAGGCGACGCCATCCGCGCTGGTTGCGTAGCCGATCCAGGAACGGCTCCTGGCCTGACCCGTGTACCACATGTGGTACACGTCCGCCCGCCTCAGGACGCAGGGACGATTGATGTCGTCCTCCCAGCCCGTCTCGGGCCGCGGCCCGAGGACCACCGTTGGCGGCTCACTCCAGTGGCTACCGTCTCTACTCTCGACGAGTGCGAGCGATTTTTGGGGCCGCCAGGACAGCCACATCCGGTAGGCATCGCCATCCCTCAAGACCGAAACGTCGAAGCACGTGCCGTACGTACCGCCCATCACCGGGTTGCCTTCGAACTTCTTCCACCCGCCGGTGGCTTCCCGAGACGATCGCCCCGATTCGTTCGCCCTGGCCGGGGCGGCCGTCATGCCAAGCGTGGCACACACCGCGACCAGCGCGATGCCGCGCAGCACGCGCGGAACGCCGAACGTGAAAGCCGTTGCTTGGTCCATACGTAGGGTTTCTGGCACTCTGGTCATGCGATGACTTCCTCGAATGGCTCGATGTTCTGTCGTGATCGAGGGTGACGCCTCACTTCGTGAACGGCTCAGCCGTGCGGCGGCCGTCTCTGGGCTGATTTGAAACCCAGCTGCTCGTCGGTTGGAGCTTTGGCCGACACCGCACCGTGTTCGTCGGGCTGCCTACGGCGACTCCATCGGCCCACAGCTCATCGTCAGGGGTGGCTCGTTGGGCTCCATCAGCGGCGACCTTTGTGACTCTCACCTCGGTGCCCCGAATCTCCTGGGCTCCTTCCACAACGAGACGGGCCATTGTTTCGACGTTGCCGGTCAGCGAGTCACAGAGCATGAGGATCTGGATCGGCTCGCGGGCCGTGCTGGGCTGATTCATCTCGTCACTTCACCCCATGCCTCTCGAACGATGCCGGCAACCGCTTCCAGCCATCGTTGGCCTCCTTCTCGCGGAAACTTGGCCGATAGTCCGCATATATCAGTGGACACGAGAGCCTCACCATCGGTTTGCAGCACACCGGATTGCCAGTTCATGCAAGGTAACACGGCGGCGGCCAGATACCTTGGCTACTTGGAAACGCACGCTCCGCCGCTCGGTTTTGACCGCGTTGTTCACCGGTCAACGCATCGTCGGCTTGCCGAGCCAATACGACACGACTCGTAGAAACACAAACGGCACGAAGACGATAAACACCCCGGCTAACAGTGCAGCCGCAATCAGTCGCCGCTCCAACAGAACGGCACAGAGGATGGTCATCGCGATTCCGGCTGGGAATATCAACAGCAAAGCCACGAGCGACTGGGCGGCCGGATACTCGTACCAGCGTAGCCGGACCTCTTCGGGAATCCCTGCGATGAGAGTGGCATACACCGCATCGAATCCCGCCGACGCCTTGGGCAGAATGGCGCGGCCAGCGGGAGTCACCACTTCCAATACGGGATCCCTGCGCCATCGGTTCCCGCAGCCTTCCATGTTCCAGCACACTCCGCGCAGCTCCGAGATCCGGCAGGTGTATTCCGGATCCATTCCCCACGACAAGAACCGCCTGGGAAAGTGACAGTTGTCAAAGGTGACCGTGGCTGTATCCGGATCAACTACCACCCGACACCAGTAGGATGAACCCGCTACCCCATATTCCGCCGTAATCACAATGCCCTCCTCGGCGAACGGCCGCATTGAGCGGCTCGCGACCGCTCACCTATCCATATCGCAGAGCATGATCGCGAGTCCGCTCAAATGCGCGGTTCGCCGCGGTGGGGCAGAGCTATTCAGCAAGAAGTTGCTCATATTGGTCGTGGTCACCGATCCAATACCAAAAGTAGGTGTCGTCTTCGAAGACGGCGAGGGCTCGATAGCCCGCGCTAACCCGAACTGACCAGACCGCACCGCACTTCTTGAATCGCAAGGAAGGGTGCCGAGGGTCTCGCTGCCAAAGCCGATATGCCGCACGTGCCCGGCGCTTGATATTCGGCGGAAGCGCGCGATACGCGGACCAGAAGTCACTCGTTGTCGATGACTTCGCCAAGCGGCTTCGTCCTCCCCTCGGCGATGTCGCGGCGCACACGATCGAGGACGCGCTGCATCACGAGGCGTGTTGCTCCGCACG
>CAIWZS010000423.1 GCA_903917235.1 uncultured Planctomycetaceae bacterium | reverse complement strand
CCTCAGCGTATTTCAAAGAATGAAACGGATTCGGCCACAGATGGGGATTGGGGCTGCCGGCTGGGTGAGCAGGTGGTAAAAAAAACCTCCCTGAAAAACAAGGAATTGGCTCGGGGCATCCATCGCGTGAGGGGCGGCGGCGTCGGGCTCGGCACCGCCAGGCGCACACGTCGCCCGGGGACCAGCCACGCGGTCCTCGAACAGGCTCGACGCTCCATTGTCGATACCGTACCGGTCACCCGGACCTTACGCCTCCCTTCAGAAACTCACTCTTTCGTGGTGGTCCGTCAAGTCTGCTTGTCGGGTGTCGTGCCGGTGCCGTTGAAGTCGCTCGTGCCATCGGAAAAGAACCAATCCTGCCCGAGCTGCCCGAGGAGCGAGTCGCTGGAGCCGAGTTCGCTGAACACGGTGTCCATCACCGGGCTGTTGCGCCGGGAGAGGTAGTTCGTCCCGTTGAGCCGCGCCGTCGTTCCCAGGCCGAGGAGGTTCGTCGTGCGGACCGCGAAGGTCTTCGACGACGCCCACTCCGCGAGGATCTGGTACCAGGCCGGATCCTGGTCGTCGTGCGCCGTCCATCCCGCGATGAGAATATCGTCGCCGGCGCCGCCGACGAGGGTGTCGTTGCCCGCCCCTCCGACGAGGATGTCGCGGGCGGAGCCGCTGGTGAGCGTGTCGTTGCCGCCGTTGCCGATGAGGACCGCCGCCGCGGCCGCCGGGCCGGTCAGGGTGTCGTCGCCCTGGCCGCCGCGGAGGATCGTGAAGTTGGAGGTGATCCCCGCCACGGCCGTCGCGTTGCCCGCCACGTTGGCGACGTTCAGCCGCACGGTCACGTTGCCGAGCCAGTCGCGGTAGCTGAGCGTGTTGACGCCCGTCGCCCCGCCGTTCAAGTTGCCGGAGAGCGTTCCGGCCGGCTGGATGGTGAAGACGTCGCTGGCGGTGCCGCCGGTGAGGTTCTCGAAGCCCGCGAAGGCCAGTGCCTTGGCGGCCGCGACCAGGCCGCCGGCATTGGCCCCCTGGAGCGTCCAGGAAGTGGCCACGTTGGGGCCGGTGAGCGTGTCGACGAGCGTGCCCCCCTGGATCGCCTGGAAGTCGGCGAACGTGATCCCGCCGGCCACCACGCGCCCGAGCGTATCCACGGCCCAGGCCGTGGCGGCGTTGGCCCCGAGGACGCGGTTGCCGACGGTCGGATTGGCGAGGATCTGCTCGTTGCCGAGCGTCCTGCCGACGATCCCCGACACGGACACGCTGCTGCCGAGCTGCACGTCGAAGGGGGTCGTGATGGCGGTGAGGTCGACGACGTCGAGGCCGGTGCCGCCGCTGACCGTGCCGGAGATCCTCCCCGCGTCACCGAACACGAATCGGTCGGCCGCGGTGCCGCCGGTGAGGTTCTCGATCCCGGTGAAGGACACCGTCGAGGTCGCCACCGTGATGCTTCCGGCGTTGGCCCCCTGGATCGCCCAGGCGGTGGCGGCGCTGGGGCCGGTGAGGGTGTCGACGAGCGTGCCGGCCAGAAGCGTCTGGAAACCGCCGAAGGTGATCCCGCCGGCCACGACGCGCCCCAGAGCATCGACCGCCCAAGCCGTGGTGGCGTTGGCCCCCAGCACGCGGTTGCCCGCCGCGGGGTTGGCGAGGATCTGCTCGTTGCCGAGCGTCTTGCCGATGATCCCCGTCACGGCGACGCTCGTGCCCAGCTGCACGTCGACGGGCAGGGCCACCGCCGTGAGATCCACGACGTCGAGGCCCGTGCCGCCGTTGAGCGTGCCCGAGATCCGCGCGCCGTCCTGGAAGAGGAATCCGTCGGCCGCGGTGCCGCCGGTGAGATTTTCCACCCCGGTGAACGAGACCGTCTTGCCGGCCACGGAGACCGTTCCGGCGTTGGGCGCGAGCACGCCCCACGCCGTGGCCACGTTCGGGCCGGCGAGCGTGTCGACGAGCGTGCCCCCGACGATGCTGCCGAAGCCGCTGTAGACGACCCCCCCGACGCTCACCGCGCCGGTCGCGGTCACGCCCCAGGCCGTCGTCGCCGCGCTCCCCACGATCGCGTTGCCGGCGACGTCGCTGCCGAGGACGTTCTCGATCGTGTTGAAGCCGGCCATCACGCCGGTGATGGCGTGGGTGGTGGTGTTGGGGATCGAGAGGGGCGCGGTCTTGGCCGACAGGTCGAGCGTGTCGCCCCCCGCCCCGCCGACGACGGTGCCGGTGATCCGGCCGGCGGGTCCGAACACGAAGACGTCGGCGCTCGAGCCGCCGGTGAGGCTCTCGATCGTCTGGAACGCCGAGCCGTTGATCGTGCCGGTGCCCAGATCCGACACGCTCCACGCCGTCGCCTCGCCGAACCCGACCACCGTGTCGACGCCGGCGTTGCCCTTGATCGCGCCGCTCCAGCCGGCGCCGGCGCCCGTCAGGGTGAAGGTGTCGGCCGCCGTCCCGCCGTTGATGTTCTCGACGTCGAGGAACTGCCAGGCGCCCAGCGCGACCTGGTTCCGCCCCGAAATCTTCCAGGCGTTGGCGAGATTGGGGCCGGTGACCTGGTCGGCCGCCGACGCCGTGCCGATGACGCGCTCGAGCGCGCCCTGCGATCCGACGCGCGGGAAGAGATTCGTGGCGACGGTGAACGTGATCGGGTCGACGAGCGCCGAATAGTCGAGGGTGTCGGCGCCCAGGCCGCCCAGGACGGCACCGGTCCACTGCGCGGCGGCCCCGAGGAAGCGGAAGGTGTCGTCGGCCGAGCCGCCGGTGACGTTCTCGAATTGGCTGATCGTGAGGGCGCCCCCGTCGAGGCTGGCCTCGTTGCGCCCCGTGGCCTCCCAGAGGGTGGCGGCGTCGGGACCGACGAAGGTGTCGGCCGCGAGGGCCGCCGATCCGACGAAGCCCTCGATCGACGCGATGCCTCCGACGTGCGATGCCGTCGCCGTCGCCAGATTGACCGTGACGGCGGTCGTCCTGGCGGCATAGCTGAGGCGGTCGAAGCCGGGGCCGCCCTGGATGGTGCCGGAAAGGGCGCCGGCTGCCCCGAGCAGGAACGTGTCGGCATCGGCGCCGCCGATGAGGTGCTCCACGCCCGCGAACGGCGTCCCGTCGAGCGAGCCTGAGTCGGCGGCCTGGATCGTCCAGGTGCTCGCGCCCGATCGCTTCGCGAGCCGGTCGGTGCCCAGGGCGCCGTCGAAGGCGGCGCTGCCGGAGATGATGTCGAGCAGGTCGTCGCCGGAAAGGCCCTCGATCGCGATGCCGCCGACCCCCGTGAACTGCAGCGGCAGGGCATCGGGCCAGGCGGCCCCGGCCTGCCAGACGAGCCTCTGGCCGTCGAGCGTCCAGAAATCGTCGCCAGCGGTGCCCTGGACGGTGACCCGGTCGGCCACCGTGGCCCCGAACATCGACAGTCCGGCGGGGCCGATGGCGAACACGCCGAGCGCGGTGCCGTTGAGCACGAGCGAGACGTTCGGCGCCGCGGCGGCCGGCGTGAGGAGGACGACGTCGGCGGCGGCGCTGGCGCCCAGTGCCAGCATGTCGCCCTGCATTTCCGCCTGGAGGATCGAAAGCGGGCGATCCATCCAGGGGCTCGCCGCACCGTCGGGATCCACCACCCGGAATCGCGCCGGGAGGGTGCCGGCGGCCAGGTACGCGTGCGCCACCTCCAGTGCCCCCAACGCCAGGTGCGTCTCGAGGGCCGAGCCGTCGCCCCAATCGACCTCGAAGGTGAAGCTCCTGCCTTGGTTGTCGGTCGCGTCGGCCGGCGTCAGCAGGAGCCGGCGCTCCTGCCCGGCGACGCCCCGGAACCCGTCGAGCGGCGCCGAGACCGCGAGCGTCGGGGCGGCGTTGGTCACCGCCACCTGGAAGGAGAAGGACGCGGTGGCGGAGGCGGCGTCGGTGGCCGTCACGGTGATCGTCGCCACGCCGGTGGTGGCGGCGGCCGGCGCGAGCACGAGCGTGCCGGCCTCGATCGTCGCCGTCACGATCCCGGCGTCGCTCGAGGTGACGGAGAGCACGAGGGCGGCGTCGTCGACGTCGGCGAAGCGACCGTTCAGGCCGATCGGGTCCGCGGGGGCCCCGACCGCGTAGGCACGGTCGCCGAGCGGCAGCACCGTCCGGGGGGCGTCGTTGACCGGGGAGATCGTGATGGTGAGGACGTGCGTGGGGCTGGTGTCGACCCCGCCCCCGACCGTGCCCCCGTCGTCCTGGAGCGTGACCGACACGAGGGCCGTTCCGAAGGCGTCGGCCGCGGGGGTGAAGGTGAGGACCCCCGCCGGGCTGATGGCGGGCTGGACGGCGAACAATTCGGGTGCCGAGACCGTGACGCTGAAGGCGACGGTCTGTGCGGCCTCGCTCGGGGGGCCGGCCGAGATGCCGGTGGCCCAGGAATCGACGACCCACGCTCCCACGTCCTCGGGCACCGTGACGTCGGTCCCGGGAACGAATCCGGGGGCCTGGTTCGCCACGAACGACGACACTTCGTAGTCGCCGAAGTCGTCGTCGACGTCGTAGTCGCCGCTGTCGATCTCGTCGAAGTGGTAGTTGTCGCCGACGACCGGCGTGCCGATCACCACGGGGATCGAGCCGATCACCACCTGCGTGCCCGCACGCACGAACTGCAGGTCGAAGCGGTGGGGACGGCCATCCCCGATGAATTCGACGTCGAACGTCGACGTCATCCCCGAACCGACGCCGGGGATGACCCCCGTGTGGTTGACGATCCGGACACGCGGATCCGAGGCGCGCACCTCCACGTCCACCGCGACGTTGGTGACGGCGTTCTGGATCGCCTGGGTGATGCCGCTGGCCACGCTCGTCGCGAATCCGGTCGCGATCTGGAAATAGAGCGGATCGCCCGGGGCGATCGCGTCGGGGGTGCCGTTGGCGATCGTGGTGTCCGAGCGATTGACGGCGCCGGTGAGCGCGGAGAGCGCCTCGAGCTGCTGCCGCGGGTCGAGCGTGGCACCGGGATTGGTACCCAGGCCGATGACGAGCGCGCCCAAGGCGTTGAGCGCGGTGACCGTCTCCTGCAGGCCGGCGCCCGCGCCGAAGGGGGTGGTGGGACGCGACGACTGCGTCAGTTGCGCGATCGGCAGGGCGACCCCGCCGGCCCCCGTGATCACCGTCTCCCCCTTGGGCTGATAGGCCACGCCGATGTCGGTGGCCAGGAGGATGATGGGGAGCGCCCCGTGGCGGAAGCCGCCGCCGCCGACGTTGCCCGCGGCGGGCAGGACGCCGTTGGCCGTGTCCGCGACGAACGACGCGAACGAGGGCACGTCGCCGCTGGAGCCGGGGGTCAGCTGCGTGGCGGCCAGGCCCGCCGGGCCGCTGTCGAGCACCGAGCCGTTGTTGTTGCCGTCGAAGCCCCTGCCGGTGACGAGCTGGTAGAGGGCCTCGATGTCGGTCTCGGGGCCGTCGCCGCCGTAGCCGGGCGTGGTGCGGTTGAGGGCGGATTGGATGGCCGCCATGGAGCCGACCGTCGACGCGGCGACGATCGGCTGATTGAGGATGAAGGGCCGCCCCGTGGCGTACTCGGCGGCGAAATTGGCGTATTCCTCGAAGCGCCCCACGCCGAAGCCGAAGTCGGTGCCCGGCGAGGCGGTCTGGAGCGTCGCGATGATGTCGGGGAAGGCGCCGCGCACGATCGGGCTGTTGGCGACGAAGCTCCCGGTGTCGTCGAAGAGCAGGAACACGTCGACCATGTTCGTCAGGCTGCCGGTGTCGGGCAGGGTGAGCGACACCGTCTGCCGATGGCTCGCGCCGGCGGCGAGCGAGACCGTGATCGATCCGGGGGAGACGAGGCCCGAGGCGGGATGACTGGTGCCGGCGGGCCAGATCGTGCCCCCGACCGTGTTGGGGGAGGAGTGCGAGTAGCCGGTGCCCGGGATGGAGCGGACGACGTGGCTGCCCGGGGTGACGTCCGGGAAGAGGTAGGAGCCGTCGTCGCCGGTGAAGCAGGTCGGCTCGTCGGCGTCGTGGCTGCCGTTGCGGTTGCTGTCGATGTAGACGGTGGCCCCGGCGACGGGGGCCTCCCCCGCATCGCGGATGAGATTGCGGTTGGCGTCGATGTACTTCACGCCGCGGATCTGGGCGGCGCGGTAGATCCCGCCGGTGTCGACGGCGTCGACGCGCTGCGCGGCGGCGAGGGTCACGACGTGCGCGAGGCGGTCGGCGGGAGTGGCGCTGAGGGTTTCGGGGAGGACGACCCGCACCGTGTAGGAGCCCGCCGCGAGGTGCGTGAAGGCCCAGGTGCCCGCCTCGTCGGTCGCCGGGGTGTAGAACAGATCCGCGGACGTGGTCGCTGACGGCTCGCCGGCGTCGAGGATCGCGTTGTCGTTGGTGTCGAGGTAGACCGTGGCTCCGGACAGGCCCGGCTCACCGGCGTCGCGGACGCCGTCACGATTCAGGTCGGCGTAGACCGTGCCCGTGATCCCGGACTCCTGCCGCTGGTACTGGCCGAAGTCGATGCCGGTGAGATTCTGGCTGCCGCGGAGCGTGATCGTCCGGCTGTTGGTGATCGGGGCCGTCGGGGTCCATCCCGCCTGGGGGACGGCGCGGAGGGTGACCGATCCGGGATTCACGCCCGCGAAGAGGTATCCCCCCGTGGCCCCGGTGACGACCTGGGCCTCCCCCGGATCGAGCAGCCCGTCGACGTCGGCGTCGATGAACACCGTCCAGCCCTCGAGCCCGCCGTCGCCGGGATCGCGGAGGCCGTTGGCGTTGCGGTCGTTCCAGACGTCGCCGGCGATCGACCCGGGCGCGAAGGCCACGGAGTCGAAGTTGGCGAACGCGGGCGCCGTGGACGTCTGGCCGGAATTGACCACGACCGACACCACGTCGCTGAAGCCGGGAGCGACCTCCCAGCCGGTGGGGATGATCTGCTGCACCAGGTAGGTGCCGACCTGGAGATCGGGGAAGAAGTAGCGGCCGTCGGCGCTCGTGGTGGTCGTCGGCTCGCCCGCGTCGAGGACGCTGTTGCGATCGAGGTCGACGAAGACGCGCCAGCCCGCCAGCGGCGGATCGACGAAGGCGCCGGTGAGGGTGTTGAAGTCGCGGATGCCGTTGCGATTGGTGTCGTTCCAGATCAGGCCGCGGATGGCACCGTCGAGGACGGTGAACAGCGAGAAATCGCCGGTCCTCGCCACGTCGCCGCCGGTGACGGTGACCGCGTCGAAGGCCACCGTGCCGGGGGTGGGATTCCAGCGGGCTGGAAGCTCGACGACCACGTCGTGGGCGCCGACCGGCACCGACGGAAAGACGAACTCCCCGTCGGAGTCGGTGAGGACGAACGCCTCCCCGTCCTCGAACGTCCGGTTGCCGTTGGCGTCTAGGAACACCCGGAAGCCGGTCAATCCCGGTTCGGTGAAGGCCCCCGTGACGGCGCTGCGGTTGTGGATGCCGTCGAGATTGAGGTCGTTGAACACGACTCCCGCGATGCCGCCGGTGGACGCGCTGTAATTGCCGAAGTCGAGGACCGTCTCCTGGAGGGCGAACACCTCGGCGTTGTCGGAGTCGGTGCCCTGCCGGGTCGGCTCCCAGCCGGCCGGGAGGATCTCCACCACCTTGTAGGTGTCCGGGCCGAGGTTCTCGAAGCGATAGCGTCCGTCCGCATCGGTGATCGTGGAGGGCTCCGACGGATCGAGGAGCAGGTTGTCGTTGATGTCGAGGAACACCGTCCAGCCGGCGAGACCCGGATCGGTGAAGGCGCCCGTTTCGGGATCGACGTCGCGGAAGCCGTCGTTGCCCTGATCGCTCCACACGGTGCCCGTCAGGTCGCCGCCGGCGAAGGCGAAGAAGTCGGCGCGGGTCCTCTTGTCGGTCTGCACGCTGACATTGCGGGCCGCCGCGGTGGTCGGGATCCAGTGGGGCTTGATCTCTATGGCCACCGGATACGTGCCCCCGGCGAGGCCGCCGATGAGGTACTCGCCCCGGGCGTTGGTGACGCTCGTGGGCTCGCCCGCCTCGTACGCGCCGCTGCGGTCGAGGTCGAGGTAGACGCGCCAGCCCTGCAGCGAGCCGTCGCCCCCCGTGCGGGTTCCGCTGCGGTCGTTGTCGGCATGGACGTTGCCGAAGATCTCGGCGGCCAGGGGCAGGCGTTCCTCGAGCAGCTCCAGGCGCAGCGACGGCCGGCGGGGAGCGGAGGCGGTGCTGTGGCGTCGCGTGCGAATGGTGCGGGTGCGACGGGCGGACAAGCGGCGGGGCATGGATCGGCGTCCTGTGAGGAGGGGAGGGCGGAGGATAGCGAAACGCCACTCCGGCCGCCACGTTCGGTGCGCCCCGTCAAGGCGGGGGAGCAGCCCCTTCCGACAGGCGAGCCGCGCCGACGCGCTTCCCGAGTTCGGGGGACTCTATCGGAGACCGTCGTCCCGCGGCACGCCGTCGGGGCCGATGAGCGAGCCGCCGAGAAATGGCTCGATCGGCCGCGCGAGGCCGGCGGCTCCGACGGCGGGCTTGACGATGATCTCCGACCTCGCCACGCCGGGCAGCGTGGGGTCCATGGCCGCCGCATGGCCGTTCGGCACCGACAGCGACGGATGGTCGAAGGGGGCGCGCTCGTGGGCGACGCGGGGGTCGGTGAGCGCCCGGAGGAACGCGGCCACGGCGCGGATGTTCTCGCGGTTGCCGTTGAGGCCGGGAAGGGGACTGATGTCGATCGGGGTCATGACGCCGTTGGCGTGGTTCCAGTCGACGAAGTCGGAACCACGGGCGTAGAACTCGACCACCTGCTCGAGCGTCAGGAGACCGCCGTTGTGGAAATAGGGGCCCGTCAGGTCGACGTTGCGCAGGGTCGGCGTCTTGAAGGCTCCGGCGACGGCGATCGGCTCACCGGCGACGGGCGGCTCCCCCGCCCCGGCCTCGAAGTCGTCGGGGTCGGCGAAGGGCGGCGCGACGTCCAGGGACCTGCCGGCGCCGGTCGCCTGGGCCGAGAACGACAGTGGATTGCCGAAGGCGTCGCGACCGGCGAGCCCCTGATCCTCGAAGGCGGGGCGGACGCCGACGTTGTAGTAGCCGGAGTCGTACAGCACCGCGCCCACGGGCGACCACATCCGTTCGATCAGTTGCAGCCGTCCCGAAGACGATCCCCGGCCGCCGCCGCGTGACGATCCCGAGAGAAAGCCGGTCGATGCCGAGGTGAATTCGGGGCCGGCATGGCACGCGGCGCACTTCCCCTCGTGGAGAAACAGCGACAGCCCGACGCGCTGCTGGGGGGTGAGGGCCTCGGTGTCGCCGTCCATGAACCGATCGAAGGGGGATTCGTCGGAGACGAGCGACCGCTCGTAGAGCATGATCGCGATGCCCCAGAAGAGGGAGAAATTGACCTCGATCTGCGAGTACGGGACGCCGTCGATCACGAACGGCTCGCCCGGCGCTCCCCACCACCGCTGGTCGAAGGCCCGCTTGATGAGGTCGGTGTAGCCCACCTTGAGCCCGGTCCGCGGGGAGGTCGGCGTCGAGCGGGCGTAGGGGCCCAGGGCGCTGTCGGTGGCGGCGACCGTCTGGTGGAGCAGCGGCGTCGTGAGCAGCAACTTGCGGCCGACATGGAGGAAGTTGCGGTGGTGGGCCGCCATCTCCATCACGCTCTCCACGGGCCCGACGGCCTGCGAGGCGAGGCTGGCGTTGTCGAGCAGGATCGCGACCGGCTCGAGCTTCGAACTGGAATACCTCCACACCTTGGCGTCGGGATCCCTGGGGCCGAAGGGATTGCGGCCGTTGAAGTGGAAATTGGCGCGGCCGTCCCAGAAATTGCGGTGATTGAAGACGGCGTTGATGACCGTGGGTGAATTGCGGGGCTCCACGCGGCGGACGTTGAGCCGGCGACTGCCGGCCCAGATGGAGAAACCGAGCGGATCGGCCTGCACCGCGCCGAACGACTCGGCGACCGCGGCCCGCGATTGCCGCCGCGCGGCGTTGGGCACGACCGTGACGTTGAACGCTGATCGGGGGACGATCCCCGCCCGGAAGTTCGCCCGATTGGTGACGATGTCCTGGGTGACCGACGGCCAGCTGCGCGGCGTGACCAACTCCGTGCCCAGGCTGCGCAGGCCGAGGTGCGCCACGCCTGCGGAGGACACCGTGTCGTCGGTGTCGGCGAGCACGTTCGGGCCGAGGGAGTGCAGGCTGGGATCGGCCTTGCGATGGAAGGGAAAATCGGCCCGGGTGAGCGTCTGGTTCGGACCGGCCACCGCACGGCCGGAGGGCAGGCGGTCGAACGCGTTGTTGCCGCCGATCAGCCCCGGCGAGACCTGGTTCTTCACCCTGGAGTCGGCCCCGGCGTGGAAGTGGCAACTCGCGCAGGCCATGCCGTCGGACCCGGCCTGCTGATCCCAGAACAGCGCCTTGCCGAGAGCCACCGCCGCCCGCTCGTCCTTGACGAAGTCCGAGAGGCGGTCGGGACGGGGAACGGGCACGTGACGCAGGGAGTCGAGGAGGAAGCGCAGGGCCTCCTTGCGGAGGCCGTCCGGATCGGAGACCGGATCGGCGCGCTCCTCGTGATCGTCGTCATCGTCTCCCTGCGCCAGCACCGGCGCGGGGACCCACATCCCGGGGATGGCCAACAGCACGCCGAGGATCGCCGCCAGGCGGGCGAGCCGCGTTCGCGGCCCCGCCCGTGGGGCACGCCCGCCGATGTCGTGAGCGGTCTGCATGGCGTGTTTCACCCCTGGGGAAAGATCGTGCGACCGTCGTTGTGCAATCGCTACGGCACCGGCCCGGCAAGTCTGACGCGACGCCCACCCGCCACTCAGGCGAAATCCCAGCCGAAGGACCGGGATGCGGACCCCGAATGGGGCCCCTGGCGACCCATGCGAGATGGCCCCTGTCGAGGGGGGCGCACGAGGCCTCGCGAACCGGCGGAGGGGGGGCTGGCCGGCGAAAGCCCACCTTACCGCGATCTGCATGTGGCCAGCAATGTTTTTTCCGTGAGGGCCAAGGGAATGCACATCGGGGGGGCCACGCCGATTCGTTGACCAGCACCGAGCGCGGAAAATATGCTGTCCCTGGGCAGGCATGGTCATTCTTCCGAGGGGTCCATCCGTGGTCGAGTATCGCCCTGGCTTCTTGCGTTCCCGTGCCGCCGGTCGCCCGGCCCGGCGGCGGAGTGCCCCTCCCCGGCAAGGCTCGCTCGCCGTCCCGGAGCCCCTCGAGACGCGAGCCATGCTCTCGGCATCCGTCGATGCCGACGGCCTCCTGACGATCGTCGGCACGCCCCGGCGCGACGTGATCGAGGTTCGCCCCGGGGCCGAGCCTGGGATCGTCGTGCTGCGGGGTGTGGATGGCGTGCCCCGCAACACCGCCTTCCCCAACGTGACGCGGATCTCGATCGCGTCGCTCGAGGGGCACGACCGGATCGTGGTGGCTTCCGGTCTCCGCGACGTGAACGGAGCCTTCATCGGCTGCTCGATCGACTCCGGGCCAGGCAACGACGTCATCGACGGCGGTGATGGCGACGATCGGGTCATCGCCGGAATCGGGAATGACGTGGTCCGCGGCCGCGGAGGCCACGACGACATCGACCTCGGCGCGGGCAACGACGCCGGCTCCGGGGGCACGGGCGACGACTCCATCGACGGCGGCCAGGGCTTCGATCGGATCTTCGGCGACTCCGGCAACGACGACCTCGACGGGGGCAGCGAGGGCGACGTGGTCCGGGGCGGCGACGGGGACGACTCCGCGGAGGGCGGTGCCGGCGACGACGCCATCTTCTGCGGCACCGGCAACGACGTCGCCTCGGGCGGGGACGGCCGGGATTCCATCCACGGCGAGCCGGGCAACGACAAGCTCTCCGGCGGCGGCAGCCGTGACCTCCTCCGCGGCGGGCTCGGCGACGACAGCCTCGACGGCGGCGACGACGCCGACGACTTGTGGGGCGATCAGGGAGACGACTCGATCAATGGCGGCCGCGGGCGCGACCGGATCCGGGGCGGCGGCGGCAGCAATGCCTGCAGCGACGACGACGGCGACACCGACCTCGACCGGCGCGGCAGCGCCCTGGAACTGGTGTTCGTGGACTCCACGACGACCGTGACCGGCGTCTCGGCGAGCAAGGACGACAAGCGGTTCTTCACCTTCCGGGCGCCGGAGGGGGCGACCACGCTCTCGGTGCTCCTCTCCAAGGGCGACACCGGCGACTTCGCCGATCTCGAGATCGAGTCGTTCGCCGACGACGTGACGCTGGTGGAACTGGAGCCGAGCGAGACGGGCGTGAACACGGCGTCGGGCCTGGCCATCGTGGCGGGCCGGGCATACAAGCTGCGTCTCCGGGCTCCCGACCGCACGCCGGCCGGGTTCACCGTGACGCTGACGGTGGCCTGATCGCCCTGGCAGCATCGCGGACCGCGGCTGCGTCGCACGCCGAGGGCGTCCGACCGCGTCAGTTCGCGGCGGGGAGCTCGTAGCAGACGATCTCCTCGGCGTTCCGGAGGTAGAGGCGGTCGTCGACGACGACGGGGTGATTCCACGTCTTGTCGCCGAGCGCCTCGATCCTTCCGAGTTCCTCGTGCTTCTCGGGCGTCGCCCGAACGAGCACGAGCTCCCCCCGCTCGCCGACCACGACGATCAGCCCGGAATCGGCCAAGAGCAGCGCCTGCCCCTTGGCATAGCGGCCCCCCTTCCACTTCCGCGTGCCGTCCTCGAGGCCGATGCAGGCGAAGATCGCGTTGTCGAAGCCGTAGATGTGGCCGTCGTGGACGAGGATGTCGTTGTAGTCGGGCTTCATGTCGAGGCTCGTCCACAGGTCCTTCCCCTCGAGACCGTTCTCCCCCGACGAAAACTGCACGAGCCTCGTGCCGGTGCCCATCCCGGCCGGGATCAGCAGCTTGTCGCCGTCGATCACCTGGGCCTGGCAGGCCCGGTAGCCCGCATGGGGAAAGGCGTAGTCGTAGACCGGCCTGCCCGTCGACGGCTCCAGCAAGTGCGCGCCGGAGTTGGACAGCAGGCAGAGGTATTCGCGGCCGAGCAGCGTGATCTTCTGCACGGACGCGTACGACAGCTCGCCGGCCGGGGCCGTCCACGCCACCTGGCCATCCTCGACCCGGAAGGCGACGATCCCCTTGTCGCCCTCGCCCCCGGCATGGACGACGACCACGCCGCCGTCGACGCACGGCGAGCAGGAGAAGCCCCACATCGGCGGCTCCGTGCGCCCCGACGCCGCCTTGAGGTCGGCCTTCCAGACGAGCGATCCGTCGACGGCGCTGACGCGCACGAGGATCCCCTCGGCGCCGAGCGCGTAGACCGATCCGTCGGCGAGCGTGGGCGTGCCGCGCGGCCCGAGGCCGCCGAGTGATTCGAAGAACCGCGACGGCGTGGCGAACGACCAGATCGGCCGGCCGGTCTTCGCGTCGTAGCACGACACGACCTCCTCCTCCAGGCGCTGCTCCTGCGTGAAGAGCCGATCGGCGCCGATCGCGAACGAGCTCCAGGCCGGGCCGATCCGGTTGCGCCACAGCTCGCGCGGCGGGCGGCCGCTCCAATCGTCGCTGAAGCGGCGGCCTCGCTGCGCGCTGTCGCCGCGCGGCCCGCGGAAGCGGGGCCAGGGGGCCGATTCGAGGGCGGCGAGCAACGCCGGGGCATCCACCACGGCGCCCGCCACGGCGCCGCCGGCGCGGCGGAGCTCGTCGCTGGCCAGCTGCTCGGCGGTCGGCTTCCAGCGCCAGTCGAACCCGAACGAGAAATCTCCCCACACGCCGTCGGTTCGGACGAGCGCCGAGTGGGCGGTCGCCAGGGCCGCGAGGCCGAGGGCGAGCACCGTGCGCCGGACGGAGAGCATCCGGCCGAAGAGCATGGTCCCGATCGCGAAGGCCGCGATCGCCATGGGGATGGTGAGCACGATCGGCAGCGGCCCGCGCATCGACGGATGGCAGATCATCTGCTCGATCCCGACCGCCCCGACAAGGCCCAGCACGCCGAGGATGCGCTCGAACCACCGGGCGCGGCTGGCCGTCAGCCACCAGAGGACGACGAGCAAGCCGATCAGGAACGGCCCGAAACTGCTCGTCATCCACATCATCGAGGGCCCGTTGGGCACGAGATCCGGCACGAAGCGCATGAACCCCATCGCCGGCACGAGCACCATCGGGATCCAGGTCCGAAGCGGACGCCATGGGGAGGCGTCCGTGGGCTGCGCCCGGTCGCGGGGCTGTGCACCATCCTCCGCACCTTGCTCGACCTGACCCTGGCTCATGCGGCGTGTCCTCGGGGCGTGAACGGCGTGCGGCTCCGGTCCGGCGGGGCGCCAGGTCTCTGGGCGGCACGGCCGTAGGGTAGCAGGCGGCAGGGGAATCGCCGCCACCGCCCTGGCCACGGCGTTCTCACGGGAGCATCGTGACGTCGGCGAACTCGATGGGGATCTCGCTTTCCCCGAGGTTCATCCGGAGGATGGCGTCCGGCTCGTCGATCGTGCCGATGAACTGCAGGCGGAAGTCCTGCCATTCGGTGGTCAGCTCCACCGTCGCGGAGAGTCCGACTGCCTGCCAGGGGGCATGATTCTGGGCGAGCGTCACCAGCATGGCCCGGGGCGCGGCGGCCCGGGCACGGAAGGACACCGTGGAGCGCTGGTCGGCCCGGATCGCGAGGCTCGGCCCACGCACCTGGATCTGCCAGGCCTCGCCGTCGTCGATGGCCGCGATGTCGATCCGCGTCACGTCGTCGGCCGACACCAGCATCGTGGCGCGGGCGTCGCCGTGGGCGGCCACGGTCCAGGGCCCGATGCGACGCGGTTCGGGGCGCGGTGCAGCCGGCACCGGCGCATCCCCCTCGGCCACGGTGGCGTCGAGGTAGGTCACGCGGTCGCGGACGAAGCCGCCCCGAAGGTGCGAGTTGTCCGCACGGATCGGACCATGCTCGTCTGCGGCGAGGCAGATGCCGTCGGCCGAGAGGAAGGGAACCGGATCGATGACGTGGGCTCCGGCTGCCGCGGCGACCTCCGCCAGCGTGTCGACGAGCCCCATGCGCGCCTTCCATGACGCCACCGGGTAGGGGGTGTTCCGCACGACGCGGCCGCCCGTGAAGCGGCGTATCACCATCCGCTTCGGGTCCAGCGGCGCTGCGTGGGGGATGTCGATCACCACCGTGACGTGCTTTCCAGCCTCCCGGCAACGCTGGATCAGGCCGGCGAAGGCGTCGAGGAACTTCCGCCGCCCGGCGTCTTCCCTGACCGGCGACCCGTCGATGGACGCGTCGCCGAAGACGAAGTACCCGCTCCACCGGGCGCCGATGACGACGCGGTCGATGGCCGCATCGGACGCCAACTCGGCCTCGAACACGGGGATCAGAGGCACCGTGGCCGTGATCTTCCCGCTCGTGACCCCCGGCACCGGGCACACGCCCCCCGCGACCACGAACACCGCGCCGCGATCCGAACCGGATTCCTCGAGCACCTTCCTGATCCGGGGCGCGTACATGGCCATGTTGCTGTCGCCGAGGAACAGCGTCCGCGGACCGTCGCCGCCGCAGCGCCAGACGGCGACGCCGCGGTCGCGACGCCGGCGATATCCGTCCCAGTACTGCTTCCACCCTGTCTGGCCCTCCGCGATGGCCTCGTCGAAGAGCCGCACCTCGGGCGACGGGGGCAGGGGCGGAATCCCGCCTTTCCAGATCGCGGCGCCCGCGGCCCCGACGGCGAGGAAGCCGGCGAGGAGGAGGGGCACGGTCCAGCGCCAGCGGCTGTGCCGGATCCGCTTCTCGAGGCCCTCGTAGGTCGCGATGGCCAGGGCGACGCTGACGGCCACGGCGGCGACGATCGTGCGGGGGTCGGGTGAGTCTCCCTCGATGATGTGGACGAACGAGATCGCCGGCCAGTGGAAGAGGTAGAGCGGGTAGCTGATGAGCCCGATCCAGACCAGCGGCGAGAGCGCGAGCACGGCGCGGTTGATCGTGGCGCGCTGTCCCGCGGCGATCACCAGGAGCGTGCCGAGGACGGGCGCGAGGGCACGCCAGCCGGGATAGGGCTGCTGCTCGTCGATCCAGGCGAGCCCGGCCGCGAGCAGGGCGATGCCGGCCCACGAGGCCGCCTCGCCGCGCCATGTCGTCGCAGCGCCCGCCGGCTCGGAGGCCGG
>CAIWZS010000422.1 GCA_903917235.1 uncultured Planctomycetaceae bacterium | reverse complement strand
CGCGTTCGTCAGCGGCTGCTCCCACCCCCACGACCCGGAGATTCGTTTCGGATCGGCACGACCCGCACCTCCAGAAAATCCCGCCGGATCGCGGCCGGAGACGCGGAAGGGCCCCCCGGCCAGCACCTCGATCCTTGACGGGCGGCGGGCGACGATCGGTCGCGCTGCCGCCCGGGCGGCTACGATCGGGCGATGGAGCATTTCGACCCGGACCGCTACTCGCGCCAGACCCGCTTCGCCCCGCTGGGGACCGTCGGCCAGACGCGGCTCGCGGGCTCGCGCGTGGTCGTGGTCGGCTGCGGGGCGCTCGGCGGCGTCTCGGCGCTGGCGCTCGCGAGGGCTGGCGTCGGTTCTCTGCGACTCATCGACCGCGATCTCCCCGAAGTCTCCAATCTGCCGCGTCAGATGCTCTTTGACGAGGCCGACGTGGCGGAGGGGCTGCCGAAGGCCGTCGCTGCGACCCGGCATCTCGCGCGGATCAACTCCGCGTCGCACTGCGAGGCGGTCGTCTCCGACCTCACCGCCGAACGGGTCGATGCGCTGCTCGGGGGCTGCGATCTCGTCGTCGATGGCACGGACAACTTCGAGACGCGGTTCATCATCAACGAATACTGCTGCCGCGCGGGGCTCCCCTGGATTCATGGCGGCGCCATCGGTGCCGAGGGGCGCGTGCTCACCGTGGTGCCCGGCAGGACCGCCTGCCTTCGCTGTCTCGTGCCGGATCCACCGGTGCCCGGTTCCCTGCCGACCTGCGACACCACGGGCATCATCGGACCGGCCGCGCTCGTCGTCGGGGCCGTGCAGGCGGCGGAGGCGATGAAGGTGCTGGCACTCGGCACGGAAAGCGTCGGCCATCGGCTGCTCGCCTGCGACCTGTGGGAAGGCACGTGGCGCACGGTCGACCTGTCGAGCCTCGCCGTGGCCGGCTGCCCCACGTGCCGTGGCCGGGACTTTCCCTGGCTCGAAGGTCGGATCGGTGGCAGGGCCGCGGTGCTCTGCGGTCGCGATGCGGTGCACGTGCCGGCGGTGGTGGGTGGCATCGATCTGCACGCGCTGTCCGGTCGGCTGGCGTCGGTCGGCCCGGTCACCGCCAACGCGTGGCTGGTGCGAGCCGAGGTCGAGCCGGGCATCCGGCTGTCGGTCTTCGCCGACGGTCGAGCGATCGTCTTCGGTACGCGGGACGAGGCGCGGGCGCGCGCCGTCGTGGCCCGCTACGTCGGCACCTGAGCCTCGGGGCCGCCGACCCGCGGCGCTCCGCCGGTGGCGGCTTCCATGATCGCCTGCTCGTTCGCCTCCTGCCGGTCGAAGGTGGCGGTGAGCCGTCCCTCGGACAGGACGATGATCCGGTCCGCCAGCGCGAGGAGTTCCGGCAGCTCGCTCGAGGTCAGCAGCACCGCGAGACCGTCGCGGCAGAGGCCGTCGATGAGCGTGTAGAGTTCGGCCTTGGCGCCGACGTCGACGCCGCGGGTCGGGTCGTCGAGCAGGAGCACGCGGGGCTCCGTGAGCAGCCAGCGACCGATGATGCACTTCTGCTGATTGCCGCCGGACAAGCCCGTGACGGCGGCGTGCGGACCCGGGGCCTTCACGCCCGTCGCACGGATCGGGCCGGAGACGAGGTTCTCCTCGGCGCTCCGGCTGAGCAGGCCGTTCCGCAGCGCCTTCGTGAGGCTGCACAGGCTCACGTTGGCGGCCACGTCGAGGTCGGGGAAAAGTCCGAGTCGCTTGCGGTCCTCCGTCACCATGGCCACGCCGGCACGACAGGCCTCGTAGGGGTGCGTGAAGCGCACCGGTCGGCCGGCGAGGCGGATCGAGCCTGTCCACGTGGGATCGGAGGCGCCGAAGATCGTCTCCAGCAGTTCGGTCCGCCCGGCCCCCATCAGCCCCGCCACGCCGAGAATCTCTCCGGCATGCAGGTCGAAGGAGACGCCGTCGAGTCGGCGACCGCGTGCGTGCCCCGGCCAGGGAAGCGTGAGATCACGCACCTCCAGCACGCGGTCGCCACGCAGCCGGCGGCGGGCTCCGTCGTGACCGGCGACGTCGCGACCGACCATCCAGCCGGTCACCTCCCGGGGCGTGGTGGCGACGCGATCGACCGTCCGCACGTGGCGGCCGTCGCGCAGCACCGTGATCCGGTCGGCCAGCCGAAAGACCTCGTCCATCTTGTGCGAGATGTACAGGATGGTGGTGCCCCTCGCGCGAAGTCGCGCGATCGTGCGTTCGAGCCGGGCGGACTCCGCCTCCGTCAGCGCGCTCGTGGGCTCGTCCATCACCACGATCGATGCGTTCACGGAAAGCGCCTTGGCGATCTCGACGAGTTGCTGGTCCCCCACCCGCAGACCGCCCGTGCGGGCCCAGGGGTCGATCGCGCAGTCGAGGTCGGCCAGCAGCCTCGCGGTCTCGTCCGCCTGGGTGCGGTCGTCCACCAGCCCCAGGGCGGTGCGACGTTCCCGACCGAGGAAGACGTTGGCCGCCACGGGGAGGTCATCGACGAGGGCGAGTTCCTGGTGGATGATCGCGATGCCCGCCTGCTCGGCCTCCCGGGTGCCGCCGAAGCGAACCGGTCGTCCGTGCACCTCGAGATCGCCCGCATCGGGACGCTGCACGCCCGACAGGATCTTCATGAGGGTGCTCTTGCCTGCGCCGTTCTCCCCGCAGATGGCGTGAAGCTCGCCCACGGCGACCTCCAGGCTCACGTCGTCGAGCGCGACGACGCCGGGAAACCGCTTCGTGAGGCCCCGCATCACGATCGCCGGCTCGGCCGCGAGGGTGGTCCCGTTCATGACGCGGAGACCACGGTGTGGCGTGTCTCCCACCGTCGCAGCAGGCCGAGCAGCACGAACGCGCCGATCCCGGTCGCCGCACCCGCGCGTGGGCTGGCCATCATCGCGACCACCGCGCCCCCGAGCACGGCGAGCGTCGGGATCGCACAGAGGCCGAGGGCCCCGGGGAGCAGTCGCCGTCCACCTCGTGCCATCTGGCCGATCTGTGCGAGCGTCACCGCGACCACGACCACGATGCCGACGATGAGGCCCTCGTACACGTCGGCTCCGGTCTTGATGATCTTCGAGACCGCGTCGATGACCACCCGCAGGAACACGGCGCCGAGCACCGTGCCGGGCACCGTGCCGACGCCACCGGAGAGCGAGCACCCGCCGACGACCGCGGCCGCGATGGCGTTGAGCTCGTGTCCACGCCCCTGGTTCACGGGGGCCGCGACCGACTCATTGCCCACGTAGAACAGTCCCGCGAGGGCCGCCGTCATCGCGCCGAAGACGTAGGCGAACCACTTCACGTTGTCGGTGCGGATGCCGGCGAGGCGGGCTGCCGCCTCGTTTCCGCCGAGGGCGTGCACGTGGCGGCCCAGGACCGTTCGTGTGAGGATCAGCCACGTGATGACGGCGAGCAGCGCGAAGACCGCGACGGGCACCCAGACGTTGTCGCGCACCGCCTTGAAGAACGGATCGGCGACGTTGATCAGGGCGCTCTTGGTGGGGGTGAACGCGGCGGTCGTGCTCTCGCACAGGGCCCGGGCGAAGCTCCGCAGACCGACGAGGGTCGCGAGCGTCGCGATGAAGGGCGGGAGACGGATCGTGGTCACGAGCCACGCGTGGAGCGTGCCCACGAGGAATCCGGCCACGAGGCTCGCGAGGCAGCCGGCCGCCACGACGGCGGGCCCCACGGGTTTGAACCCCGCCATCTCCGCCGGCGCCAAAGCGAGCATGGTCGTGGCGCAGACGGTGCCGGACAGCGCGATCATGGACCCGGCGGAAAGGTCGATGCCGCCCGCGATGATCACCACGGTCGAGCCGAGTGCGAAGATTCCGAGGAGCGCGGCGTTGCGGGCGATGTCGCGCAGGCTGTCGAGGGGCCGCTGCCAGTAGCTGTGGTTGCTGTCGGCCAGGGCGGTGAAGACCACGGCCGCGACGATCGCGGCCAGCAGCGTCCACTCGCCGGGACGCAGGAACGGGGCGCCTCCGGCGCCGCGGGAGTGCGACGGCATGGCTGGCCCTACGAACTCGAGAGCCCGTACTGGGCGAGCCACTCGCGGAATCGCGACAGGGGAAGGTATTCGTAGCCGTCGATGTCGATGTCCTCCGGCTTCACGAGCGGGTCGGTGTCGGGGACGATCAGACGCAGGCCCGTCGTGAGCAGGTCGCCGTCGGGCTGTCCGCGGTTGGGGAACATCTCGGCCACGGTCGCGTCGTCCGCCTCGTGCATCGCCCGGAGCAGACGCACCGTCTGCACGCCCATCTCGAAGGGATTCTGGACGACCATCGCGTCGATCTTCCCCTCCGCCATCCGCTCGAGCGCGGCGGCCTGGGCGTCGAAGGTGACGGCCGTGAGCATCTTCTCGGCCGTGGAGCGGGCCCCGCGTTCCTCCATCACCTCGGCGATCGCCGGGGCGTTGTAGGCCCAGATGCCGACGAGCGCGGCGAGGCCGGGATGGTTGACGAGGGCGGTCCGCACGTTGTCGCGGGCACGGGTGAGATCCATTTCGTCCGGCATGCGGTCCACCTCGGTGTAGGCCTCGCCGACCGCCTCACGGAAGCCGTTCATCCGCGCCCGCGCATTGTCGTTGTCGGTGAATCCCGCGAACTGCACGTAGCCACCGGACGTGCGGCCCCGCGCGGCGAGGATCGCCCGGGCTGCACGGCCGAGCAGGCGGCCGCCCACGATGTTGTCGGTGCCGATGTAGTACGGA
This sequence comes from uncultured Planctomycetaceae bacterium, assembly GCA_903917235.1. Lineage (GTDB taxonomy): Bacteria > Planctomycetota > Planctomycetia > Pirellulales > UBA1268 > QWPN01. The sequence goes on along the minus strand of CAIWZS010000422.1, from coordinate 2,325 downwards.
CGCGCGTCACGGAACGCGTCGCGGTTGACGTCGCCGTCGACGGTGATGATCTTCACGCCGCGGGCCGCGAGATTCTTCATCTCCTCGACGATCGCCGCGTTGTCGGCCTGGATGACCGAGATGGCCACGCCGGCGATGTCCGACTGGCTGCCGTACTGCCGGAGCTTCTCGATCTGGCCTTGGGCGGTGCCGTTGTTCTTCTCCATGACCGCGCGAAGGCCCCGCTCCTCGAGGCCGAATCGCCGCGCCCCCTCCACGAGTCCGGCGTTGCAGGCGTCCCAGAAGGGGTCGTCGCCGTTGGTGATGAAGATGAATCGCTTCACTCCCTGCGGGGCGGATGCCGGCGTGCCGGCGGAGGGTGCGGCGGCTTTCGGCCCGCAGCCCGCGACGACGGCAAGGCCGACGCCGACGAAGAGCGCGAGGATTCGCACGGGAACACCGGTGCGAGAGGCTTCCGGACGCGTCAGAGTCTGCACGCTTCGTCTCCCACGGTTCATGTCCACGCTGTGACGCGCGTCACACTGGGTCGATGGCCTCGGCGGCGAAGGCCGGGTGATCACGCGATCGCCGGTCGTCTGGCGAATTCGATGCTTTCCGATCCTACCCCGATTTCCCGCTCGCATTCGACTCTGCAGGTGCGCGTCGTTCGCATTCGGGAAACGACGAGGACCCCGCCGATCTCCCTCTGGCTCGCCACCCCGGGCTCGCTAGAGTGTCGCCGCGATGCGGTCGATTCGCAACCCGGGGCCGCGGTGTCTGGTCATCGGTGCCCGACGCAGCACGACACGGTTCCGGCTTTCATGATGGGCGATCTTGGACCACGTGCTCGGGAGGGTTTACCTGACGGCACGCGCGGTCCTCGCGCGGCCGTGGGTGCGGCCCCGGGCTGCGAATCGGGACGGGCGGCGCGTGGTGCCGGCGACGACGATGCCCGCCACCGTCGGGCCCGGGGGAATGGTCGGGAAGTCGGCTGTTCGACGGCCGTGACGTGCGTCGCGCTCGTGGCGATCGTGCTCTGCGGCGCACGCTCGGGAGCCTCGCAGGAGATGCTCGTCGTGCCACCGGCGTCGTCCGAGCGGTCGGGCTGGGAACCGGGCACGACGATCCCGGGCGAGGTGCTGATCGAACCGCTTCCATCCGTCGGTCCGTCCGGTCCGGTGGTGCTCGATGCTCCCTACGTCGGCGGCAGCTGGTGGCCCGACGGTGGCTGTCCACCGGACGCCTCGGCGGGCTGTTTCGACGACCTGTGGGCCGCGCGGCCGTGGCACTGGCAGATCCTGCCCACCAACCTCATCTGGACGAGCTATCTCGCGGGCCCCAAGGAGCCGCGGTTTGCGACCGTGTGGTACGACGACACGTCGCCCGACCCGATCGTGCCGACACAGCGAGAGGGCTGGCTCTGGGACTCGACGCTGGGGGGCCGCGTGGCCGTCCTGCGGTACGGCTCGGACACCTCGATCCATCCCCAGGGATTCGAGGTCCAGCTGGAGGGGGCGGCGTTCGTGCGGCTGGATCCCTCGGAGGATCGTGACCTCCGCTCGAGCGACTACCGATTCGGCATCCCGCTCATCTACGGCGTCGGCAGGTGGCAGACCAAGCTCGCCTATTACCACCTGAGCGCCCACCTCGGGGACGAGGCGATGCTGCGGCATCCGACGTTCCCTCGTGTGAACTACGTGCGCGACGTGATCGTGTATGGCAACTCGTACTACCTCACCGACTGGATGCGCGTGTACGGCGAGGTCGGCTGGTCGTTCTACAACGCGGGCGGCTCCGAGCCGTGGGAGTTCCAGTTCGGAACCGAGTTGGTGCAGGCCCGTCCGACCGGCATCCACGGGTCGCCGTTCTTCGCCATCAACGGGATGTCGCGCCAGGAACTCGACTGGGGAGGCAATGTCTGCGTGCAGACGGGGTGGGCGTGGCGCGGGGATCGTGGCGGCAAGCTCTTCCGACTGGGCTTCGAGTACCTCTACGGTTCGGACCCGCAGTACGAGTTCGTCTTCAACAACCAGAACCGTGCCGGCATCGGCATGTGGTACGACTTCTGACGAGAGCGCTGCCGGGCCATCCCTGGCCCCGGCAGCTTGGCCCGCCGTGGGCACGCCGAGGGTGCCCACGACGAGCCGGCCGCCTTCCGGGCGGCCGTGGGCGCTCCGCGGTTGGCTGGGCTGCGGCGCGGCCTTTGGCCGCTGCAGCCGGAGGGTGGTGGGGCGCACGCGGCGTGGCTTCGATGAAGCGTGGGCAGCGGCGCGGCCTGCGGCCGCTGCAGTCGGGTGGGAAGTTGCGGGTGGCGTGCGGGGTGTGGGACAACCTCGGTGCCTGGCG
>CAIWZS010000421.1 GCA_903917235.1 uncultured Planctomycetaceae bacterium | reverse complement strand
TCGGTTGGTGTGATCATCGGTGCTCACCGGCATCGAGGACGTCGCCGTCACCGCGGGCCGGCACGACACCCGCACCCATCCACCCGTTTTTACCCTGCCTGAGGCGGGATTTCCAACGCGTCTCACCCCATCCGGCCATCGGCGGGCAGCCCTCACCGGCCCATGGTCGTGCGGGCGGCGAAATCGTCTCGTGATCGGCGTCCACGGTCCGAACGAGCTCGTGATCGTGCTCGTCGGATGAGCGCACGGCTGCGACTGGAGGAGCCGCCGTCGTCGCTGGTACGCTTCGGGCATGCCCCCGAGCCCCTGTCCAGTCTGTGGCGGTGACACGCACGAGATCCGGGCGAAGCTCCTCTGCCGCGCCTGCGGCATGATCCTCGAGACGTGCTGCGAGGGCGGCCCCATGACGTCCGGCTGCCGGCCGGATGCGCCGCCCGCGCTCCCACGACCGGTGCAATCGGAACAGCCGGACGATTCGCGACGCGCCTGAGTTTTTCGATCCGCGAACGTCGATGCACGGAGGGAAGTTTGCCGGCAGCGCAAACCCTTCCGGAAGCGTCGACTCTTCTCGAGCGACGTGACCGGGAGGCGTGCCGGCGGCTTGAAGCCCGGGCATCGCGACGGTGGGTCCTCGGATCGGTCCCGCCGGCGGTCGCCCGGGGGTCTGTTTCGCGAAACGTGTCTCTTTTTTCCCTCTGGAGGTTTCCGTGAAGAAGCGTTTGACGTTCAGCTTCCTTCCGTGGGCCGCGGCTGCCGGTGCCTGCATCGGCGGCGGGTTCGCCCATGGCCAGGAGCCGGCCGCCCCGGTGCCAGCGGATGGCTCGGTGCTCGTGGCCGGTGACAGTGCGGCCGAGCCGGCCGCCGTGGTCGAGGGCGGTGCGGTCGCCGACGACGCGGCTGCGGGTCCGGCCATGCGGACGGTGCGGCGGTGGAAGACCGTCCCCGAGATCCGCGACGTGGAAGTGACCGAGTGGGCCACCGAGGTCCGCGAGCGGTCGGTGACGGTGATGAAGAAGGTGCCGCGGATCGAGGAGCGGTCGCGGAACTACACCGTGATGGTCCCCGAGCAGCGTTCGAAGACGGTCGAGTACACCGTCAACGTGAACGTGCCCGAGAGCCGCACGATCGAGTACAAGGTGAACGTGCCCTACACCGAGCAGGTCGAGCAGACCTACACGGTGTGCGTGCCGGTCAAGGAGGAGCGGACGCGGACCTGGAAGGTCAACGTCCCGTACACCGAGCAGGTCGAGCAGACCTACACGGTCATGGTCCCCGTCAAGGAGGAGCGCACCGCCACCTACAAGGTGAGCGTGCCCTACACCGAGGAGCGGACGGCCACCTACAAGGTGATGGTGCCCTACACCGAGCAGGTCGAGCAGACCTACACGGTCATGGTCCCCTACACCGAGCAGATGACCGGTCATCGGACCGTCAGCCGCCGCGTGGCCGTCAAGGGCACGAAGACGGTGACGTGCCGTGGCGGTCACTGGGTGACCGAGGCCAAGGAGATCTCCGCCAACGGCAAGTACGACGCGGACGGCAACCCCTGCTGCCCGAAGATCGTCTGCTGCCGGAAGTGGGTTCCGTCGTGCGAGACGCACGAGGTCGAGACCACCACGTGGAAGACCGAGTGCGAGCAGGTTCCCTATACCTACTGCGTGACCAAGTGCCGCGCCGAGCAGCGGACGCGGACGATCTGCGTGAAGAAGCATCGTTGCGAGGAGCGGACGCGCACGTACTGCGTCAAGCTCTCCCGCTGCGAGGAGCGCACGCGGAACTACTGTGTCACGAAGATGGTGCCGGAGAGCCGGACCCGCACGGTCTGCATCCACAAGACCCGCTGCGAGGATCGGTCGGCCACCTACTGCGTGACGAAGATGGTTCCCGAGACCCGGACCCGCACGATCTGCGTGAACAAGTGCCGCACCGAGTGCCGCACGCGTGAGATCACGGTCAACCGGTGCGTCCCGGAGACCCGGTCGAAGGAGATCTGCTACACGGTGATGGTGCCGGAGACCCGGACCAAGACCGAGCAGGTCTGCGTGTGCGACGACGTGCCCGAGACGAAGACCGAGTCGTACGTGGTCCGCGTCCCGAAGAAGGTCACGAAGCAGCAGTGCTTCCAGGTCCGGAAGTGCGTCGAGGAAGAGGTGCCGGCCGACGAGTGCGGCGCCGCCTCGAACGGCGCCGGTGCGGGCCATGGTGGCAAGGGCGGCCGTGGCTGCCTCCGCGGCTCGAAGAAGGGCTGCTGAACGTCGCCCTGCCGGCCCCCGGCCGGCATGACGAATGAGCACCACCGGCGGGTCGGGCGCGTGAGCGTCCGGCCCGCCGGCTTTTTTCCACCCCACCGCTCCGGGAAACCGCTCTCGTCAGGGCGGGCGGCGGCCGCGACACTCGGCGCTCGTGAACGACGAGTCGCCGGAACCCACCGACGAGGAACTGGCCGCCCAGGCAGCCCGCGAGGGATCGGACGGCGTCGCCTTCACCGCGCTCATGGAACGCCACAGGGAGCGGGTGTGGCGGGTGTGCTGGCGGCTGATGGGCACCCAGCACGACGCCGAGGACGCCGCCCAGGAGGTCTTCGTGCGGCTCTTCTTCGACCGCGGTTCCTTCGCGGGCCGCTCGGCCTACACGACGTGGCTCCACGGCGTGGCCGTGCGGACGTGCCTGACACTGCGCCGTTCACGCAGCCGGCGGCGGCGGCGCGAGGAGCCAGACACCGACGAGCGGATCGCCTCGGCGCCGGACGACGCGGCCCAGCCGTCCGCCGCGATCGAGGCCGGACACGACGTCGCCTCGCTGCTCGACGGCCTCGACGAGGAGGATCGCGCGCTCGTGCTCATGCGCTTCGCGGAGGGCCACGACTACGATCAGCTGGCGGAGATGTTCGGCATCTCCGCGGGGGCATGCCGCATGCGGATCAGCAGGATCAGGGAGCGACTGGCCGCGCGGGCCGGCCGGTTGTTCGGCGACGAGGCGACGGCGAAAGGATGAGACCGATGGATCCACTCGAACGACTGGCCCATCTCGACGTGCCACCGGTGCCCGAGGCGGCCTCCCTGCGGGCGGGCGTCCGCCGCAAGCTGAACCCCCGGCTCCTCGCGTTGCACGTCCTCGAATTCGCGGTCGGCGCGACGGTCTGGACGATCATCCAGATGTCCGCCGCCCTGGCTGCCGCCTTCCACTACACCCTGACCGGCCGCTGGCCCGAGCGGCGGGCGGAGGAACCGCACGACGGTCGGTCCGCCTGATGCCCTTGGGGCAGCCCCGACCCGCGGCAACCCAGATGGACCAAAATTTTTTTGTGACACGCCGGGGTCGGCCGGCAACTCATCTTTCGGCGGCGGATTGGTGACCGCCGCGGGAATCTCACACGGGGGGAAGGCGAATCATGGCTGATTTCACGTCGGTCGGGCAGACGGCTGCCGAGACCGTGAATGTTTCGAAGCAGGCGCTCGTCGACAGCTTCACCCAGGCCTGGGGCCAGGTGATCATGCTGGCGCCGAAGCTCGTGGCGATGGTGTCGGTGCTGGTCGTGGGCTACGTCGTGGCCCGCTGGGTGGGCGGCCTGATCACGGTGATCGCCGACAAGATCGGGCTCCAGACGGCGGCCGAGAAGAGCGGCCTGGCCACGAGCATGAAGGACGTCGGCATCTCGCGGCCGGTGCCCGCCATCGTGGGCGGCCTCGTCTTCTGGCTGCTGATGTGCGTCTTCGTGATGGCGGGGTTCAACATCCTCGGCCTCGAGAGCGTCACGTCGGCGATGGGCGAGGTGGTCAACTACATCCCGCGGCTGCTCGTGGCGACCGTCGTGGTGGTGATCGGCCTTCTCGCGGCGACCTTCCTGCGTGGTGTCGTGGCGACCAGCGCCGACCGCGTCGGGCTGTCGTACGCGGAGTACCTCGCCGGTGGCTGCTACTGGGTGCTCTCGATCCTCACGTTCATCGCGGCCTTCAACCAGCTGGGGATCCAGTTCGCCCTGCTCGAGAAGCTGATCCTCATCGGGTCCGCCGGTCTGGCCGCGGGCTTCGCCCTGGCCTTCGGGCTCGGCGGCCGCGACGTGATGAGCGGCATCCTCTCGGGCTACTACGTCCGCCAGCGTCTCCAGGCGGGAGACTCGGTGAGCGTGGCGGGCATCGAGGGCACGATCCGCGAGGTGGGCCCGGTCGCAACGGTGATCGAGACCCGCGAGAACGGACTCGTCTCGCGGCACTCGGTGCCGAACGCGAAGATGCTGCTCGAGGCGGTGCGGTAGTCGGACGCATCGCGGCACGCGATGCACGAACGACGACGGTGCACGGACGTCTGCCCGTCGAACATCATGCGGGGCCCGCGGCGCACACGCGCCGCGGGCCCCCGGCGTTCCGACTGACGCCGGGTGCGCGACGGGCGACGAGGCTCCCGGCGTGATCCCCGCGGCCTACGAGCCCATCCGAGAGAGGTGCGTCGCCGGCTCGGGGCGGCAAAAGTCTTGTAGCGTGGGCCGCTGCGGCCCACGGCTCCTCGAGCGTTCGCCGACCCCCTTCGCCTCGACTCCTCATCGGGGTGGTGCACCGGCTCGGGGGCGGCAAAAGTCTCCTCGCTCCGGCCGCGGCGGCCGCTCGCTCGGGAAGCGTTCGCCGACCCCCTTCGCCTCGATTGTCCCGGGGGCCTCGTCAGGCTGACTGCTTCGTCGCGGGCTGGTCAGGACCGGTCGACGAAGCGGCCGCGGAAGTGGCCGTCGTCGGCCGGAGGACGGTAGGTCACGCCGAGCGATGGATCCGCGATCAGGCGCCCGTCGTCTGCGAGCGACCGCATCGCGTGGTCGCAGATCGTGGAGGTCAGGAGCGTGCGCTCGACGGGATAGGGTGGGCGGCCGGTCGCGAAGAAGCGCTCGATGTTCCACGTGAGGGGATCGAAGAACCGCGCGCCGGGTGGAGGCGGGAGGACGAAGCAGGTGCTGACTGGCTCGGGACGGCCGCGCACCCGACCTGCGAACGCGAAATCTGAAACGGCCTCGATGAGGTTGAAGACCGCCCCGCGTGTCCCGTCGCGATACTCGATGAGCGTGCAGACAGGCGTGCGCACCTGCTCCCGGACGTCGCCGTAGTTGAGGCTCGGGCAGCGGGAGAGCGCGTGCTCGAGGAGGGTCCACGACCAGCGTCCCTCGTCCCCCGCCCGCCACACCGCCTCACCGGAGATCGTCTGCACCGACGCCACACCCGTCTCGCCGCCCGGACGACGCTCGAGCATGCACTGGAGCACCTCCAGCACGTGGAACAGGTACACGTCCCACGTCGCCCGGTCGTACCCGACGATCGCGACGCCTTCGGTGAACGGCGTGCCGGGGGCGGGATCGAACGCCGGCTGTCGCCAGGTGACCGGGAGCGACGAACCGGCCATGAGCCCGAAGCCGAGATCCCGGGCGGTCGCCACCATCTCCGCCGCGTGGCGGTGGTCGTAGGAGAGGTGCTTGTCCACGAAGACCGGCACGCTCCGGCCGCTCGCGCGGAAGACGTCGGTGATCGCCCGAAACATCTCGTATCGGGGATAGAGCACCTGGCCCCGTTCGTTCACCGGGTAGTCGCCGTGCTCGATGATGAGCAGCACGGCATCGACGTCGAGCGTCTTTCCGCCGCCGAGCGCCCGTTCGACCGACGCGCAGAGCTCGATGCCGTGGCGACGACAGACCTCGGGGCCCAGGTCGTCGGCCGGCTGCTGGTGGTTGAACATCCGCACGAGGCGGAACGGTGGTCGATGGGAAAGGCCGTCGATCGTGTAACCGTGGATGAAGCGTCCGGCGATGTGGTAGGCGTGCGACCGCAGGCGGTAGATGGAGTTGATCGCGGCGACGCGGGGAAGGTCGTCACCGGCCGGGGCCACGTCGTCGGCCAGGACGGCAGGGCCGGCCGCAGCCAGTGCCGCCCCCGCGGCCGATCGCAGCCAGTCGCGGCGCGCGAGCGCGCCCGGCTGGCTCGTCGTGATGCCGTTCATCGTGACCTCCACGGTGATGGTGCGCGGCGCTCGAGCGCGGCGATGCAGCACGACGTGCCGGGATGCCGACCGACGATGGGATATAGTACGTGCTCGTCGGAGACCGTGGCGGGTGCCACGATCTCGCGCGTGACCGCGGTTCCGCGGTCGCCGGACGCGAGCGGGGGCATGGGTGTCGGAGCGGTACGAGCGAGGCTGAAGATGACGGGTCCGAGGGCACGCATGGTCCGCCTCTCCTGTCGCGCCCTCGTGTGGCTCCTCCTCGTGGTCCTGCCCGGGAGGGCCGCGGAGGTGGTGCCCGACGTGCCGCCGCCGCATCCCTTCGGCGCGGACGCTCCGGCGCTCGACGACTGGGCGACGGGTGCGTGGTGGAAGGCCGCCGCCGGCAAGGGGCGAAACGCACGGCCGTTTCCGCTCGACGTGCCGCGGTCGGAGGTGATCGCCTTCGCGCTCTACACGGTCGCTGTGCCGCCGGGCGGCGGGGTCGGCACGCTCAAGCTCACGGCTCAGCTCTATCCGCTCGAGCCGGGCGAGCCGCGGGAGGCCGTGCTCGAGGTGGACCGGGGCGACGGGTGGGTGGAGGCGGCACGGGCGGAAGTGCTCTATCCCGGCTGGGACGCCCACTTCCGCGTCGCGTCGTGGGACGCGTCGCGGGACGTCCCCTACCGCGTGCGGCACGGGAGCGAGGCGGTGTTCACCGGCACGATCCGCCGCGACCCGCGCGAGCGCGATCGGCTCGTGGTCGCCGTGATGAGCTGCAACTCCTCGAGCACGATCGGCCCGCGCGGGGAGCTCGTGGCGAGCCTGCGCGAGGCCGATCCCGACCTGCTCTTCTTCGCGGGCGACCAGACCTATCGCCATACGCAGCACACCGTGGGCTGGATCGAGTTCGGCCTGCAGTTCCGCGACGTGATCCGCGACCGACCCACGGTCACGATTCCCGACGACCACGACGTGGGACACCCGAACCTGTGGGGCGAGGCGGGCCGGAAGGCAGACCGCAAGGATGGCGCCGACGGCGGCTACTTCTATCCCGCCTCCTACGTCAACATGGTGCAGCGGCAGCAGACCTGGCACCTGCCCGATCCGGTCGATCCCGTACCGGTCGAGCAGGGCATCACGGTCTACTTCACGCGCCTCATCGTCGGAGGTGTCGACTTCGCGATCCTCGAGGACCGCAAGTTCAAGACGGGCCCGCTGGGCACGATTCCACAGCTCGGGCCGCGCCCCGACCACATCACCGACCCGGCCTATGATCGCCGTGCGATCGATCTCGAGGGCCTCCAACTGCTCGGCACGCGGCAGCTCGACTGGCTCGCCCGCTGGGCCGGCGATACGACCGGCGTGCGGGCCAAGGCGGTGCTCTCGCAGACGGCCTTCTGCGGGGCCGTCCACCTCCACGGCCAGCCCGACAACCGGCTCCTGGCCGACCTCGACTGCAACGGGTGGCCGCAGTCGGGCCGCAACGCGGCGCTGCGGATCATGAAGCGGGCTGGCGCCGTGCACCTCTGCGGCGACCAGCACCTCGCCGTCGTGGTGCAGCACGGCATCGACGCGCATCGCGACGGACCGTGGTCGTTCACGTCTCCCGCGCTCGTCAACACGATCTACGGCCGCTGGTGGCATCCGGAGGACGAGCGGCCGGGAGCGAACCCGGTGTCCGGCAGCCCCCTGCCCTGGACAGGCGACTACCTCGACGGTCTCGGCAACCGGATCACGATGGTCGCCTACGCCAATCCGGAGGATCGCACCGATGAGCGAAAGCGAGGCGACGGCTTCGGTCTTTCGGTGTGGGATTTTCGAGCCGGGACCGTGACCTTCCACTGTCAGCCACGCTTTCCCGAGCGCGACGCGGGCCGGCCCCGCGAGTATCCGGGCTGGCCGGTCGTCGTGCCGATGGAGCGGCCGGGCGCTGCCGCACCGTGACGGTCGCGAGGCCCGCTCCCTCGCCGGAGGATCGATGAACGACGCACACCGGATCGCGATGCTCGGCACGGGGCTCATCGCCGACTTCTACGCGATGGCGCTCCACGGCCAGCGGGGCCGGGATCGGATCGTGACGACCTTCTCCCGATCCAGAGAGCGCGGGGGGGCGTTTGCGGCCCGCTGGAGCATCCCGACGAGCACGACGTCGCTCGACGAGGCGATCGGCCACCCGGAGGTGGACGTCGTCGTCGTGGCACTGCCGAACCATCTGCACGAGGACGCCGTCACACGGGCGGCGGCGGCGGGCAAGGCGGTGCTCTGCACGAAGCCCCTCGCCCGCAGCGCCGAGGAGGCCCGGAACATCCTCGACACGGTCGAGCGGGCGGGCATCTTCGCGGGCTATCTCGAGGACCTCGTCTACACCCCGAAGACGCTCAAGGCGGCCGCCGCGGTGCGGCGTGGCGCGATCGGCGACGTGACGTGGGTGCGGTCGCGCGAGGCCCATCCGGGGCCGCACAGCGCCTGGTTCTGGGACGCCCGACAGGCGGGAGGGGGCGCGATCATCGACCTCGGCTGCCACTGCATCGAGATCATCCGCACGTTCGTCGGCAAGGGCAATCGTCCCGTCGAGGTCATGTGCTGGGCCGACACGCTCGTGCACCCGATCGAGGCGGAGGACAACGCGATCGTGCTCGTGCGTTTCGAGTCGGGCGCCATCGGCCAGCTGGAGGTGAGCTGGACCTTCCGCGGCGGGATGGACCTGCGCGACGAGGTCGCCGGCACCGAGGGCACGATCCGCCTCGACCACTTTCTCCGCACCGGCTTCGAGGTGTACTCGGGCGGTGGCGGCGGGGGCTACGTCGCCGAGAAGGTCGAGGCGACGCAGGGCTGGCTCTTTCCGGTGGGCGACGAGGTGGTCGAGCTCGGGTATGTCGACATGTTCACCGACATGTTCACGGCGCTCGACACGGGCGGCGCGCCGCGCGAGACCTTCTACGACGGCTACGTGGTGAACGCGGTGATGGACGCGGCCTACCGGTCGGCACGCAGCCGTCGCTGGGAGCCGGTCGAGCTCGAGTGGCGGGGGGAGGCCGCACCGCGGATCGCGCGGTCGGTCGCACGACACGACGGACACGCGATCGTGAAGTCGGAGCTGCTGCCCGACGGGCGGCGGAAGCTGATCCTGAGCCATCGCGAGACCGGCAGCATCTTCGAGGTCGTCGCCGGGTGACGCGAACGGGGCCGTGTGCGACCCGCGCGTGCGTGAATCGTCGATGAACGACGACACGGGCTCCGGGACCCCATGCGGCGGTGCCGGGATGCCGTGTGCATGGGCTTTCAGGCCTGCGGGGCACGGCGTGGCCCGACCGCCCGGTGGCCATGCGGGGCTGATGAACGACCATCCCGCGCCACCGGCGTAGTGAAGACGGGTCGGCGGGCGATCGGAACGTGTCCGCACCGGCCCGCCCGACCGCGTACGGCCCGCCCGGTTGTGGACCCACGAGGAACCCAGACGATGGACGCCTTCACCCGAGTCACGCTTCGTCATCTCCACCTCGCATGGCGGCCGGTGCGCCGGCGTTCCGGGCGCTTCCTCGGGCGTCGGCACACGACCCTCGCCGCCGAACCGCTCGAGCGCCGCTCGATGCTGTGTGCCGAGGGGACTCCCATGGACGTCGCGTGCCCCGACCGGGAGGTGCCGAGCGCACCGCACGGCCACGAGGGGCACGCGGCTGAGGAATGCCTCCTGACGACGGACGGGTGTGTTCCCGGGATCGACGCCGTCGGCCCGATCATCGTGGGCGCGACGCCCCGCACGTTCGCGATCACGTGGTCCTGGAACGAGAACCTGACGTTCGCCGACTTCCGTCCGTCGGCCGACGTGCTGGCGCTCGATTGGTTCCGGGGCGACGATCTCGAGCTGGGGGAACGCGGCGGCAGCGCCGTGCTCTCGATTCCCGCCATGCGACAGTCCTACACACTCTCCGGCGTGCCTCTCTCGGCACTCGGCATGTCGAACTTCATGTTCAAGGACGCCTCGGCAGGCACGGCGTTGGCACGTGTGCTCGGCACGCGATCAGCCGCCGAAACGGGGGCCGGCGGGGTGGCGGCACGCCCGGCCGCGTCCGCTGCCGGGGTGGCGGCGTTTGCCGTGACCAGTGCGTGGAACACCGGCTTCAACGGGGACGTCACGGTGACCAACACGGCGGGCTCCGGCGCGTCGGGCTGGAAGGCGACCTTCGACTTCGATGGCGAGATCGTGAGCCTCTGGAACGGCGTGATCGCCGCGCGCACGGGCACCACGCACGTCGTGTCGAACGCGTCGTGGAATGGCAGCCTGGGGAGCGGCGGTGCCGCGACCTTCGGCTTCACCGCACGCTCGTCTGGTGGGCCGGCACAGCTTCGCAACCTGCGCGTGGAGTTCCTCGGCACGGGCCTGCTGAGGCCCATGCCGGGTGTTGTCACGCCGCCGGCCGCACCGCCAACGAGTGGACCCGTGGCGCCCCCACCGGTCTCGCCCCTGCCCGCACCCGTGCAGCCGGCCCCTGTCCAGCCGGCACCCGTGCAGCCTGCGCCGCCGTCAGGACACGACCACGACCATGGTGACGACCACGATCATGACCACGCGCATCCGGCTCCGGTGGCCGGTTCCTTCGTGGACCTGGCGGCGTTCGGACGATCGGCGGGCAGCGACCACACCCACCTCGCCGACCTCGAGGGCGGTCGCACGCCGATCACGACCGAGGCGCTCGTCGCGTACAACGGACTGCGCCGGTTCCTCGCACTGGAGGAGGCGACACTCGAGACCGTCGGACGCTGGGCCTTCGCAAACCGCCTCACGAACAACGCCACGCCATCGGGCCAGGACCTGTCGGGCGTGGGGCTCTACTACGCGATGCAGGGCGCCAAGGTGGGCTGGATCCGCGACGCCGCCTTCGACCCGCAGATCATCGCCGACATCCAGCGGACGGCCCGCCTGGGAAGCGCCGCCGACGTGCTCGCCACGGTGCGGCGGGTCGGGCACGTCGGTTTCGCCGACTTTCTCGTGGCACGGGGCCTCGTGGGAACCTTCGTCAATACCCTGAAGATGGAGCCGCACTACGCCGGCTGGATGCATGACCGCTGCCACGGTTGGCTCAGCATCGGTGGTGTGGCCATCGCCCATGATCTCAACCACCTCACGGTGCTCAGTCACGACCAGACTCGGCCGTTCATGAACGACACCTTCGACTGGCCGCAGTGGCCCGCCCTTGCGGTCTCACAGGCGCGCGTGATCGAGTACTTCCAGAGCATGGTCGTGCTCGGTGATCCGCTCGGCACCAACCTCGTCGCCCCCACGGTCGCATGAGCCGGCGTCCCGCGCCCGTGTCGAGCGTTCGGCACCCGATCCGCGTCACCGCGCCGGCCGCGGCGGGGTAAGGAGGGACACGACGACGAGCACGACGAAGCCGAGCGGGATCGTCACGAGGCCCGGCTGGCTGAAGGGGACGGGAGCGAGGTCGCGTGACAGGCCGTACACCTTCTCGAACGTGTCTGCCGACAGCAGGATCCACCCCAGCGACGCCACCATGCCGACCGTCACCGCGGCGATGATGCCCGCCGCCGTCGTGCGCTTCCAGAAGAGGAGCATCACGAGGGCGGGCAGATTCGCACTGGCGGCGATGTTGAACGCCCAGCCGACGAGGAAGCCGACGTTGAAGTCCTTGAAGAGGATGCCGAGGCCCATCGCGACCACGCCGAGGCAGACGGCCGCGATCCTTCCGCAGCGCACCTTTTCGTGGTCGGTGAGCGGCACGCCGCAGACCCTCGAGACGAGGTCGTGGGCCACCGCACCGCTGCCCGCCATGATCAGGCCGCTCACCGTCCCGAGCACCGTCGTGAACGCGATCGCGGAGACGAGCGCGAAGAGCGTCGTGCTGAAGGACTTGGCGAGGAGCGGCGCGGCCATGTTCGAGTCGGTGGGGTCGAGCGCGCCGCTGGTCATCGCCCCGAGGCCCAGGTAGAGCGTCATCACGTAGAAGACGCCGATCGCCGCGATGCCCGTCACCGTGCTCTTGCGGGCGGCGGCTGCGTCCTTCACCGTGTAGTAGCGGATGAGGATATGCGGCAGCGACGCGGTGCCGCAGAAGAGCGCGAGCATGAGGCTCGCGAAGTCGAGGCGGTCGGCGAGCCGGCCGCTGCGTAGCCCCTTGAACGAGCCGCCCGGCTGGAGGAGTTCGGCACCCGACCGCGTGACCGGCTCGTAGGTGACGTGCACGCCGCGGTCATCCGCCGTCCGCGTCGACTTCCAGGTGACGATCGTGGAGTCCTCGAGCACCGAGAAGTACTCGAGCGGCCCGAGCGGGCCCGTCGTCGTGCGGCCGGCGTACCGCGCCGGCAGGGCCGAGAGCGTGCCGACCGGACGCAGGTCGTGCTCCCACGACTGCGGCTTCCCGTCGACGAGCACGCGGCCGTCGGGGGTGACCGTGCGCACCTGCGGCGTGAGGTCGCCGGTGTTCACGGTGAGCCCGCGCGCGAGGATGAGCGCGACCAAGAGCCCGCAGAAGAGCACGAGGAGCGAGCCCTTGATGAACTGCACCCACGTCGTCGAGACCATGCCGGCGGTGACGACGATGAGCGTGACGGCCACCCCCACGAGCACCACGCCGGCGGCGTGGGGCAGACCGAGGAGCGGCGTGACGAGCGCGCCAGCCCCCACCATCTGCGGAATCAGGTAGAAGATGCTCACGACGAGCGTCGAGATGGCGACGGCCAGCGTGATCCCGCGGCTCCCGAAGCGGGAGGCCAGCGCGTCGGCCAGCGTATAGGTGCCGAGCGCCTTGATCGGCTCGGCGATCACGAAGAGGGCCACGATCCAGCCGGCGAGGAAGCCGATCGCGTAGAGAAAGCCGTCATAGCCCGAAAAGGCGATCATTCCGCAGATGCCGAGGAACGACGCGGCGGAGAGGTAGTCGCCCGCGAAGGCGATGCCGTTGACGAACCAGTGGATCTGCCCGTGGGCCGCGTAGTAGGCGGCGGCCGACTGGCCGTGGCGACCCAGCCAGAAGGACAGGCCGAGGACGCCGAGCACGAAGGCGGTGAAGATCGCGACGGCGGCGAA
Source organism: uncultured Planctomycetaceae bacterium (assembly GCA_903917235.1). Taxonomy (GTDB): domain Bacteria; phylum Planctomycetota; class Planctomycetia; order Pirellulales; family UBA1268; genus QWPN01. The sequence goes on along the minus strand of CAIWZS010000421.1, from coordinate 551 downwards.
GGAGGCTTCGTGGCTCATTGCGTGTCGCGCCCGAGCATCGAGACGAGCGCGAGCCCGAAGGCGGCGACGATCAGCCCCAGCCCCGCGAGGATCGCCAGGTTGACGCCGCCGAACGGCCGCAGGGCCAGGAGGTCGGGCCGCACGAGCACCAGACCCATGAAGCCGCCGTAGAGGAGCACGTAGATCCAGAAGAGCACGAGGCCCTTGCGGCTCGCGCGCACGGCCGGCGGCGGCGACCCGTCGTGCGCTCCACTCGGCTTCGTCATGGTCGGCCGCCCCCCCGGAAGCGAAACCGTTCTATACCCTCTGGGCCTCGAGAGGGGAACGCCGCCCTCTGCGGTCCGCACGGCGGCCCACAGAGGGCGGATCCGGCGGACGTGGAGCACCGGCACCGGGGCGGCACGAGACCGCATCTGGTTTAGCTGGAGCGACGACTTGGCAAACCTGGAGACGGAGGCGAGGGGTCGGCGAACGCTCGGCGAGCGTGTGGCCGCCTCGGCCCACGCGACGAGACTTTTGCCGCCCCGAAGCCGTCGCTACACCAAATCGGG
>CAIWZS010000420.1 GCA_903917235.1 uncultured Planctomycetaceae bacterium | reverse complement strand
GTGTCGGCCACCGCCCTCGACCGCGACCTCGTGACCAAGAACACGTTCGGGTCGGGCGCGCTCTCCGTCGGCATCGTGGGCGGGTCGATCGGTGTGTCGCTCACCGAGACGACGGCCACGAACCGGGTCACCGCGGTCATCGGCAAGGCCACGGTGACGGCGACCGCCGGGGGGATCACGCTCGACGCCCGGGGCGGCAACACGCTCGCCACCGAGACCGTGGCCACGGCCGCCGCCGTCGCGATCGGCGGCGCGGGGGCGGGAGGCCACGCCTTCACGACCGACTCGTCCACGTTCGAGGCCACGGTCATGACCGGGGCCACGCTCGCGTCGCCCGGCCCGCTCACCGTGCGGGCCCGCGGGGCGAGCGACGACGCGTCGGCCCCGGACGGCTCGCTCGAGGCGCAGGCCCACGGCGGCTCGCTCGGCATCGCCGCGGTGGGCGTGGTGATCGCCAAGGCGAAGGATGCCACGAGCCGGCTGGCGACGATCGGTGACGGCGTCAATCTCGCCGGCGTGGGGGGCATGGTGCTCGCGTCCGCTGCGAGCCCGAACGTCAAGGCCCACTCCGTCGCCGTGTCCGTGGGTGGCGTGGCGGTGACGGTCAACCAGAGCGAGGCCGAGATCTCGGGGAGGTCCCGGGCCGCGACGGGCGCGGGCGTGCGGCTGCCCGACGCCGACGTGGCGATCCTGGCCACGGGCACCACGCGACTCGACGTGGAGCAGCTCGGGATCGTCGACGGTCTGGCTGCGGCCGGCGCGACCCAGTCCACCGGCCGCGTGGCCCTCGCCACGGAGGCGGCGCTCGGCACCGGCGCGGTCACGTCGGCGACCCGCGCGGGCGGCCTCGTCGTCCGGGCGACCAGCCGCGACGAAGCCGTGGGCGTGCGGGCCACCGCTGGCTCGGGGGGATTGTTTGCCGGCTTCGGCACCACGGGGGATCTCGTCGACGCGACCACCACGCGGGCCAAAATCGACGGCGGCACGATCCATGCGGGCGCCGTCGATATCCTCGCCGACCGCGTCGGCCGCTACGGAATCGCGGTCGATTCGACGAACATCACGGTGGGACTCGGCGTCGGCATCACGCGGGCCACGTTCACGGCCGATCGCACGGCCTCCGACGGGCTCGACCGCGTCCGCGTATCCCTCGGCGGCGGCACGGCGATCACCGCCACCGGGCCGGTGGGTATCGGCGCCGGCCAGCGGATCGAGCGGGTCGGCAGTGGTCCGACGGTCAACGGGGTCGGCGGGTCGGTCCTCGTCTCGGGCCAGCAGGCGGTGAGCACGACGACGGCCCGGGTGCCCGCGACGATCGACATCGCCAGTGGCGTGAGCATCGCGAGCGGCACGAGCCCGCTTGTGCAGCCCGGTGGGATCACGATCCTGCCGCACGCGGGGCTCGAGATTTCGGACTCGACGCACCTCGCGAACGTGGGCCTGCTCGTCAGCGGCGGGCGGATGGGCTCCTATCTCGATGCGACGGTCGCCCCGCACGTGACGATCGGCGACGACGTGCGGCTCACGTCGCACGGCCGGATCGACGTCGGCACGACAGCCTTCGTGGCGAGCGGCACGCAGTCCAACGGCTGGGGTGCCGCGCTCTTCGGTGGCATCGGCACCTATGCCACGTCGACCGTCACGGTGGACCAGGCCGTGCGGGTCGGGGCCCGGGCCCGGTTCGCCGCGGACGGCAGCCTGAGCGTCACGCCCGGAGACGACCCGACCGGAGCCTCGTCCACCCAGCTCGGCCTCGACGCCACGGCGCGGGGGCACGCGATCGGCGTGGTGGCCATCCCGACGGGGCAGGCCCGCAGCACGCTGTCGCACTCGAGCGAACTCGTCTTCGGTACTGCCGGCGAAGTGAGCAGCGGTGGCAACATGTTCCTCTCCGCACGCGCGATCAAGCCCAGCGCGACCGCGACTGGAGAGGGTGAGATCACATTCGGTGGGATCACGAAGACCGATGTCGATGAGGAGTCTTCGAACCCGACCTCCTCGCGGGTCACGCTCGCCGGTTCGTTCCTCGCAGGCCGTGAAAGTCGGATCGACATCACGATCCCGAACGACAGGTCCGGCGGGTTTACGCCCACCGTGCAGTCGAGCCCCGCGACCGTGTTCGGCGTGCCCGTGGCGTCGGCCTGGACGTACGTGCCCGATTTCAACCCGCAGACCTTTATCGACCAGGCGGGCTATTCGGCCGACGTGGCCGCGACGCTGCGGTCGGGCGTGGCGGCGGGACCGGTCGGAGCGACCGTCTTCGCCCCGATGGGGCAGTCCGCTCCCACGCCCCTCATCGTGAGCGGCGGGTCGGTGACGGTGTCGGGCGACACGATCGACGCCGGGCAAGCCTCGCTTACGGCCAGGACGGCCCGGATCACGATCGTCAACGAAAGCCCGAACTACCTCGTGCTCGGACGGATGACGATCGTCAACGTCGAGGGAGGCAACGTCCACTTCCGCGACAGCAAGGGGGGCACGCTCGCCGATCCCCGGACCGCGGGGATTTCGCGCGACGCGGCCACGGCGACGATCACCGTGGACCAGCGCTACGCGTCGGGCGTGGGTGGCTCCGAGTTCGGGCCGGCCGTGTTCCTCGCCCAGGCCGTGGAGAACCTCGGCGGCGACGTCACGATCAAGAACGCCAAGGGCTCGTTCGGCCAGACCGGCACGATCGCCGCCAAGCGGATCACGATCGACACGCCCAACGGCGTCTTCGCCGTGGACACGCCGACCGCCGACTGGACCGCTTCGGGCACGCCGTCGGCCCAGTGGGCCGACCGCATGACGTGGCCGGGCGGCAGACCCGGCCCCGGTCAGCTCAACGCCGACCAGGCCGTGATGTACGCGATCAATGCCATCGACTCCGGCTATGGCACGGGCTGGCGCAATGCCGCATCCGAAGATGCACTCAACCACCTCGTCTACGGCGACCCCCGGAAGGACCGGGATTCTGGACAGCCGGGCACGTTCGTGTTCTTCGGTGGCAGCCTTCCTCAGTACGAGAGCACTGCGAACTCACAAGGTCACAACGAGGGGCTCGCCGCCGACGCCCGCCCCGACGGCCAGCGTCGGGCCTGGCAGATGACCGACAAGAAGCCGGGCAAAGCGTCATGGGACCATGCCTGGATGCCGAGGCTCCAGAAACTTCCCTCGGAGTTCACGAACAACACGCTCCCCTCCGTCGGCACCGGCACCGCGGTGCGCGGCCAGGTGATCGTCATCAACGCGAAGACGGCCAACATCAACGGCACGCTCGAGGCGGGGGGCGACCGGGCGGGCGACCAGTCGGTCGTCGTGCCGGCGGGCCTCGAGGCCGTGCTGCTCGACTATCAGCGGCGCTATCGGCTCGGCGAGGTGACGGCACCGATCTATCGGATCCGGGAGGACCAACTCCAGAAATCGTTCGCCGCCGACCGGCTGATCGGGGCCTCGTTCGACGCCCGCACGGGCCAGATCATCCTCGACTCGGCCACGTCGAGCGGTGGCGGCACGGTGTCGATCACCGGCCGGATCATCAACACCGGCGGCGACGTCGCCGGAAAGATCAAGGTGCGGGGGGGCAGCGGCAACCTCGTCGTCCGCAACGACACGCATCTGCCCCTCGTCACGGCCAGCCTGCAAACCGGAGGGGGCGGCAGGCGTGGCCTGGTGAGCATCACCGACCTCAACGTCGACGACCCGGCACTCCAGCAGGTCGCCTACGTGTACGACGGCACCGACATCCGCGTCTATCGTGGGGCCCGCGGGGCGGACCTCGTCGCGACGGGAGACCTTTCGGATCGGCTCACCGGCTCGCAGGCGAGGTTCCATCCCCGTCCAGACGCCCGCTGGCAATGGACGCTCGGTGCCGAACTGAGGCGTGACGTCGACGTCTGGACCAATCGCAACGAAGCGATCACCTCCCGCTGGCGATTCGAAAATCCCGATGTCACGGACGCCCGTCCATGGGGCCCGTGGACCGCCGAAGCCGCGCAGATCGTGTTCGCATCGAGGCCCGATGCGTTCGTGCAGCGACTCGACGCGACGTCCGACGCGACCTACGGCAGCAGCCTGTGGATAAGGACGAATTACAACGACTTCAATTGGGATACCGGTTTCTCCGGATGGCGTGATTTCTGGTACAGCGGTCACGTCTCCCTGGACATGACGATGTCGGTCAAGGCCGACTGGCCGATCGGGATCGATTTTTCGGGAACCTCGTTCGGGGAAATCCGCGTGACCTCGCTCGGCGACGTCGTGCTCGCGGGCAATGCCGTCGCCGGAACCGTGAAGCTCGAATCGACCGGCGGCACGATCGCGACGGCGGCGGCCGGAGGCACGATCGCGACGGCCGCCCTCGACCTGAAGGCGCTCGGTGACATCGGCACGAGCGGCCTGCCGCTACGGGTGACGATCGACTCGGTGACCGGCTCCTCGACCACGGGCGGCATCTGGATCGACGGGCGGGGCGGCGATGCCGCTCGCGCGCTCGTGATCGACTCGCTCTCCGCTCCGCTGGGGCTCGTGCAGATCATGGCCGCCGGTCCGGTGCGGCAGGGCCGCACTGGCGTGACGGCGGCAGCGGTGTCGGTCGAATCGGTGGCCGGCGGGATCGGCACGTTTGCAGCGCCGCTGGTCGTGGCCGCCGCCGCAGACCGCCTGCTGCGATTCGACGCGGTCGCGGCCCCAGTTCGCGGCGTTCGATCCGGCCTACCGCTATGCCGCCACGCCCGCTCAAATC
>CAIWZS010000419.1 GCA_903917235.1 uncultured Planctomycetaceae bacterium | reverse complement strand
CCACCCAGCGGTAATCGCGTTCGATGCTCACCGCCGGATAGGGCATCGCGAGGCCGATCTCGAAGCCGCTCCAGACGATCGGCGTCGGCCACTCCGCGGCGACCTTCTTCGCCGCGGGCACGTCGATGACGACGTTGTATTCGAGGTGGCGCTTGCCATCGATCGGCGCGAAGGCGCCCGCCATCACCGAGAGCCGCCGCACCTTCGCGGCGGCGAGGTCGCGACCGGAGAGCGAAGAGACGTCGTCGGGGGGCGAGTCGAGCAGCCGGGCGAGGTTCGTCGAGAAGCCCACCTGCACGATCTCGACCGAGCCGTCGGGACGCCCCGCGAGCGTCTCGCGCAGGAGCCGCACGGCGTCGGGCGCCCGCGCTGCGTCAAGGTCGTGCGGATACACGGGCGCGCCGTTCTCGCGCGCTTCGGCAAGCCGTAGGAATTTCCCGGGGCCTGGCGTCGGGCCGCCGCGGACGATGCCGATCGGGATGTCGGGCCGGCCGTAGAAGGTGTTCACCGCGTCGGTGAAGGCCACGGCGAGCGGCTCGTCCTTCGTGATCGTCACGGCGAGCAGCCGGCACTCGCCCCGCGACTCGAGCGCGTGGATGAGGCCGAGGGCGAGCACGTCATCCACGTCGTTACCGATGTCGGTGTCGAAGATGATGTCGACGGGAGTGGCGGCCGGGGCGCTCACGGGGGCGGCCGCGCCGGACGGTGGCGACCATGAAGGCGTCGCCAGCGCGAGCAGCATCGGCAGGAGGCGACATCGGGACGGGCGTCGAGATGGCATCGTGGCTTCTCCAGCGTGCGATCGGGTGATCGTACACCGGCACGGAGCCTTCGGCAGGCCGGCGAGGGTCCGACGACTCGACAGGAGTCGCGTGGCCAGGCGTGAGAGCTGCAGGCCCACGCGGCGCGAGCCCGAAGCGACCTTCGCTACGACGGAGTTGCGGCAGCCGCGCGATCGCGCATCGCCTTCTGCGGTTCGGCATGTTCCGGCTCGGCTGGAGGCGATGCTTCCGCCTCCGGTGGCACCGGAAAGGCCCGTGCGGGATCGAGGCCGACCGCCTCGGCGTGGGTCACGAGCGTCGGACCGATGCGGGCCCACGAGCGATTTCGCAGCGACTCCGGCGCCCATGCCCAGATCCTCGCCCGCACGAGCACGGGCGTCGATTCCTGCTTCATCGCACTCTCGAACGACGCGCTGACGAGTTCGGGGAAGGGGGGGAGCGCGCCCTCCTTCGAGACATGCACGGTGCCCGGGGCGCTCGCGCCGTAGCGGCGGTCGTACACCGAGTAGGCGAGCTTCACGAACCGGTTGAACGTGTCGAGCCGCCCCTTCGCCAGTCCGTCGAGCATCGCCCGCTGGATCATGGCGTCGAGAAACTGTCGCGTGTTCGACAGATCGATCTCCATCACCTCGCCGAGCCGCACGGCGAGGAAGCCCTCGAGCCCCTCGGAATACATCGGCTGGTGTCCGCGGCCGGAGTCCTCGGCGATCTGCCGGAGCTTCCCGAAGCAGCCCGCGGCCTGGTCCTCGTCGCCGTAGAGATAGGAGAAGACGATCGCCTGATGGAGAAACGACTCGTATCCCTTGAGGAGGTCGCTCTCGGTGGCCCTGCCGAAATCGGCCGCGGAGACGCCCGCATCGGAACGGATCTGCACGAGTGCATCGCGGATGCCCCGCTCGTAGCCGTCGATGAACCGTGGGTCGGGCAGGATGTCGATACGGTCGGCCAGTGGATCGAACTCCACGCGTCCGCTCCGCATGAGATCCTGCAGGTTGCCGAGCCGATGGCGGATGATCGTGAGTTCGTTGAGCCGATCGCGACGCAGCGTCTCCTCCGCGAGGGCGATGGCTCGTTCGGACCAGTAGATCCCGTGGGCATGCGGATGGGCCCAATCGAGCGGCCCGAATCGCTCCATTTGCACGAGCATAAAGGCCGGGTCCATACGGTAGCGATCCACGAGGACGCGCTTCTGCACGTGCGGCACGACCTTGGTGAACACAGCCCGGGAAAGCCGCTCGTCCTCGACGAGGGCGGCCACGAGGTCGCGGTTGGTGCCCCGCGGTAGGACGTTGCCTTCGCGCAGCTTGGCGTCCACCGATCCGGTGTACATGACGACGCGGCCGAGCATCCGGATCAAGGCTTCGTCGGGGCTGCAGCCATGGGCGGCGAGCAGATCGAGCGCGTCAGCAGCGTCCTTGTCCGCCCGCAATTCGTCCGGCGTGTCGGCGGCGTTCACGATCGACCGGAACCGCGCGATCGCCTCGTCCGTGCGGCGGCCCCCGGCGAGGTCGCCGAGCACCTCGCGAAACTCTCTGGCGAGCCGGACCTTGTAATACCAGTGCTCGCGGTCGAGCTTGCCGCCGATCTTGTGGAAGTAGATCCACGCGAGTTCGGATGGGAGATTGGCGTCCTTGGGGTTGAGCGGCATGCCACTGTCGCGGAGCAGGCCAATCGCCCGATTGATCCACCCCCAGCGCTCCGACGGCTCCTTCGTGGCGACCGAAATGTTGTAGGCCAGGTTCCACGCCTGGAACGCCCAGACGCGTGGAAACCGCGGCTGGAGGGCGGTGATCCACTGCGCGAGCGTCTGGGCCTCGAAGAACTCCCCCTTCGTCTGCAGGGCGTCGGCGCGGGCCCAGAGCACGTCCACGGCGAGGCCGCGAAAGGTGCCGAGAGCGGCCGTCGCCAGGGCGACGTGCGGCGGCATGCCCTGCGTTCCCTCGGCCGACACCACGAGTTTCAGGTCCTGCCGCTCGCGCGAGATGACCTGCGCGGTGAACCCGGCGCCAGTGAGGCACGCCACGAGGACGGTGATCGCCACGACTTCGACGACATGATCCCTCATCGGATTCGGCTCCTGATCCTACGTCGAAGGGCGGACGAGGTCGCGGCGCTCGAAGACGAGCCAGCCGCCGACTCCGAGGAGGATCGGATAGGTGATACCGATCCCGAGCAGGCACCACAGCACCGCACTCGTCTCGATCCGCATGCCCGTCGTGAGGAGCGAGACCGCGTCGTAGTCGCCGAATGCCGGCAGACACCGCAGGGTGACGTCGGTGACGAAGCCGAAGAGCATCCGACCCGCTTCGTAGAGCCGGGCCTGGCCGGCAAGATCTGCGGCGGCCCGCAGCCGTTCGACGGCTTCCGCGAGAAAGGAATCACCGACGACGTTGTAGACGCCGAGCGAGTCGCGGAGGAACGTCGCGCCGAGGGCACCGAAGTAGATGACGAGCGAGGCGAGGATCGCGGTGGGAAAGCCGAGAAATGCGGCGGTCGACACGCCGGCTGCTGCGACCAGAAGAAGCTTGAGCCAGATGATCGCCAGGCAGCGCAGGAAATTGCCGTCGAACCCGCCCGTGCGGTAGAGCACCGCGAGTCCGTCCCCCGGCTTGAAGGCGATCGCGGTGGGCTGCGTCTCCCCAGGAGGCACGAGGTTGCGATTGGCGAAGGTCACACGGAGCGTTCCCGCCTCGTCGATGTACTCCGTCGGCACGTCGAGCACGTGGCGGGCGAAACTCGCGAGCGTCTGCTCCACGTGCTCCCCGTCCCGCAGCGGCCAGGGCCGCTCGTTCAGCCAGATCGCGAACCGCACGTCGGCCAGGTCCACGTCCACGTTGTGGGCGCGGGGCTTGAGTTGGAGCTGCACGAAGGGTTCCTCGCGGGCCGGAGCGAGTCCCTCGAAGACGAAGGTCGAGACCATGTCGGGCGTGACGGTATGCCACGCATAGTCGAATTCCATGCGGATTCGCCGCCGCGCCGCCGGGGCGTTCCGCGCGAAGCCGTCGGGGTCGTCGCGTTCGAGCCTCGCGATGGCCGCCTCGATTCCCGACTCGTAGTCCTGCGGATGATCATGACGCGGCCCGACGACGGCCCGGGCGGTGAGCACCTGATGGTCGATGGCGACCCGATCGGCCTCATCCGTGGCGAAGGTGCCCGCGAGGACTCGGACGAAGGTGTAGGTGCCGGCTCCGGCGACGCCCACGAGGAGCAGGTTGAAGAGCGCGAGTCCAACCCACTTGCCCACGAGGTACTCCCACCGTGCGAGAGGTTTCGCAAGCACGAGATGAATCCGGTTGCTCTCGATGTCCCCGCACACGCTGCCGCACGCGAGAAAGATCGTCATGAGCGACAGGATCAATCCCGTGCCGCCGAGGGCCCAGTTGAGAAAAAACTGCACGCGGTACTCGAGTCGCTCGGTGTGATCCAGGACGAGTGGCAGCGTCGGGATCACGAGGATGAGGAGGACGACCAGCACGAGCGCCGCCCGCATCCGCAGCGCCTCGTCGACAACCGTGCGGGCGACACCACTGATGCCCGTTCCTCCCCCCAAGAACGCCCGGATCCCGACGACACCGAGGCAGCACCCAAGCATCATCGCCGCGATGCCGGTCAACCCCGTCGCCGCGACGAGCCACCCGTGCCGGACGAGAAACCAGACGACGAAAGCCGTGCCGAGGGTGGCGATCGCGCCGATTGCGAAGGGCCGCCGCGGCGGGATCGACCGGAAGGCCCGCCACACGATCCGGAGGCTCACGGCCACGGTGGCGGCGAGGATCGCGACGCCGGCGCCCACACCGGCGAACGCCGCGGCAGCCTCGGCGGACACGAGTCCCGACACCCCGGCGATGAGACAGGGCGTCGCAAGCCGCCAGGGCGACCGGCCGCTCGCCAGCCAGAACACGCCCCCCACGGTCCATGCCGCAGCTGCGGCGAGCGCGGCAAGCCGGACACCGACGGCGGACGTGGTGGCACCTTGGGCATCCAGCAGGTGCGCCGCACCGAGCCCGATACCGCCGATCCCTGCGAGCAAGGCGAGCCACGTGCCGACTCCGGCGCCAGTCAGTGTGCCTGGACGATCCTCGGAGCGGATGGCGGCCGCCGCAGGATCTTCGCTCACGACAATGCGGCCCACGTGACGCCCCCCTAGCCGCGCTGCACGAGGCTTTCGATGAGCGCGTCGTCGACCGGTCCCGCATCGGCCTGCTCGGGCGTCGCGCCGGCCGAACCGGAATCCTGCAAGGCGGTCGGCGGAGTCGCGCCGCGAAGAAACGCCGCCACGGCACCGCCCGACCGGGCGCCGCTGGTATCCAGTCCCTCGGCTCGGGCCCGATCGACGATCTCGAGGAAGAGGGCCTCCATGCGTCGCCTCGGCCGCTCCACGTCACACTGACCGATCCCGCGGCGGGCGAGCAGGTCGCGGATCTCGGCGATCACCTCTGCCGAGAGCGCCGGCGTACGGATCGTCGTCAGCGCCTCCTGCACGAGCAGGTCGTCGCACGTGCCCTCAGCCCGCACGCGGCCCCCGAACATGATGGCGACGCGGTCGCAGAGATCCTCCACATCCGTCAGTTGGTGCGTGCAGAGGAGCACGGTCTTGCCACGGCGGCCGAGGTCGGCGATCAGATCCTTGATCTGTCGTGCGCCCACCGGATCCATGCCACTCGTCGGTTCGTCCAGGATCAGCAACTGCGGGTCGTTGATCAGGCTCTGCGCCAGGCCGACGCGACGCTGCATGCCCTTCGAGAATTCCCCGACCGGTCGATGTTCGACGGCCTCGAGGCCCACCATTTCCAGGAGGCGGTCGGTCCGCTCGCGGCGCACGGCGGCCGGCAGCCGGAAGAGTCGCCCGTAGTAGTCGAGCGTCTCGCGAGCGGAGAGAAAGCGGTAGAGGTAGCTCTCCTCCGGCAGATACCCGACGTGTTGTTTGCTGGCGACATCCCGGGGGCGGCGGCCCAGCACGGCGATCCGGCCGCTCGTGGGCGCGAGCAATCCGAGCAGCATCTTGATCGTGGTGCTCTTTCCGGAGCCGTTGGGGCCGAGCAGGCCGTAGATCTGCCCGCGGCGAATCTGCAGGTCGACTCCCTCGACGGCCCTCACCCGGGGGCGCATCCAGAAATCACGAAACGTCTTCGTCAACCCGACGCACATCACGTCGATGTCGGACTCCATGCTCATCGACGAAACTCCGACTGGGCGTCCTTGAGCGAACGAATCTGCTGCTTCTGTCGCTCCTGCTGGATCTGCGGATCCCGGTTGAGTTGGAGCTCCAGCCGCCCGGGGGCGGTGTAGAAGGTCTCGACGTCGCCGGTCAGGATGCGCTCCCGCGCGTCCTCCCACAGTCGGGAGAGGATGATGCGCGGATTCTGTTCGAACTGCGGCAGCAGCCGCTCGAACGTCTCGCGGTCGCCCTTGACGCGTTCGACGACCTGCGTGCGGTACGTCCTCGCGCCGTTGATCGCCTGGGCCACGTCGCCCCCGATCGACGCATCGCCGACCCGCAAAGCCTCGAGCGCCTCGTCGATCGCCCGCTCGGCCGCCGCCGCGCTTTCCGGCGTGTCAGCCTCGGCCGCGCGCTCGTATCGATCGAGCAGCTGGAGCAGCCCGTCGCTCCCCTCGCCGGCCGTTTCGCCGAGAATCCTGGCGCGGTCCTGCCAGGCGGCGACGACCCGCTGGGCGCGGTCGGTCTCCGCCGTGGTCACGGCGTCGAAGCTGCCGATCACGCGTACCGGTGCGGATACCTGGTCGAGGGCCAGCTGCTCGATCGTGATGCCCGTGGCCATGTCGGCAAGCCGCCGCTGGGCGACCGCCGTCGCCGCCTCCCGGTTGACCACGCCCTTGAGCAGGTCATCGGCGGCGAGTTGGGCGATCGCGTGGACGATGCCCTGCTGCATCGCGCACCGCACGAGTTTTTCTCCGAGCGGACGATCCCCGACGTTCGTCACGTAGGCCACCGGATCGGTGACGCGATAGGTGACCGTCCAGCGGGCGTGCGCGATGTTCATGTCGCCCGTGATGAGCGAGCCGTCCAGCAGGGGGTTCAGGGGGCCGCCCCTGGAGTTGCGGATCTGCTCGCGGGTCTTGCCCTGGTCGCCCACACCGCTCTCGTACCAGAACTCCCGATCCAGCGAGAGCGTCATCGGCCGCGTGTCGACCTTGATCACCTGCTCGATTGGAAAGGGGGCGGCGAGGTACGTGCCGCGCTCGAGCACGCGTTCATCCGGCGCGCCGACGTACTCGCCGAAGCGGAGCCTCAGGGCGACCTCATTGGAGCCGACGCTGAACGTCCCGCTGAAGCCGTACGCCACGAGCAGCCCGAGCATCGCGACCTTGAGGATGCCGAAACTCACCCGCAGGGCCTCGGCCAGCGACTGCTGGGCCGGATCGAGCGGCAGATCGTCTCGGGTGGCGGGCGCATCCGAGGCCGCTGCCGTGCCCGAGATCGCCTGCACCGGCGGAATCCGGCTCATGGTTTCACTCCGTCGACGGCGACGCGACTCCCCGCCGTCGGCGTGACCGCCGTGCCGCCAGGTTCGCGGCTGAACCAGTCGAGTATTCCCAGGGTGTCCGCCGAGAGCACGAACGTCGTGTTGTGATCGAGCATCTTCTTGAGGGCCTCGACCTTCCGCAGGAAGATGGCGAAATCCTCGTTGCGCGCGAAGCGCGCGTATTCATCGGACGCCTCGCGATCGCCCTGCGAGCGGATCGCCTGCGCGCGGCGCTCCGCGAAGGCGAGGATCCGATCCCTCGCGCTCTGCGCCTCGCTGCGGATCGCCGAGGCCTGGGCCTGACCCTCCTGGAGCGCGTTCTCCGCGAGCCGTTCGCGGGTTTTGATCATGGTTTCGAAGACCTTCTCGGTGGTCGCCTCGGGAAGGACGATCTTCGAAAGGCCCACGCTCTCGACCTTCAGCCCGTACCCCGACTGGGAGAGCGACGCATCGAGCGCCGAGCGGGCCTCTTCCTCGATCGCTGTGAGCTTGAGCCGATCGCGGTCGAGATTGACGAGCTCGTCGAGGCGGTAGCGGCTGATGACGCCACGGATTTCGCGGAGGCGGCTCGACAACTGACGACTCGCCTCGCCGGGATCCTTGAGCGTCACGTAGAAGTCGAGCGGGTTGTCGATCCGCCAGGTGAGGTAGGTCCGGACGATGACGCTCTTGCCATCGGCCGTTTGCAGCTCCTCGATGCGGTCCTCGAGGAGCTGGAGCCGCTTGGAGTAGTGCGTGACCTTGTGGATGGGCCACGGAAGCCGCCACTTCAGGCCGGGCGTCGCCTGGACGCTCGTCTCGTCCGCCTTGTCGAAGGTGGTGCGTACGGCGACCTGATCGTAGCGCACCTGATACAGGAACATGTGGGAGAGCAGCACGGCGGCGATCACCGCACCGACGAGCATCGTGAACGAGTTTTTCATGGGCCGAGCAGACCTCGTGGGGCGGCGGTCATTTGCCGAGCAGGGTGTCGATCGCGGAGGTGGAGT
>CAIWZS010000418.1 GCA_903917235.1 uncultured Planctomycetaceae bacterium | reverse complement strand
GGCAATTCGCCGTCGGCCTCCGGGGCTGGTGGGCCCGGGACGAAGTGCGGGGGATCGGGCTCTACCTGCTGCCGTAGGGAGGCCAACGAAATCCCCCGGCGCCGGGCGACCGGTCCGCGCGACCGGGCTTCCTGGAGTCTGCGCCTGGCCGCGGCGCTTTTGGCCGACGGAGACAGCCGAGCGTGCGGCTGCATCAACTACGGATCGTGCCCTATTCGGACGTGCTTTTCGGGCTGCTCCATGGAGACAATCGCGTGACGCCTCCACACGTCACCCTTTCAGAAGACAGCTTTATTCGCGATGGCTCACGAGGAAGTCCGGCGGCGCGGATAACTCCTTGGCCACGAGCCGCGGAGCGTGGTCGTTCAGGTCACGGATCGCGACCGCCCACCCGCTCTTGCGCGCGCAGCGCCTCGCCCCGCGTCCCGAACGGCCCCAGCACCGGCCCTCCGTCGGTCCTTGCCGCGCAGGACGGGCCGGCAGCACGGTGACGACGTCGGTCACGCCGTCTTCCGCCGCCGCCGCTCGAGCAGGCCCAGGGCGCCGGTCACGAGCGCGAGCACGCTACCCATCCCGGCGGGGTCGATCTCGGGGACGGGCTGGGCGGACACACCGGCGAGACGGAAACCCATCGTGTCGAGGCTCGTCGTCGTGTACTGGAAGAGGCGGTAGGCCGATGACACCGCGAACGAATCGTTGGCGATGAAACTGCCACCTCGATAGCCACGAAACAGGCTGGGGGTGCCGTCGAGATCGTTCCACTCCAGCGCGTTGCCACTCATGTCCAGGGCTCCGTAGGCGCTGGGCCCGCCGTTGGTGCCGATGGTCGTGAAGTTGCCGCGCCGCCCGTTCCAGTCAGCCCCTTGGTAGTAGTTGGCGAAGTTCCCGTTCGGTCCGGCCGAGCCGATGCCCGTCGGTCCGGCGGACACCGGCGACGGCGCCGAGTCGCTTTGGGTCGCGTAGTCCCAGTATCCGGCGTTCGCACTGCCACCCTTGTAGTATGCCGCTTTGTACCACTCGTCTTCATTGGGTACGTAGAACAGCGCACCCGGGTTGCGGGCAACGGCCTCGCCACTCGTGGCCCCATTCAGCGTGTACGCTCCCGTTTCGGTGCTGCCCGATCCTTGGCCATTGTGCATCCAGTTGGCGACACGGGCGGCGTCGAACCAATCCACGAAGTTCACCGGCTTGTCGCCCATGTTCGTTCGAACCCGGTACTTGGTGCCTGCCGCGGCAAAAAACAGATATCCGATCCCACCGTAGGGACTGGTGTCCATTTGCGGATTGTAGAGGGACCGCAGGTTCTGGGCGTTGGGATCGACCGCATTGAGGAAGTCGACGTACTGCGCGTTGGTGAACTCGAATTTCATGATCTTGTATTCACCGGCCACCGCACCGTAGCCGGTGGTGTCGGCAGCATTGCCCGGATCGCCGACCGTCACCCAGTCGATGGTGATCGGCTCGGCATCGGCCGACCCTGTCGCCAGGCACCATGCCGCGACGGCCACCGCGGCGCGGCAGGACCACCACAGTGAGCCGCGAAGCGAGACGATCGACATTCCTCGTCCGGCGTTCATGGGCCGCGACATCGCGCTCGGGCTCGGCCGGCAGTCTCGGAGCATCATCGGTGGTCCCTTCGAGAGGTCGGCAAACGCTTGCTGAGGAGTGATTTCGAGCAGGAGACGCGGCCGGCAGCACGCGGCATCGGGCGTCCGTCGGCCCTTGCCGCGCAGGACGGGCCGGCAGCACGGCGACGACGTCGGTCACGCCGTCTGCCGCCGCCGCCGTTCGATCAGGCAGAGGCCGCCGGTCACCAGAGCGAGCACGCTACCCATCCCGGCGGGGTCGATCTCGGGGACGGCGGCGATTTCCATCACGACCGTGTCGCCGCTCCCCAGGAGCGTCCACGTGTACGTGCCCGGAATGAATTGCATGTCGGCGTACGTGACGCCCGTGAACGTCAGGATTCCCTGAAGAGGCGAGCCCGAGACATACGACGTCGGCAGGGTGACACTGTTGGATACGCTGAAGCTCGCGTTGCCGGTCGTATTCGCGGACACGTTGTAGCCGTCCTGGTACAAGGTGCCGTTCCCGAAAGGACCGGCTCCGACGCCCGTGACGGCCCACTGGGTGTTGAAGACGTCGGTGGATGCCATCGTCAAGAACCCGACCGCCGGGAACACCGAGAGCGCCATGCCACCCACCTGCCCGTACGAACTCGCGCCGGTGAGGTCGAGCGAACCGCTCCAGGAGAACTCGATCCACCCGTCGTCGTTCGTTTGCGGGACGATGACCACCCCGGCGCGGGCGGGCGCCGCGGCGCCGACGGCGACGAGACACGCGAGCAAGGCGGGGAACAGCCCCGCTCGGCAAGACCGGGGGGCATGCACGCGAAAAACGCCTCGCGTCAGCGTCGTGAGCAGGGAGAGTCGATTCATGGAAGCGATCCTTTCGTTTCCTCAGGAGGGAGGTTGCATCGTCTGGCGTGGAGGGTGGGGACGAATCCCGTGCCGGCGGGTTCGGCCGCGGGAACGGCACACCGCGACCGGCGGCACCACGCGGTGCCGAAGGGCGACCTTTTCCTCGCTCGAGCCCGTGTACCGGCGCCGCATGGAAGCGCGGATCGGAGCACTCCGACAGCCTTCCACTCCCATTACGGGATTCGCGGAGGGAAAGTGATGGCAGCGGCCACCGGTTTCGCGAGAGCACCGCCCTGCAACTGGACAATGGGGGGTTCGACCCGTAGAAAGTGCCAGGGTGCTCCTTCCGGGAGTCCCAGTCCGCATCCGGGGGTGGTGGTCGCCGTCCGTTGCGGCCCGTTCGTTCGGCGAGGAGCCCGTCGGATGCCACGGTCTTCCCTCCTCACACGTGCGTCGCTCTTGTTGCGGCTGCACGACGCGCCGGACGATGCGTCGGCCTGGGAAGAGTTCGTGCGGATCTACGGCCGACACGTCGTGCGGTGGTGCCGTCGGTACGGTCTGCAGGAAGACGATGCCCAGGACGTCGCCCAGGACGTGCTCGTGCGTTTCTGGCGGCATGCGGAGGGGTTCGAGTACGATCCGTCGCGGCGCTTCCGCGGCTATCTGCGAAGGATCGTGACGTCGGCGGTGTCCGACCGCTCGCGGCGGCGGAAGGCCGAGCCGCTCGGGCAGTTGGAAGACGTGCACGAATTGCTCGACTCCCTGCCCGCTCGGGAAGACCTCATCGCCCGCATCGAGGCCGCCTACGACACGGAATTGGTGGCGGTCGCCATGCGCGAGGTGCAGGCACGGGTGAAGCCGCACACGTGGCGGGCCTTCGAGTTGCTGGCGATGCACGGCCTGTCGGGGGCCGCCGTCGCGGACGAGCTCGGCATGGAGGTCAACACCGCGTACGTGGCCCGCAAGAAGGTGCAGCGGATGATCCGCGAGACACTGACCGAGCTCGAGGTACGGCTGGGAGGCGGGGCATGAACGGCGAGCCGCACGCCTGTCCGTCGCCGGACCGGTTCCTGGCGTTGCTCGAGGATTCGGTGGCCGAGCCCGACCGCAGCCGCGACCTCGACCATATCCGTGATTGCCCGCGATGCTCCGCGGCGTTCTCGCGGATGGCCGACAGCTGGAGCCTGAGCGACCTGGCCTGCGCCGACACGGCCGTCGGCAGGGACACCCTCGCCTTCGAGCGGCGGTTGCGGGCCCTGCGGGCGGAGCCGCGGCCACTCGCCGACGATGTCTGCGAGGAAACACCGGCCATCCCCGGGTATGACGGCATCACGCTCCACAGCTGGGGCGGCATGGCCACGATCTACCGTGCCCGCGACACGGCGATCGACCGACCGGTCGCCATCAAGCTCCTCTCGTCGCACGCGATTCACGGCAAAGCCGGACGGCACCGCGCGCTCCGCGAGGCGAGGCTGCTCGCGCGACTGGCCCACCCGGGAGTGGTCGCCATCCATGCCACGGGGATCTGGCGGGACCGGCCGTACCTGGTCCTCGAGTGGATCGACGGCCGCACCCTGCAGGACCGCATCGACGAGGGAGTCCTCGATCCGCCACGGGCCGCCGCCATCGCCCTCGAACTGGCGAAGACACTCGTCGACCTGCACGGCGCGGGGATCATCCACCGCGACCTCAAGCCCGACAACGTGCTGCTGGCGGCCCCGGCCGCCGACGGACACGGGGAAACGGTCAAGCTGATCGACTTCGGGCTCGCTCGGCCGGACGACGCCAGCCGGGAATTGACCGTCGCCGACACGATCCTGGGCACGCCGAGCTACATGGCCGCCGAGCAGACGGGCCTCGATCCGTCGCTCGGTGAAACGGGCCCGGCGACCGATCTGCACGGCATCGGCAGCCTCCTGTTCGCGATGCTCACCGGCCACGCCCCCTACGAGGCCGCGAGCGTGATGGCATCCCTGCAGCGGGCGGTCCGGGGCGGCGTCGCGGGCTGGGAGCGGCTCGACGGGGTGCCGGGCGAACTGCGGGCGATCGTGAAGCGGTGCCTCCGCGCCGATCCCACGCAAAGGTATTCATCGGCCGAGGAACTCGCCGCGCACCTCTCGGCATTCCTCGACACGGGTCGGACCGCTTGCCGACGGAGCGCACGGTATGCCCTCTTCCATCGGCCGAAGAGAGGATGGCGGTGGACGGCGGCGGCGATGCTGCCGCTGGCCCTGGCGGCCGGCACGGTGCGACTGGCGGGCTGGACGCCGCTCCGGCGACCGGACGAGGCCGACGGTCGGATCCGCACGTCTTTCAAGCCCGTCGTAACGTCGCAGGATGCCGACGCGAATCCGGCACCGGTGGACCTGCCCGATCGGATCGAAAATCGGCTCTTCGAGGAGATCAACCGGCTGCGTCTGGTGGCGGGACTTCCGCCGCTCGGTCTCGACGAGCGGCTGACGCGGTCCGCTCGCGCCCACGCGGCGAACATGCTCCGCCATGATCGCGTGGCCCATCTCTTCGAAGGCGAGTCCTTCGGCAATGACCGCATCGGGGCCAGCGGATATCGGTGCGCATTCGCCCACCAGGAGGTTTTCTGCGAGCCGGCCGAGAACGCGGGCGAGCGAACCAGGGCCCTGGACCCGGGCACCCGTGCCGAACTCCTCAACGCCCGACTGCGTGACGCGGGCGTCGGCGTCGCCGTGGATCGGTCCGGACGGGCCTGGGAAGTGCTGCTGTTGGCCGTTCCCGTCGGCTCCTGACCGGCCGTCGGGCTCCCTCGACGCGCACGACGACCGAGCCGAAAGCCGCACGCCCGGGGATCGTCCTGCGCCGGCCTGGGGTGCTCCGGAGCGAAACCCGGCGGCGAAGCAGCGGGCGGCGGGGCCACGGCAGGGGAGATCCGGGGCCCCACTCCCTGGTCGCTCTTCGCGGCGCCCTACACCTGCATCGCGATCCGACGGAGGTCGTATCGAGCACCTTGGATGCGATCGGGCGACGGCGTTCGGCCGGCACACCCGAAGTCATCCAGGCCTCCGGGCGCCACTGCGACCACAACCGCCACGAACGAGGGCTCTCCGCGCGTCACCCCACCCCTCGGCCATCCGCTTCAGGGCATCGCACACTCCATGACCACGGGTCAGCATGCGACTCGCCCGACGCACGCTCGACGCGAGGCCTCGGCCACCCTCCCCTGACCTGACGCGACCGCACGCTCCGGACATAGGTGCGCTGCCGAGCCGAAACAGAGCCGTCCGTATGTCGCGAGATTCCCCAATCCCCCAGCCACCCTACCACTTTTTTTCGCAGGCAAGCCCACTGCTCCGCGACACCTCACCCCTCTTCATCACGACATCACTGCGGCAGGGAAAAACACGCCATCTCAGCGGAATTGCGAACGAACAATC